>JACRFR010000025.1 GCA_016212635.1 Candidatus Liptonbacteria bacterium | reverse complement strand
ATTGATTCCCCCGCTTGCCGAGTGTCATCCCGGGCTTGACCCGGGATCCAGTGACTAAGAAAACCTGGATTCCGGCTTTCGCCGGAATGACAAACCTGGGGTTTTCGAACAGCGCCACTGTCGCCTAATTACTCCCTACTCCCTACTCCCTACTCTCTACTCCCTACTCTCTACTCCCTACTCCCTACTCGCTACTCGCTACTCACTATATTACTGTTTCGGCGCAGGGGTCGGAGCAGGAGCGTTGCCACTCGGCGCAGGCTGGCCCTGGCCTTGCGGCAGCTGCTGTTGCTGCTGTTGCTGCTGTTGGAGCGCGGCTGGGTTCTCAAGCGCCTTGACCACCTGGCTGTCCTCGCGAAGACTCGCCCAAAGAAGCACCTGGCGAGGATTCAGGGAAACCTGGTTGACCGGTCCCCAGAACGCATTCGCGAACGGCACGACGCCGATCTGGGTCTGACCCTTTTCGTCTACGGCCCGCTGGAGCACCCAAACGTTGGTGAGCTTCGGCCACGGGAACCAGGACAACTTACCGAAGTAGATGTCCCCCGACGCCAGATAAACCGCCGAGAAGGCCGAGGCTCTCTGTTCCGGCGCCCGAGTGAGCATGACCGTAATCCACACGCCCAGAATGATCAGAACGATGACCAGCACTACTAGAATACTGATAAGACGTTTAGACATGGGGTTGATTGAACTTTTTCCGCCTGAGGCGGATCCGCCTTTGGCGGAGACCTTTTTGATGACTATTAAAATTGACCTTTATTTAGGAAGCACTAGAAGCGAAACGGCGCGAATCTACACGCGAATTTACGCTAATAATGTTGTTATATATGGTACTGGCTGGGTCGAGATAGCGTCAAGGGCAAGTATTCACAAGTGAGTAGCGAGTAGGGTGTAGGGTGTAGGGAAGAATTAGGGGGTAGCGAGTGGCAAGTAGGGAGTAGTGGGGGTTGCCCTACTCTCTACTCGCTACTCCCTACTCACTTCTATTTCGGCGTAACCACCAGGGAACCGACCACTTCTTTGGGGTTGGCGCAGTTCTGGCAGTAGAAATAGTACTGACCGGGAGCGGACGCGGAAAACTCGATGGTGGTGGTAGTGCCCTTGAGGACCGCGGGCTTCATGCCGTAGTCCGGCTGGATCAGCTGGTAGTCCGCATCCTCCGAGGCCAAGCTGATCAGCACCGTGTCCCACTGCCGCACGATGACGGTATCGGGCACGAACAAACCGTTCCTGATCCGCACCCCGAAACCGCGGATGTTGGAGTTGGTGCTGGCGTTAGTGGTAACATTTTCCGGCACGGCGACATTTTCCGCCGCGTTCTTAGTGTCCATCTCCGGCACCGGAATTTGAGCCAGCTCCTGAAGTTCGGCCGAGGTGGTGGCCGGGCCATTCAGGTTTCTAAGCGCGCTGGTCGACGGGATACCGGTTACCGGCAGATTGCCGCGGCTGGACGACCGGTAGAGCTTGGGCAAGACGAAGAATGATAGCATGGCTAGGGCGATCAGGACCACGATTATTATTATAAGTTTCCAGCGCATAGGTAGATTATAGTAAACTAAATTGTTCTAATTGTTCTAATTGACCTAATTGTTCTAAACAAGCCCCAATAGCAGAAATTATTCTAAGACAACCTGATTGTTTTTGATTGGAACTTGGAGCTTGGTCATTGTTTAGAGCACTTAGAATAATTCGGGTAATTAGGTCAATTCTCTAGTCCTTTTTAATTTTCTTATAGATGGAATTGAAGATCAAGTTCAACTCTTTTGCTTCCACCCATAGCTTCCTAGCCCGATCCGCAATCTCTGGGACTGCCGTGGCGGACATGCGCAAAAAATGTTTGGCTTCTCTGGATTCTTTCTTACACAAACCTATTTTATGTTTAAAATCCTTTGGACTTTCTGCGTCATCCGCCTCACAGTAGTTGGCCCCAACGGAAGTGCCGCAACCCACAAGTTGATCAATGATCCTCCGCGTCACTTCATTCCTGGGCATATCTCTGCAAAATCTAATAACCTCTTCCCCGAACTTGGCAGTTCTCTCTTCCAGATCATAGATCTTGGAACTTGGGTCATTGATCATTGTAGAAATTATTCTAAGTTGGGGCCTGGACCATTGGTTATTTTTTAGAGCACTTAGAATAATTAGGGTAATTAGAATAATTCCACCTGCGTCTAATATATGGTTGCCCACAGGTAGGTCGAGCTGGCGTTCCTAACGCAAACCTCCACATTGTCTTTGACGCCGCTGCCGTTCTGGGTCACCCAAAACGTGCCCCGGGCGTTGGCGTCGCAGCTGGGCTTAGTGGTGCCGGTATTGAGCCGCACCCCGCCGTTGACCTCCAATACCTGGGTCGGGCCGGACGCGCCGATGCCCACATTGGAACCGCTAAAATAAAGGACGTCGTTAATGGATTGCCAGAGCTGGCTGGAAGCGCCGATCTTATAAGTATTGGAGGAGGAAGGCACCATGTTGGAGTCGAACGTGGCCGCATTGACCCGGGCGATGGTAGTTTGGAACGGCTGACTGTACTGCTGCTGGGGGTTGCTGGAATTCAGCGCCACCGTAAAGGCGATCGCCACCGAGTCCCGCGCCGGCGCCTGGGAATATTTGGTGAACGAAACGCCGGACACCGAGACCCGATCCGAGGTTAGCGGCTCCGGCGTGCCATTGTCCGTTTGCTTGAGATATAGGGTCGTGCCGGTCAGGTAGATGTAGGTCGGGTCCTCGGTCGAGGAGGCCATGCGCAGTTTGAGGGAGGTGGTGGCGACGCCGGCATCCAACTCGACCAAACTGGACCTTTCCACGTGGCGCTGGATGGCCTGTAATAAGTACTGGCTTTGCTGGGAAACCTCCGCCGCGCCGGTTTGCCGGACCTGTACCCGGGTAACCGAGGTCAGGATCGCAATGAAAGTGATCGAAATCACCGCGAAGATGGCGGCAAAAAGCATGATCTCGACTACCGTGAACCCACCGCGCGAAGCGCGCGGGGAAGGGAGTAGAGAGTAGGGGGTAGGGGGTAGGGGGGGATTCATGTGGGTAGGGAGTGGCGAGTAGGGAGTAGTGGGTAGAGTTTCGGACCAAGAAATTCAACAGTGAATCTTTGTACGGTATTATTCTATCATATCCCTACTTGCTACTCCCTACTCCCTGTTTCTTCCCCTACTCGCTACTCGCGACTCCCTACTTGCTGCTTTTGTTTGAGAGCTTACGAATTAAGGAGTTCTGCATGCGCATTATTTCTTCCAATTTAAGCATTAGATCCTGGACCTGTTTTTCGGTTAGATAGCCAAGGGCGAGGGCAATTTCTAATTGAGTTTCGACTTCCGCACCCGAGCCAAATGAGATCTTCAAAAACTGAATAAATTCTTTCGTGCCCCGGCGATAACCTTCAGCAACATTAGAGGGCATAGATATTCCAGCTCGACGCAGTTGACTTTTTAGACCATATTCTTCGCTTTTGGGAAAATTCTCTGTTGTTTTGTATATATCTACTGCAAAACTCTTGGACTTTTGCCATACAAGCAAATCCCTGTAGGAATTAATTCGGTTTTTAACAGATTCTTCCAGCACGACCCAATTCTATCATATTTCGGCCTCCCCCTCTACTCCCTACTCGCTACTCGCTACTCACTCTACTCTTCGGCGTGACCCAAAATCCCAGCCGGAACCTGCCGCCCAGCATCAGCCGGGTTTGGGCCTCGATGGCCGGCACCGAACCGAACAAGATCAACACCACCGGCGTCAGAAACCACTCCACGACGTAGTAAAGGTAGTAACGCACACGAAACCACTTCGGCCGAGGCGGCAAGAGCAACAAGGAAAGGACCATAGAGGTTACGATGCCGATCATGGTCACGCTCATAATGAGTTGCGTAACCTTGGGTAAGTTATAAGACAGCAGAGTGTCGTTAAAAGCCCGGCCGCCCAGCAAAACCGGCAACCAGCCCAGGAGGAAGATCAAAACCGAGTAAGTTGCCCAAGCGTAAAATCCCTCGATGTTATGAAGCGCCCAGTGCAGTTTGGTCCGGAGCGGGATGCGCGGATTGCGGGTGAAACCATGCAACAGGTAGGGCACGTCTTCCACGCCCCAGGCCCAGCGGCGCTGCTGTTTGTACAAGTTCCGAAGGGTTTGCCAGAAATTCGGCGCCGCATTCACATCCATGGAAACGGGGTAGAGCAGGGGTATCACCCGGAATTGCCCGTCGTAGTGCAAGAGGCACTGCCAAAAGATCCGAGAATCCTCCGCCACCACGTCCCGCTCCCAATAGCCGACATTGATCAAGACCCGGAGTGGGATCGACTGGGACGAAAAACTGGTCAGCCGTTCCGGCCGGGCCTGTTGCATCATCTGCCAGAAAGTGGAGGAGAAGCTGATAACCCGGGCCAAAGACGGGGCGTCGTAGATATTGTTAACGAACAGCGGAATCGGCTGATAGATGGCGCGCATCGGATCGGGAGCGGTCAAGAAGGCATGGGTCAGCCGCCCGAAATATCCACCCGGCACCTGGGTATCCACGTCGAAAACGGAAACGAGGAAGTTGTCGTAAGAGTAGGGAGTAGCGAGTAGCGAGTAGCGAGTAGAGGGGCTTTCACTACTCGCTACTTGCCACTTGCTACTCTCTATTATCGGATCCACCAGTTCATGGATGGCGGCGCGGGTGGCCCAGGCTTCATTGGATCCTTTGCCGGGTATCTCATCCGGCAATCCGGCAGGGTGAACGGTGATAAGAAATTTGCCGAATTGATTGCCGTATTTTGCCGCAATCTGCTCCCCCACTTGCCGGGCTGGCTCCCCGGCACGTTCCTCGAGCGCGAGCACGACCAGGAATTTGTCCTTGGGGTAATTGGTCCGCAGTAAACTCTCAAAGCTTTCCCGGACCACTTCGTACGGCTCGTGAAACATCGGCAGGACGATCAGGTGGTAGATGGAATGCCAGGAAAGGGAGTAGGGAGTAGCGAGTGGGGAGTAGGGTCCGCTCGTCGCTCGTCGCTCGTCGCTCTTCGCTAGCTCCGCCAGCCAGTCGGTCTTTAGGTTGGCCCGCATGGCGCCGAACGCCCGGCGCAAGTGGTAGATTAAATAAATTGTCCGGATCAGGAAGTAAACATCAAAGAGAACGATAAAAACAGCCACGGCGGCGGGCAGCCGCCAGGACAATATCACCGCCAAAAGCAACGTGGCCCAGCTTAAGACGCCGGGCAAAAGCTCCGTTAAACGGTACCAGATGGGGGCACGCCCGCGCATAGCAGTCTCTAGAGCTTGCTAAATCACTGCCAGGCCGCGCCGCTCAAGGAAAGGTTGCCCGGTCCGCTCGCGAGGAGCAGGAGCAAGACGCCCAGGATAAGCAGGTCCAATTCCAGGTCCATCTTTCCTCCGGCGGAGTAGGCTACCATCCGGAAGAGCTTCCAGATGACGATAACCGCGAACTCAATAGCCAAGACCAGCGAGACTAATCCCGTCCCGTAACCGAGGATGAGCAGAATACCGCCGATCAACTCGACCGCGGCGACAACCGGCCCCCACAACCAACCCGGACGAAAACCCATGTGGGCGAACTGGCGAGCAGTCTCCCGTAAATTGACGGCCTTGGGCCAACCGTGCGCCAGCAGGCTGATGCCGAGGACAATCCGCAGAAAAGTAACGACCCATTCGCTTGAAAGATAAAGAAGCATGGATAAAAATGACTATTGACTATTGACCTTTGACCTTTGACTATTGACGCTGATGACTACTGACGGATGACTACTGACCTTGGCGCTGTTCGAAAACCCCAGGTTTGTCATTCCGGCGAAAGCCGGAATCCAGGTTTTCTTAGTCACTGGATCCCGGGTCAAGCCCGGGATGACACTCAGCAAGCGGGGGAATCAATGTTTTCGAACAGCGCCACTGACCTTTGACTATTGACTATTGACGATCAACCAGGACTAATCGAAACGGAATCTTTAGGGTTACTATAGGCGACGGGCGGCTAAATTGCAAAGTTTTTAAAATCCCTTATAAATAAAGATGCCGCGCCGCCCCTTGCCACCCCCCCTCCCCAAATATTATCGTCACCTGATGACGATAGTTTAAATGTGTTGTAATGTGGCGCCAGCCAGTCAAACCGGCCCTGTCGTCTAGCGGTTAGGACATCGGCTTTTCAAGCCGGTAACCGGGGTTCGACTCCCCGTAGGGCTACCATAAGCAAACTTTCAGGAATTTTTTCTATATTTTGATGGGCGGCACGAAGTGCCGCCCAGTGCATTTGCGGCCACCCTGCCAAAGATTGCGGCGCATCTGCGCCGCTTTGTGCTT
>JACRFR010000024.1 GCA_016212635.1 Candidatus Liptonbacteria bacterium | reverse complement strand
CGGCCGGGTCGGCCTGGGCCGAGTGGAAGAGTTAACCCGGAATATCCTGAATGGAGACCTACCCGCCGCCCTGGGCCATCTGGCTAAAATCCAAGAAGAGGGCGCGAGCGCGGTACAGCTGACCCGCGATTTGATCCATTATTTTCGAAAAGTTATCGCCTTGGCCGCGGATCCCAAACTGGCCGCCGTGATCCAAGCGGAGCTAACCGCGGAGGAGCTGGCTCGCGCGGCCGAGTTGGCCAAGAAGGTCTCACCGGAACGCCATGCCAAGTTCGTTCGCTCCCTGATCCGCGCCTACGCCGAGATGCGCTACTCCCCCTTCGCTTTGATCCCCCTGGAGCTGGCCCTAGTGGAACACCTGCAAGCCAGTTCCTGAGCTTCCCTTTCTACTAAAGTTCTCTACGATCGTAGAGAACTTTAGTAAATCCGTTAGCGGGTATACGTGATGGCATCCCCCAGCTCCGCGGAGGGGGCGGTGGCGGTTACGCGGCTGGTGGTCGCGCTTTGTATGATATAGTAGCCGGTATCATAATCGGCGTTGGAGGCATAATGCGCGCCCGCGGCAAAAGGATCAAAGGGCAGATTCGGCAAGTAGGCCGGTACCAGACAGCCAGCAATATCATAATTGCCTCCGCCTATCGCCAACTTTTTAGTGGAAGTCGGCAGGGCACCCGTGGCGCAATTGAATGTGCCCCGATTGTCCGCGATATTCTGACCGACCGCCCCCAGGATTATCTGAAGGTGGGCCCGCCGCGCTTGATTCCGGCCTTTCTGTAACTGTTGGGTAGGATTGACCAGGACGAAAAGCACTCCGGTCAAAACCACGACTAGAGCCACCGCGACTATCAGCTCTCAGAGGGTGAAGCCCCCGCGAGAAGTGTCCTCCAGAGGAGGATCCGCCTCCGGCGGAAGAGGCGGGCGGCGGGCGGGGCTGCGGCGGACAAGGGAGCGAAGAGCGAAAAGCTGTTTTAGAAATTGTCGCATGGAAAACTTATTGGAATAAGTATACCCTGTTCCCTGGTCTTCTGACCACTCCATTCTTTCTTCGACGCAACGTTTCGCCACCGTCCCATACACACAGTCCGACGATCGTCGGACTGTGTGTATGATCCATTTCACACGATTGTCCGATCGTCCAATCGTGTGATTTGTGCTACCGCTAATTGCTGCGGACTACGAAATTGCGTGCTTGTCTGTCATTCCGGCCGAAGCCTGCCACGTATTTGATATGGGGAGCCTGAATCTAGGCCTAGAAATCCTAGATTCCCACTTTGCCTACTCCGCCGACTTGCCCGTCGAAGCTTCGGCGGCGGGAGTTTGATGCGAATGCCGGGGCGCAGGAACGACAAATCAACTACCTCGCAGCAAGCTGCGAGGTATGAACTGAAAACTACCCAAGTGGTGTCATTCCGGCCCTGGAGCCGGAATCCAGGTGGGAATACTGAATGGATCCCGGATATTTTTCACAGCTCTGAAAAATTCCGGGATGACCCGAGGACGCAGCAAGCTGACGGGGCATGAACCCTAAAAGAGAATCAAGGGTCAGAATTGAGTTTTAAATGAGTCCTAAAAGTTTTTCAATTCTTCCGTGCCTACTAAGGAAAGATCGCCGCTATTTAGAGTCGTGCGCAGGTTGCTGTAACTTTGCTGGAACTGGCCCTGGGTCAAGACGATCTTTTGAGAACTGGAGGCGGTTACGGAAACGATGCGGCAGGTGCTGCTGGCCACGGTTACGGTTTCGTTGCCGGCATAGGCCGGATTCTGGACCAGCCGATAGCGCGCCGTCTCCAAGCACGCCTGGGCCAAACCGCGGCTTTGTTCCTGATAAGAACTTAGCGAGACATCCACCCGGCCCATATAGGAGGTTAAACTAATAGTGAAGACCATGGCCAGCATCACCACAATCACTATCAGCGTGGTAACCAGGGCCACATAGCCGGAACGGGAAGCGAAGAGCGAAGAGCGAGAAGTGAGGGATGGGAAGCGAGTAGCGAGTAGCGAGTAGCGAGTAGGGTTGCGGCCAGAATTTGCCGTACCTGATTTAGCACCATTTTCTTTTTTCATGTTTTTGTCTTCCCTTAATTCTCAATTCTATATTCTCAATTCTCTCCTATTTCATAAGGTAAATCGTTCCGGCCAGGGTGGTGGAGGCGGTGGAGGTCGCCGCGGTCAGCTGGTAACTGACCGCTTCCGGAGTATTGCCGCTCGCCGAGAGATGTTCAAAAATTAGATTGCTAACCCGCACCCGGCTGCCGGTTATGGGATAAGCGGTGCCGCCGGCGCGGGATAGGCGGGCCGTACCGCCGACCAGGTCTACGACCACCGGGTTGCCGGCAAAATTGTAGCGGGTAACCGAAAGTGCGGTCGAGGTTGCGCCCACCGCCGGCTGATTGACCGCGGTCGCGGTGGCCAGGGACCAAGCGATCTTGTCCGCCAGGAAGCGGGCGACGCTATCGGTCTCCACCCGATTAAGGTGCGCCCCATATCCGGCCAGGATCTGAAAAAATATACCGATAGTAAAGCTCAATAGGATGCTGAATAAGCCGATATAAATCACCGCTTCCAGGAGGGTGAAGCCCCCGCGAGAAGTGAGAAGTGAGAAGTGAGGGGTGGGTAGGGAGTAGGGAGTAGGGCTGCGGCCAGAATTTGCCGTACCTGATTTAGCACCATTTTCTTTTTTCATGTTTTTGTCTTCCCTTAATTCTCAATTCTATATTCTCAATTCTCTCCTCATTGTGAAGTTATTATCCGCAGACCATCATTAGAGCGGACCGCGGCGTAAACCAGGTTGTCCTCATAATCCAGGTCGGTGACAACTTGGGGAAAGTTAAAAGAGCTCCAGAGCGATATATCGGCGGGATCGCTGATATTCCAAACCTGGAACTCCTCGTTAGTGTCAGACGTCCCCAAGAAAGCAAGATAGTCGCGCACCACCAGTCCATTTACGTCGGCGGCTATATCTTGCGAGCCCAGATCCACCGGGTGCGCGGGGTCGGCGATGTTGACTATGTGAAATTCGTGGTGATCTTCATGGTTGCCCCCGACCAAACGAGCGAGGTACAGCTTGCTGCCGACGACCGAGACACGTTTACCGTCTTCGGAATCACCTGCGGGATCAAATTCGCCGTAGGGAACAATGCTGGCCGGGTTGGCAACATTCAGAACTTTCAATTCTTCCTCGTCCGAGTTGGCAACATAGGCCAGGGTACCTACCACTTCAATCCCGTTTACATCTGCGCCCATCTCGCGGCTTCCCAAAAACGCTGGATTTGCCGGGTCGGATACGTCCACCACGAAAAACTCCGGACCGGTAGCTTTCTTGGTCCCTATATAAACTTTGTTATCGGCATAAAAGATCGCATTACCAATAGCACCCGAGCCGGAGACACCGGGTAATTGGAAAGACTTGATGAGGCTGGGGCTAGCGGGATTCACAATACTTATGATTTGTAATTGAGCGGAGGTGGAATTATTGGCTACGTAAGCATAGGAGCCGGCGGCATCTACTCCCCACAAGCCAGTGCCAGTATTAGTACTGGTAACCACCTGGGGGTGCTCCCCGTCTGTGGCATCGACCACGAAAAAGTCCGCCTTGCTCGCGGATGAAGCCTTGGCGGTCAGGTAAACAATCTTATTAATGACATCCAGCCCGGTCGCCTGCTCCCCCGCCCCCAGATCCACCGAGCCCAAGGTCCGCGGATGGTGCCAATCGCCGCTCAAGCCGGAACCGCCGGTGTCCCCGCCCGAACCTTGCGCGCCTCGCCAATTGGACACGAGCGTCTGGAACTGAATATTCTGCGTGCGGGTAGCGTCGGTCTGCCAGCTGACCGTAACCGTGACCTGCTTGGTCGTGGCATCAATGCTGGTCACACCGACCTGCCGAGTAAACGCGCCGGTGGAGGTGGTGGTAGTCGCGAGCGAGGCGAAATCCGTGGTGCGGGCTATTTCTAAACCTTGGCGAGCGATCTCCAAGGCGCGATTAGCTTCACCGCTGTCGGTCTGTATAGATTGGCCGCCGGACACGACCAAGAAGATCGCTGTGAGGGTGATGGTCAAGAGGGTCAAGGCGATCAGGACTTCGATGATGATCTGGCCTGGGTGGGAAGCGAGGAGCGAGGAGCGAGGAGCGAGGAGAGGGCGCGCGGAGTTGCCCTGCTTATTGGCCAAATTTTTGACTTTTCTGTTTTTTTTATTCATTGCCGATTATCTTCGCTCTTCGCTCTTCGCTCTTCGCTCTTCGCTCTTCGCTCTTCGCTACCACTCGATCCGGCCCTCTTCATTCACGGAAACCGAGAGGGTTCGGGTGTTGTTGCTGATGGTCAAGGTGCCGGTCGCCAGAACCGCGGCATCCAGCGCCCGGAAGGTAACCTCGGCCGGTCCCCCTAAAACAAGGCCGCTGGTCCGCGCGAAGGGCTGATCATAGTCCGCCGTCCGACCGGCGTAAGAACTGCCCTGATAGACCACGTAGGAGGAGGTGGTTACCGCCAGACCGTGATCCGCTTGGTTGGTATTGGCCAGAGCGTCGCTCCGAGCCCGGCGCAGAAGGGTTGCCAGTACATCCCGTTCCGCGGTTATCTGTTCCCGGCGATACTGGCCGACCGAAATCGTCAAGCCCGCGGCCAGGATGACCACCAGCACCGAGAGCGCGACCATGATCTCGATCAGGGTCAAGCCGCACCTAGCGATGAGCGATGAGCGATGAGCGATGAGCGGCTTCAGAAATTGTCGCATGGAAATTTTATTTCTCTGTGCTGCTTTCTCCTCACTCTTCGCTCATCGCTCATCGCTATGTATGCTAACTTCCGAACGCGGAAGTGGCTTCGTAGATGGGAGTGATAATGGCCAGCGCCACAAAACCGACGATCAACCCCATAAAGAGCAGTAAGGCCGGTTCCAGGAGGACGGTCAGATTGCCGGTTTTGATCTGCACCTCCTTGGTGTAATACTCGGAAAGATACAACAGGTTTTCTTCCAGGTTGCCGGTGCTCTCGCCGATCTCGATCAGGCCGGTTACGAGCGGAGGATAGATCCGGCCGTGTTTATCCAAGGATTGGGCCAAAGTTTCCCCCTGGCGAATATCTTCCGCCGCCGCTTGGAGCGAACGCCGGTAAACCAAGTTGCCCATGGTCTGGCTGGTTATGTGCATGGCGTCCACCAATCGGATGCCGCTCTTCAAGAGAATGCCGCAAACGCGGGTTAGGTTCGCGATCGCCACCCCGCTCGCGAGCGGCGCCACCACCGGCATAAAGAGCATCGCCCGGCTGACTCGGTAACGGAAGCTCGGCACTCGCGCCAGGAGCACTCGCCAAGCGATGATCACCGCGAGCGAAATTACCAGCACGGATAGTCCGTGATCATTCAACAGGTTCATGATCGCGATCAAGGTCCGAGTGGACAGGGGCAGTTTGGCCTTAAGACTGGCGAAGACCGGCAGGATCTTGGGGAAAACGACCAAGACCAGCAAAGCGACCACGCCGACCGTCGCGACCATGACGAAGATCGGGTAAACCATCGCGGACTTGATCTTAGTCGAAAGATCCCGGGATTTCTCCATCTCTTCCGCCAGATAAAACAAGTTGTTGGTCAGCGTCCCGCTCGACTCCCCCATGCGCACAATGCTGATGTAGAAATCGCTGAACAGATGAGGGTATTGGGCCAAGCTATCCGATAAGAATTTGCCGTTGTTGATGTCCAGGGCCAACTGGTCGATAACTTTGCCCAGCATGGGCGACTCCGCTTGGCGGCGGATGATCTTAAGCCCGGCCACCAGCGGCACGCCGGCCTTGACCACGATCGCCAAGTGACGGGTGAAATTGATCCGCTCTTGGGCGGAGATGCGTTCCCAAAACCTGCCGAGGTGCGGGATGGGGTTATTCATGTATTATCCGCAGGACTTCCTCCAGCGAGGTCAGCCCCGCGCGGGCCTTGGCCAAGCCGTCCTCCACCATGGTGGTCATGCCATTTTTGATCGCGGCCTGTTTGATCTCTTGAGCGCTGGCCCGGTTCATGACCAAACGTCGGACCTCGTCATTTACTTCCAGTACCTCCCGTACGCCGATCCGGCTGGCGTAACCCGTTTGGTCGCACTTGGCGCAACCCTTAGGCGAAAAGAGCTTGGACTGCAGGTTGTCGGCGACCGGTAAGATCTCCTTCAAGCTCTTGGTTTCACTGGCCGAAAGGGAGCGGCTTTGCTTGCAGGAGGGACAAAGCATGCGGACCAGCCGCTGGTTCATGACTATATTGACCGTGGAGGCGACCAGAAACGACGGCACGCCCATATCCAAGAGCCGCGGGAAAGTGGTCGCGGCATCGTTGGTGTGCAGGGTGGAGAGAACCAAGTGACCGGTTAGGGCGGCATTAACCGCGATGTTGGCGGTTTCCTGGTCCCGGATCTCACCGACCATGATCACGTTCGGATCCTGGCGCAGGATCGACCGCAGGCCGTTGGCGAAAGTCAAACCGACCTGACTGTTAACTTGGATCTGGGTAATGCCATCCAGAGAGTATTCGATGGGATCTTCCACGGTGATGATGGACACGACCGGCCGGTTCAGCTTCTTCAAGATGGTGTAGAGCTTGGTGTTCTTGCCGGATCCGGTCGGTCCGTTGGCCAAGATCATGCCGTAGGGCCGACTGATGGACCGCTCTACGCGCTCCAGGTCGGCCGGGCTGAAGCCGAGGTCTTCCAAAACAAAGGCCTTGGTGGCCGCCAAGATGCGGAGGATCGCGTTTTCGCCATAATGCGTGGGCATGATAGACACCCGCACGTCGACATTGCCGAATTCTTCGATCGCGGCCTTGAAGCGTCCGTCCTGGGGCGAGGCGTGCTCGTCCGTCCGGAGGCCGGAAATGACCTTGATCCGCGTAATGATCTCCGCGTGAATATCATTAGAGATCTGAATCTTATTGAAAACATCGCGCAGCAGGCCCTCCACCCGAAAGCGGACCCGGACGCCATTCTCTTCCGGTTGAATGTGGATGTCGGAAGCGCGGGAAGTGTAGGCGTACTCCACGAACAGATCTACCAGTCGCACGATCGAGAGTTTGGGCAAGGGTTGAACCAGCTCTTTTTCGATCTCCTGTTTGACCGAATCAATGGCGCGCATGAGTTAATTGTAGCATATCTGAAATGGTAGCGGCTCCACCCAGACCTATTGGACTCATGGGTCCAATAGGGCCGATGGGTCCAACTGGACTTATGGGTCTTATCAGGCCAATAGGTCTTATTCTCCTGCTCCCTCACTTGTTCCTCACTTGTCCCTCTCTCTTCTCTATCCGCGGCGCGTGGCGCTGTTCGAAAACATTGATTCCCCCGCTTGCCGAGTGTCATCCCGGGCTTGACCCGGGATCTAGTGACTAAGAAAACCTGGATTCCGGCTTTCGCCGGAATGACAAACCTGGGGTTTTCGAACAGTGCCCGGACCTGACCCGCCTGCACTTTTTGCTACAATCAATAGGTAGGAAAACTGAATAAAACAAGGCGTTTTCCCCATATGACCACAGTTCCCCACTGTTGTCGCAAAGAAAAACACCTTGCTCGCATGAATATTATACATGAGAAAT
>JACRFR010000023.1 GCA_016212635.1 Candidatus Liptonbacteria bacterium | reverse complement strand
TTGGGGCAAAGCGATAACGAGTGTGCTGTTGCCATGCAAAAAGCCAAGGCCGAATTATTCAAAACCATCCATTTCAAGCCTCAATTACCGACCATCTACGCCCAGGCTATTTCGGGCTCATTTGTCGATTAGAAAATACTGAGACTTAACCGGACTCAACCGGCCAGTGGGGACAGGGCGGCGCGCGTGTACTGTACTCATGTACTAGTACGTAATCTCATAGAGAATGGCAAGAGTAGGGGGGCGCTGTTCGAAAACGTCAAAAAGTTATTCCCTGAGCCCGTGGAAGGGTAGCTTATTGGCGGGTACATGGCATGGCCCTCGACAAGCTCGGGCAATAAAATCGGTGGTTTCCAAACAGCGCCAGGGCGGGGACGGGAGGCGGAGGGAGACAGGGGCGGAGGGGACACGATTGCGGCCAGGTCAGAGGGATTAACTTGTAGGGCGTTCGACCCAGAGGAAGCTGGTAAAGTTCTCTTTCTGATCTTCCAGGTGATCTTCGATAATATGGAGATTATTCAGTTCGGCCAAAAGCGCGCTGCCCATGGTGGCGATGCTCTTGGGCAGTTCCCCATGGCCGAGTTTTTCCGCCACCAGGGCATGGTCGATCAAGTCCCCTTCGCCGCTCACCTGCCGGAGCCGCGGATACTTCTCGGCGAGCGTTCGCTTGCACTGCGCCAAAACCTGGGGATGAGTCATGATGGTATCCACTCGGGCCAGATCGGCGTCCGGATGAACCATTAGCGCGTGAGAAATTTGAATCGCGAACTCCTCCACGATGCGAAACTTATACCTGGCCATGGCCTCGATGCTTTCTCCGACCACTCCGCCGACCGAGTTGTGGATCGCAAACTGCCCGCGATCGACATTACCTTCGTGGAGGGCTTGGAGCACGTTCTCGGTAGTATGTAGGTATCGGATGTCGTGTTGTTCGACGCCGGTACGTTCCAGATAATACCTTGCCGCTTGCTCATTGAAACTACCCCGACCACCCTGGATACCGACCACCAGCGTGTCGGGATCAACCCGATTGGGCAGAAGCCGGTTGTAAATTCGCTCCACCGCTCCGCCCAACTCCACCCGCATGGCTTTGGTGTAGGGATTCATATTCTGAAGGTCAGCGAACAGCTCCCAGGCATCATTGCGCGCGAGCTCTTCCACTTCCAGTAACTTCCGAGCACCCAGCGTGTCTATGGGGGTCGGTGAGTAACGCAGGTCCTCCAACACCCGGCCGATGAAGTGCGCCACTCCCTGACTCCGGGCGGCATGCTCATCGTGCTCCTCGGCGGACATCTCGACCACGCGCAGGCCTTTACCCCGGAAATACTCCGACCAGAAGCGATAACTTTCCTCGGATGCTCGGAACTTGTCCAGCATGATAGGCAGATCCTTCAGGCCGCCGTTCAGTCGGACGCTGTCGGGACCGAACATGGGATGGGTCAAAAGCGCTTCCTGCTCGGGAGGTAGGAAACGCTCGAAAACAGTTTTGGGGTAGGTTTTGACCGAGAGAACGTCGAGTAGAAGTTTCGGCCTGGCTTCTTTGAGAAATGGCAGACATTCGTTCAACGCCTGCTCAAATTTGGAGATTGGGGCGGCGAAAAACACGGCGTCCCGGCGCAGGCCTTCCTGGAGCGGCAGCTGCTTGACGCCAAGAGTAGCCGCCTCGGCCTGCACGTCCCGATGGCTGAAAACGGCCACGTCAAAATCTGGCTTAAGGATCTCGGCCAGAAGTTTGCCGAAGCGGCCGAAACCGAGAATGAGAACGGTTTTAAAATTCTTATTGTTCATGGGTGGTATTGCTTTGGCATATCAATTCGACCTCCCCTTACCCCCTCCTTAGAAAAGGAGGGGGTAAATTTCAAATTGTTAAGTGGGACCCGAGCGAGCGCGTTGTTTGCGCTCACTCGGGTTTTCATGCCCAGCACTCTTCCCTTTCTTTCCTTTTGGCCGCCTCGGCGGCGGCCTCGGGGAAGAGCTCCTCTTCGATAGTGCCGGGGAGCAACTCCTCGGCGCCAGCCCAGAATTCCTCGGGGTTGAGTGGAACCCCGTCGGCCATCCTGGGCGTGACGGTCTCTAATGTTTCTTGTGGTGTCATACGCGCCAGGCGGCTCCTTTCCGGCCTGGGAGAATATTCTATTCGCGTAGATTCGCGTATAGATTCGCGCAAATTCGCACTATCTTCTCCCAAACCGGAAACATGTAAAGGTGCAAGTATCAGGTCAATACTTCCGACCTGAAGATTGGCACGCGGGGCGGATCAATCTTCGGATAAGAAGTTAGATTATGTGCGGCTCCCGGAGGCGCGTGCTTTCCGGGAGCCGCAAGGTGAATCGGCGGGGCATACTATCCCCTGCCACGGAGCATGTTGCGGGCGCGTTTCGAGCCAATATGGCAGACGACCTGTAGCGCCTGGCAAAATCGAATGATCCTGGCGCGCCGATGGAACGGGATCCGCGGCAAGGGTTCGGCCAGCTTGCCGCGCATGCGCAACAAGCCGTCCATCTCGTTCGCCGTCAGTTGCCCGACCGCGAGCGAGGCGGCTAACCGGCCCAATTCTTGGCGCAGCCAGACCAAGTGGATTGCCGTACCGGTTCGCACCTGGCAGTAACTCCCGTTTTCTACTCCGGCCAGCCAGCGGATGGCTGGTCCGAGATATGCTTGGCAGTCGCCCACCACTCCGATTCCGGAGCCGGTGATTATCCGTTCGCAAACAGATTCGTAATTTTGGTTTTTCATGCGTCAAAGTGCTTTCTCCGGAAAACGCTGACGCCTTTCCCGGAGGAGAGGCGCTTGGCTTATTAGACCGCAGACAAACCAAACCGACCCTTATCCAAGAAGGGGTTTGTTCTGGTCTAAATGAAATATTGGATATTTTAACTGACATGGTGATCTGGAGTCAGGTCGGGATAAGTCTCCGACCTGAAGATGATATCCCGTGCAGTTAGTCATTCTGGGTCGTGCGAAAAATCTGATTTTTTGATTACGAGATTCCTCGGAATACCTCGGAATGACTGCACGGGCAGTCATCTTCAGATAAGAACTGCGCCCAGTGGTCCGATCTTGAATCGGACCACTGGGGCTGGATTGGCTTAGGGAAACGGCAGGTGTTACTTGCCGTCTCCCAGGACCGAAGGGTCGCCGGAGATCGCATAGGCCACGATGGCCCGCACGATCTCGCGCCGGCGGGTGGCGAGAGCGGCACGGCCGACCCAGAGCACTACGGACTGGCCGTTATGTATCCGGGTTGGGAAGTTCTCCGCAGAATCACCTATACGGAGAATTAAGCCTCCCTCCTGCTGATATAACGAGATGGACCCGTAGTTTCCGTTTTGGCGAAAACTACCGGTGCGCACCCCTAGACACCAGCAGAAAGAGAAACCTGCGCCGCTATCCGGTTCGGTGGCAATTACGTTTAGTAATCGCACCGATTCCGGATTCTCGCCGTCCGCAGAAATCGCGGAAAAAAACGGCATTATTCTTTTCATAAAGAGCTCGCCCGGTTCGGTTGGCAATTGCTTGCGGTCCCGACCCGGAGGATAGTTAGGTCGCTTGACCCGACCAGCATCCGAATCGCAACGTATACAAAAATCCCCCTGCGGTCAGGGGGCTCTTATTTTTCGCTTATCGCTTTTCGCTTTTCGCTACTTTAAGACTCCCTGGCCGCGGTGGCGGGATAAAAAAAGTAAAACGCAAAGTAACGGGCGCCTGGGGCAGTGCTACAGATGGAAAGACTCTCTTTCATTGATGGGAGTATTAAGCAATCCGATATTTCTGTCAAGACGGACTGGGGATAGCAGTTTAGCCCGGATTACCAGAATTTCTAGTGGGCGCTGGGCCATAATCGGCCTCTGGCTCGCCCGGCACTTTTCGCCACTTGCCGGGTTCATACTCTTCATATGTATCCTCCATAACCTCGGACTCCTTCCCCTCGGGCGGTGTGGCCCAAAAGCGTACGCGCTGGCGCTTCCTGCCATCCACCCACCACACGTTAAGCACAAGCGTCTTGCCCAATTCGGGCACACGGTCATCCGGCAAACTGTCTATGACTCGTTCGTTCATGGGGATAAAAGATCAGCGGCTAAAAATACCCATGAGCTCGGCGGCCTGGAGGACGTGCCCCTCCATGGCATGCTCGAGTTGTTTTCGGCTGGCACCAGCCGGCAAATCAAGCAGGGTATCCACGGCGTAGAGTCGGAAGAAGTACCGATGGGGCGTGCCGGGCGGTGGACACGGCCCGCCCCAGCCGATCCGGCCAAAATCTGTCGTACCCTCCACCGCGGACGGCGGCTTGCTTTCTTCTTTCACCACAGTTGTTTTGGAGCCTATATTCCAGATGGTCCAGTGGGTAAATATACCACCCGGGGCGTCTGGGTCATCTACGATCAAGACCAGTGATTTAGCCCCAGTCGGAACATTTTGAATTTGCAATTCAGGATTGATATCGCCTCCAGAACAGGTGAATTTCCGGGGAATGGTTTCCTGATTATTGAAAGCAGGGCTGGTGATAAACATGTTGGTGGGTGGAGTTTGGTTATCGGCTGAAATACCAGGGGGTGGCGGGGACGGTGCCTGGCCCGGTTTGGGCCAAACTACCGCTAATACTAAAACTATCACCGCCACTAGAATTATTCCATACCAGCGCTTTTTAGTCATGGTGCTAAACAAATATTCTGCCAGATTTCGGATATTAATGTTCCAATTCTCTCCGCTCCCGAGAGGCGCTTGCCATGGCTTCTCTGATCTTAGACAAATTTTCCATCTCGTACTCCACCGCCACTTCGATTCCTGCGACCAATGTTTCCGGAGATGAGTGCTCCGCTAATTTATCGCGTGTAAACAAATCCAGAAAACTTTTCCCATCCGGACACCGAAACGCCGAATCGCTCACCCCCTGAACCTGGAAGTAAGGAGGGTGATAAACTAAAGATTTCTCGCTCGCGCGTATTTGGTCAACTGTCTCTTGTGGCTCGACGGCTGTATCAAAGAGCAATCGTTCCAGACGCCGAGCTGTTTCCTCGGGGAGGTTGAATGTCCCCTGGAGCATCTGCCCGATCTCGCCCGACCTCTGCTCGAATAGCATTAAGCGCTGCATATCCCTACCTGCCGCTCTATCCGTGCTTCTCCAGGGATATTCGGCGCGATAACCAGGCATGGGCTGATTATACCAGTATCCGAAACTCGCTCAATATCCCCATCCTTCCCTCCCCTTCCCTCCCCAGCCCACTTCTTTTCTACACCACGCTATCTAGCTATGGCTAGATAGCGTGGTGTAGAAGTAGCAAAGAAACAGAGGGGGGCGGGCTGTCGCCTAAGGAACACGAGCTATAACCCAAAGTGATGCTTGAGTTTGGCTTCTCCCTCAAAAGAACTGACATACAGCAATAAAACGTGGTCTTGGACATTCCAGTAGGTCATAATAAAATCCAATTCTTTTTCGCAAGGGAATGGGATAATAAAAACGCTTTTCTGTAGCTGATGGAAGCCTAGGTCGGTAAGTTTCTCGCGAAACGCATCCCGGGCGCGGCGCTGATCATGAGGAATGTCGAATATTACCAGTCTCCATTTACCGTCCCACGCTATCGGTCGCTTGATTTTCAGATTATCCAATTTGTCGGTCAAGACAAAGCGTCGGCCATTTTTCAACAGAGTTATCCTGATATTTCCATCCGCCAGCTCGCGAAAATCTAGCATCTCTAACCGCTGCAACCTCCGAATGTCTCTCAAAAACCTGTGTTTCTCAAAAGACCTTCTCCGAAAGTAACCCCGAACCAATCCCTGAACGATAACGCCACTGGAACCTGGAGAAATGAGTGAAATAGCCAAAAAACCAGCGCTGATTGCCAGGGTGTTAAGTATTTTATGAGAGTTACCCCCTCTTCGGATAATTCCAGCCATGCTTTTCGATCAAACTTATTTTACCACACTATCCGGTCATAGCTAGATAACATGGTGGTGTGGAGCCACTATTGCTTTACCACATTATCTGGTCATAGCCAGATAATGTGGTAAGGTGCCGTAGGGACGGAACGGAGGCAAGTGGGACAAGTTGCGCTAAATCACGCCAGCATTCTTAGCTCTCGTAATATCTCCGCTGGAATAGGATCGCCGGGCTTGGTGCGGCCGGGATAGCGCCAGGCGGAAATGATCTTTGACTCGTGACCTTTGACCTTTGACTTTTGACCCTTAACTTCTGACTTTCGACTTACAGATTGCAACATGACCCAGATCTCATAGGGGCGCTTGGGCGCGGGAACCACCTGCATGGCCGCAATAGTATTGGGCGCAATCCCCTCCTCGATCCGCGCCGGGGAGTGGAGCACCCGCCGTACCCTTTGCTCCGACAACTGGTACTGGCGCATTTTATTGCGCGCATGGAATGTCCAGTAATATTCCTTAGATCTAATCGGCGCAGGCATAATCATTAGCACAAAGACCCTCCATCTATTCTATTGTTCTCAAGAACAATAGAATAGATGATCTCCGCTAAGAACTGGCGGGATGTGACATTTTCCCTGCGGCATGCTCATTCGCGGCGCGGCGATATTTACAGTGTTCGCAATCGCCGCCCGGGGCAGGCGGCGTATCCGAGTCCAATACCCGGTGGGCGTCCGCTAAGGCGCCTTCCACCCAGGATGGGTTGCCGGTTAAGGGCTCGACAAAAATATCGAAGGGCAAAAGCGCGCGTTCATGGGCCTCGCCCTCCGCCGGTCCGGCATCCGCGTGCGCCGAGAAACCGTGGGCCTTGCTGACCCGAGCAAAAACGAAATAGCCCGTCTCGGAAACCGTAAATCCGTTCTGGCGGAAGAGCCACTGGTAAACCTCCAGTTGGCGGCGGTACTCATCGTAGATTTTGTGCTGAACCGAACCGGTGGATTTATAGTCCACAATAATTAACTCCCCTGCCGGGTTAACCCAAATGTCATCCACCGCGCCAAAGACCAAGAAGTCAGTCGGCTTGTGCTCAAATCGGATACCGGTAAAGTTGTGCCGCCACTCATTGATCTTCGGATGTTCATAAGGCACCGCTCCGATCCCGGCCGCCTCCATAATGGGGTGCGCCCGGCCAAGCGCCCGATACTCGTCGAACTCCTGCTTCAGAAGCCAGTCGATCGCGCTATTGATGGTGTATGGGAATCCCGGGGGGCGTTTCACGCCGTGCTTGACCTCCAGCCAAAAACAGCGCTGGCACTCGTGGAACAGGTCGATCTTGGAGCGGGAGAGCTTCTGCATAGAGTAATCGCTAATAACGCTAATCGGGGAGGTAATAATGCGAATGAAGAGAGTTCGTAGTGCGCAGTTCGCAGAACTAACGCCAAATATATTCTACAACGGAAAGAGGCGGGCGGCGAATTGTGGAATCAATACCCCAAGCCGCGGGGCGCTGTTCGGAAACCACCGATTTTATTGCCCGAGCTTGTCGAGGGCCATGCCTGTACCCGCCAAAAAGCTACCCTTCGACGGGCTCAGGGAATAACTTTTTAGGGGCGCCTTTAATTTTAGGAATATGTCCGGGTAGATTTAATGTCGGGAGGTTCGACCTCCAAAGGAGGACGGACCTCGGGGAGAAACCAGAACGATATTAGGAGGTTCAACCTCCGGGAACCGAAGAATGAATATTGGGGAGGGTGAACCTCGGGGGAGGTCCTTCGGAGGAAGTCGGGCTTTTCCCTTACTCCCCGCCCCCTAGTCAACAGTCAATAGTCAATGGTCATCGGTCAGTAGTCACTAGCCTTTTAAATTCCTCCACCATCGGGACCTGCTCCGGTTCCAGGCCATATTGCTCGGCGACGCAGAACGCGGTCCAAATTGCCAGAAGGACACTGGTAAACAGCTTATGATACTTGGTTTGACCTACAAGTGGGATGGTTCGGACCGGCAGCTTGCGGTCTTGGTACATAGATTTCAATATCGCCATGCGTTTTTGAACCAACGGGTGGTCGTCGGTATCTGAAAGGAAAATAAAAGCGAAGTTCTGGGCCAGTGGGCGAGAACCGGACTTAACATCAAAGCCGTTCATCTCGTTGTGATTCAGCTCCGGCAGAACATTATAGAAAGCCGGGATCTTACCGGTCTCGTTTAAGGTTATCTTCCAGTAGTAAGCCAGCGACCGGTTAGAGTCGGAAGCGTAAACAACCGGTACGTAGTTCTTGAGCCACTTGGCCAAGTCGCGCCCCTCCGACTCCAAAACCTCGGCGGGCAGGTCCTGGGCCAGCCCCCGCGTCCCTTGCAGGCCGTCTTGGTCCCCGATTAAGGCGAGCATGGCACGCAAGCTGAAGCCCAAGGCCATTCGCGGCTGGATACCGGTGTCCGGCAGTTGGACATATGGCACGCCATCCTTCTTGGCCAACTCCAGAAGCTTACCACCGACCGCCACCGCGGCCAGTGACAGACCTCGCTCCCGGGCCGCGCGATAAGCATCCAGCGTCTCTTCAGTATTGCCGGAGTAGGAACTCACAATGATCAAGGAGTCCTGCAATTCATCCTCTGGGACTGGCGGTAAACCGTAGTCACTCCAAACACGCAGATTTATTTCTGGCTCGATCGGATTCAAAAAGTCGCCAGCCAGGTGCGACCCACCCATGCCGCAGACGATGACGTGCGGCGATCGCCGGAACTTATCCGCGTTCGCGATGACCGGCTCAAACTCGAACTGCCGCGGAAATTCTAGGATGGATTTGCGCATGATCGATGTTTCCGGATCCGGCACAAGATCCATGCTTACCGCTTAAGCGGCTGGATTAGCCGGACCACGGTACGAAAGGCCTCTTCCGCATTGTCGGCCACATGAATGATCGCCAGGTCTTCCGGCTCTATGCCGCGAGTTTTGTCCAAAACAACCGTCTTCAACCAATCCAGAAGCGGAGTCCAAAAATCCCGACCGACCAGCACTATCGGCAGGGGTTCGATCTTCTTGGTTTGCACCAACTCTACCATTTCGAACATTTCGTTCAGAGTTCCGTAGCCACCGGGGAAGAAAATGTAGGCGTGCGCGGCGAAAGACAGCATAACCTTACGAGAGAAGAAGTACTCGAAGCTTTCCGCGTCGGTGACGTACTTATTGGTCCGTTGTTCAAAAGGCAGTTTAATATTCAAGCCAATGGAGCGTCCGCCGGCCTCAAATGCGCCCTTATTCGCCGCCTGCATGATGCCCGGGCCCCCGCCAGTCACCACCGCGAAACCCGCGTCCGCGAACATGCGCGCCAGCTTGGTCGCCTCCGTGTACATCCGCGGTTCCAGACCGACTCGCGCGGAGCCGAAGAACGATACCGCACGGGTGAATTGCCGCAGGAATTCAAATCCGTTGACGAACTCGGCCATGATCTTAAAAATCCGCCAGGGGGAGACATCGTGCTGATGAGCCGGGAAGAGATAATTTATCCGGGGTTTTGTTTCGCTTTTAACTGATTTCTTGGCGACCGGCGGAACTTGTGATTTGGGCATGAGTATTGATTGACTGATGACTAATGACTATTGACTTATGACCTATGACTTTTTCGACTTGATGTTACTAAAAACTCGATAAAAATGCAGATAGTGTTCGCCAATCTGCTCCACGGTTTGTTCCCAGGTCTGGCTCCCTTGGTGGTAACGCGCGATCGGCTCCCAGAAAATTGTCCGGCCCACGGCGAAACCGATCACCCCGTCCACGCCCGCGCCGACCCGGAGCCACTCTTCCACTTGCTCATCGCTCGCCGCGCGGCCGAGCACCGCCACGCCGACCTTATCTCGTCCCCCGCTTTGCACCTGGCCGACCAACGCCCGATACTGCTCCGCGCTGGTCAAGCCTTCTATTTTCCAAACGTCCGCCTCGATCCCTGCGTTTTGAAACTGTTTGACCAGCTTAATTTCCAGGGCGGGTCGAATTTCGCGATCGTAGCGGGCCAGGTCGTTGCCCACCCAGGCCAGCTGCGCATCGGTCGGAGGCAAGATCAACTCGACCAAGAGCTTGAAGTTCTCCCGGTCGCAAAACTCCCGCAGCCGGACCAGCTTGGCATGCTCGTGGACGTTTAACGCATCCCCCGCTTCGGGGTTATGCCGCACCAGCACCTTGGCGAAAGTCGGGCGGTATTTCAGGAGGTGGGAGGTGAACTCATCGCCATACTCAAAATCGAATTCGTGTTGACCAGTCTTCTCGGTGGTCAGCGCCACGGTGAAGCCGTGGAAGACAGCGTCGTGCAGAATCGCGTGGCCGTACTGCTCATCCACTAGAATTGCCGCTTCTGCTTGCGGTACGCCGTGTGCCAGAGCATAGCGAAAACCCTCATAAATAGCAGTTTTAAAGCGCTCCATTTGATCCGCCACTTCCGGCGATGGCGTCTGACCCGGAGACAATTGAAGAAGCTTCTCTAAAATCGAAGCCCGCTGGTCAAAAGCCAGGATAAAAAGCGGCTGGTCGTAACCAAGAGTGTTGGGCATGATAGTGATTAGTATAACATCCTCCCCAAGGAAAGGTAAGCTAGCCGCGCCCAATCTGGTCCCCGTTTAAAGTGCTAAATATCCGGGAAGCACTCTATATCCATAATCTCCCCTTCGACGGCCGTCGAAGGGGAGATTATGGACCGATCAGTCTCTGTGACCCCAACCCTCGGCGGGTAGTTGTTTGGCTTGGTTAGGACTTACGCATTTGGGCGTTAATTCTCCCTTTTCTTCCTCCAGAGGAGGATCGGCCTCCGGCGGAAGGAAGGAGGAATAAGATAGTCAAACGCGTAAGTCCTGTTGGTATTAAAAAAGTGCAGGCCCTCCGAAATGAATCGGAGGGCCTGGGTTAGAAGTTGAGAAACTCGACGTTTCGGAGTTTGATCCCCGGCACCACCGCACTCGACGGCAGGGTGAGCGGATACCGCTCGACGTCGAAAACCGGCTGGCTCGCGGATAGCATCTCAACGCGCCGGAGCGCGTCGAAGGTCCGGAGCCGGATTCTGGTCGGGGGGCAAACCGCAACGATGCGACCGCCCTTGGCGAGGAAGACGCCGTGGTGGCCGGTGACGGTCCACATTCCCTCTTTCTCATACATATCAGAGGAATAGTGGGGCCAGGTTAGAATGAGCGCTGGCCGATCACAGGAAACGACGAGGTCTTCCATGGAGTGGTCCTCACCGCCGAGAACCAGGAGGTCGGGAGTACCGGTCCCGAGCTCAAACCCGGAGTGACCGGTGGGCGCCTCGCCTGCCACAATCGCCGACATTCCGTCGTGACAGTGGCCGGCGTAGACCCCGTGGTCGATCAGGATAACTTGTTGCCGGGTCCGACCCTCCAAGTCGAACGGTACCGCGAGACCGCGCGGATCCTGCCAGTCGTCCCGCAGGGTCACGCAGGAGCTGGCGATCCGCGACTTGCCCCGAACCCGGTCACTTACATACGACTCGCCGTTATGCACGGCGTAGCCGCAGAAAGTGGGGGTAAGGTCTTTGATCCAGTCGTTAACGCAGTTCGGTGAAAGAACCGCGTCCATCTGAATCCGCGACCGTCCATTCAGGGGCTCGAGGAAGGGCAACCCGTCGGTTAGGCGAGCTCTCACGAAAGCTTCCGCAACTACCCGACGGTAGTCGATTTCTTGCGGCAGTTTCGCGAAGTCCTCGGCGTAGGTAGTGAGCTGGCGCTGACGCTTGCCGCCGGTCGCCACTACCGTGAACCCGGAGTAGCACCCGGCGGCGTAGCGCAGAAGCCCAGAGCTATTCGCAGCTCCGATCTCGTGCGCCGCCGTTAGAAAGTACCCGGCTCCGTACCAACCCGGAGTTTCCACAGCATCCTTACGGATTGTCCGGAAGGCGGCGCTCTTTGTCGGCAGATCATCCCAAAACTGCTTAGGGACAACCTGAAGGCGTAGGCGCTCTTCCGGTAAGTCCGCGGGTTGCGGCTCGAGCTGGTAGAGTAACGGGTTGGGCCGGGCGGAGGCGATGAGCTCCTTGCCCTGTCGCACGGCCGTGCCGATGTCCGCCGGTGAGGAAACCACGACTTCAACTGCGCGCGTTTTACCGCGTGTTGTTTTTCGCAATCGAAGAACAAGCTCTCCCTCCCGTGCGGTTGGCGTCTGATGGATGCCTTGGCGGGCGGACCGCATACCCCGAAGCACTTCTCCGTAGTAGTACGCCTCGGCCTCGAAGCCGTGGCGCGCGGCGAGCCGGATCGCCCGCAGGAGAAATTCGGAAACATACTCATGCCCTAAGAGCATTTTTTGCCTCCTTTCTTCCCTCCCCGAAACTTCCGGCGACTGAACACCTGGACGCCCTCCACGAGGACCGGCGGCGTCTGGTGCCCGGTGCCGATGGCCTGTCCCGGCTGGCCCTTCCCACAGTTGGGTTGGTTGTGAATCTCGGACTCGCAGCCAACCGCCCGGATGGAGCTCCAGAACTTGACGGTGCCGCCGCGGTAGGCCGGGTTTCGGACCATGCCCACGATCTTCCCGCCCTTGATCAGCCATCCGATCTCGCAGCCAAATATAAATCCCCGACGAAAGGGATACATTGACCACGAGTAAGGCGTAGCGATTATCAGCCCGCGATCGACGCCGGCAACCAGCGCTTTGAGTGTTGCCTCGCCCGGAACCAACACGGTGTTGGTCATCCGAACAAGCGGCATCCGACTGTAGTCGGACGCGCGCGAGCAGCCAATACCGGGGCTCCGGCGGAGTTCGTGATTCTTGGTCGCCCGGGCGAGCATGCCCGCCGTTTCCCGCGAGTGCAAGAAGTTTTGGAACACTCCCTGCTCGAGAAGCGGAAAGTTGGCGGCGGGCACGCCATCGTCGTCAAAGTTGAACGTCCCGTATCCACCAGGCAAAGTCGCGTCCGCGAGAAGCGTGACACACTTGTTCGCCAGACGGAACTCACCCTGACCGGCAAGAAACCTCGGATCAGACATGATGGCGCCACCCATGTAGGTAGCCTCATAGTCCAGACCCTCGGTCCATTCACCAATCCGGTTGTCTTTCCAGTCGCCAATCCGGTCGCCTTCCATACCATGGACCAGTTCGTGCGCGTGAAGTGCAAACTGATCCGGCAGGATGATCAGATCGCACCTGTTCTCGCGGCACTCCGGTGCGCGGAGTAGGCGGGTCGCTTCCACGCGCAGCCGGCGGCACTCTTTCTCCACGGCTTCGGTCAGCGGGAAAGAGTAGCCGACAGTTCCAGCGAAAAGCCGCGAGCGGGTCTGGACTTCCCCGTGACCGATCGCGGTTACGGAAATATCCAGCTCGCACCCTCGCCGGTTCTGGTGGATCTCGCGGAACTCGCCGCGCTCGACCTGCGCGAAGTAGTAGTCGCACTGGTCGGTTTCAATCGCGACGGTTCGCTGGGCCACCATGCGGCCGTGGAGGGCGTTGTCCCACTCGCGCAGGACACGCATTCTCTCTCTGGGGGCTAGTCCGTGATAAGGCGTAGTCGCGCTACTGCGACAGTCAACCTTCCCAGGACTAAATCCGCGAAGCGGCGCGAGCCGGATTCGCGAAGCGCGAAATTTGGCGCTGACTTTCGCCAACTCCACCGCTTCCCGAACCAGTTCACGTAAGCTGGCGCGGCCCGGAGTCCCGTCGAGCTGAATGCTCGAAAAACCCCGGGCGCCACTCACAAGGACTCTGATGCCCAGGCCGGCCGTATTGCTACCGGACAGCCCGGGTGAAACTCCATCGGTTAGCTCTGCGCGCTCCGCTCGGCGGCGGGTAACGCGCAGATCCGCGTAGGACGCCCCGAGCTTGCGGGCGTACGCGAGAGCATACTGCGACTCAATCGCTGCGCCCATTTTGGGCCTCCTTTTTGCGTCATTTTAAATTTTCTAGACGCTCGCTAAAAACTAAAACAACTTGACAGTTAAGTCAATTTTGGAGTGTGGTTGGAGTGTGGTTATCTTATCTGCTAGTTTGACAACGATCGTTGTCAAACTAGCAGATTTTATATTTTGCTATCCCCGCCCTAAGCAGCCGCTACCCATAAGTTGGCAAGGATGAGATGCGGGGTTTGGATACGATTCTTCCGGTGTAAATTAAAACGCTAGCTGCGCCGCTTAGCCATTCGTTCCCGAACCAGTTTTTGGGCCAATTCTAGCGCTACTCGCCGGGGGCTTATTTTCCGCTTGGCGCTTAATTCCAGGACCCGGCGGGTAGTCTTGGTGATTTTCCGCTCCACCAGCTCGAACATGCGCTTGGGGTTATAGCCGCGGTACTCCGCATAGGAGGAGATCACCCCGCCGGCATTGGCCACAAAGTCCGGCACGATCACAACGCCTTTGGCGAAAAGCTTTTCTTCGATCTCTTCCCGCATGGGAATATTGCCGCCTTCTACGATCAGGCGCGCCTGGATGCCGCGATAATTTTTTTCATGAATAACATCAGTCACCGAAGCCGGGATCAGAATATCCACCGGCAAGGACCAGAAATCCTCCGACGGTATTTTATTCTTGGGAAAAACTTTTGTTAGTTCTTTCTTGTTTTGGATGGCATCGGCTATCGCCCGCTTCTCAAAACCGCGCGACGAGTAAACCGCTCCCAGCCGGTCAGCCAGCGCCACCACCGTGGCGCCCATCTCGGTCAAGTACTGGTAGGCGAAAGTGCCCACATTGCCGAAACCGTGGATGGCCACCCTCGCGCCTTTCAAATTAATCCCCGCGATCTCGGCCGCCACCGCGGCGGACTTGACCACGCCGAAACCGGTCGAGCCGAACTCGTGGGGAATGCCGCAGCGCTCCCCCTCCTTGCCAAAAACGCTCATGCAGTAGTTGGCCGGCTTGCCGGTCGCGGCCCGCCAATTCCCCACCGCCTCCACGAACCACTGCATTTCTCTTTCGCCGGAACTCACATCCGGACCGGCGATATATTTTTTAATCAGTAGTGGTTTGAGCGCCCGGGCAAAACTTTGGACGTAGCTCCTTTTTCGTTCTTCACTCTTCGCTCTTCCCTCTTCGCTCCTCGCTTCCCATACAATGCCGGACTTGGCGCCGCCAAAAGGAATATCCGCCAGCGCATTTTTCCAGGTCATGGCCCGCGCCAAGCGGAAGACCTCCTCGGCAGTGACGTTCGGCGTCATGCGCAGACCGCCCTTGCCCGGGCCGCGCGCGGTGTTGTCGATCACCAAAAAGCCTTTCATACCCACCGAGGAATCGGATACTTGAATAACGTACTCGGGACCAAATTGATCCGGGATAATTTCGGGAGGCATGGGATTAGTAATGATTAATGATTAATGATGGATGACGGATGATTAATGATTAATGATTAATGATTGTCGTTCACTATGCGGGTATCGCGAGGACGGAAAAGATTGACCGTCCATTCCAGCGCGACCGCCAAGCGCTTGCGCCCGGTCAATAGTTTACTCAAATAGATCGTCCGCCACAACCACCAGGCAAACGGTCCCCTTAAATGTACCGGGCCGATCTGCGCGATCGCCTGCCAGCGACCCAAGGACAGCAGACTGCCCGAAGAACGATAGCGAAATGGCCGGAGCGGCCGCCGGGCCAGGTGACGGAGAATATTCCCCGCAACCACTTCCGCCTCTTTGGTCGCCGCCTGGGCCAACTCCGGCACGGGGAGACCAGCCGGGGTCCCCATGTCGCCCAGAACGAATACTTCCGGAAACTCCGCTAAATTTAGATTCGGGGAAACGATTACTCGCCCGCGAGCGGACCGCGGCACCGCCGGCTGAAACTCTACCCGGCTAGGCCTCACTCCCGCCGCCCATAAGACCGTGCCGCTAGCTATTTCCTCGCCACCCATGAGCCGGACCCCCTGCGTACCGACTGCCGTAACCGTGACGCCCAAGCGTACAACGACTCCCATCCGCGTGAGCGCGGTATGACTGCGCGTACGGAAGTATGGGGGTAGATAAGACAAAAGTTCATCGGCCTTGGCCAGCAGAACCAACTCGGGACCGAATCTAGTATCTCGAAAAAGCTCGGGATAGAGGCCGCGCAAAGTGTGCCGGTAGAGATCCGCGAGCTCCGCAGCCAACTCTATTCCGGTCGCGCCGCCGCCGACCACCACCACCCGCGCGAGCCTTTGTTGCTCGACCGGATTCGTGGCGCGAGCCGCCGCTTGAACCTGATTTAAAACATGGTTCTTGATCCGGACTGCATCGGACAAGGACTTCAAGATCAGAGCGTGCTCGGCAACTCCGGGCGTGCCATGATCCTCCGATTCCGAACCCAGCGCGACCGCCAAGCAATCGTAGGAGATTTCTCCTTGATCGGTTTCGACCACGCGATCCTGGAGACGTATCCGTCGAATTTCCGCTCGGGCCAGGCCCACTCGGTTATCTTCGTTCAGATCGCGGAGCGGTTCGGTGATGGTGGCGGGGGCCAAGCCGCCGGTCGCAACCTCGTGGAGCAAAGGGGTGAACGTAAAGTAGTCGTCCCGAGTTACTAAAGTAATCTGCGAGGGTGCGATTTTACGGCGAAGCGAGCGCAGCAGATAAGTGCCGCCGAAGCCGCCGCCCAGGATAAGTATCCGGGTCATGGATCGAGTGTCAGGGGTCAGAAGTCAGGAGTCAAGAGTCAAGCGTCAATGGTCAAGCGTCAATGGTCGATGGTCAATACTATTTTAACTTTAACAGTTCGCGGAGGCGGGGCTGATCGAAGCCGACCACGATGGTACCGTCAATGTCGATTACCGGCACCCCAAGCTGCCCCGACTTCTGAACCATGTCGTCCCGGGCGACAGTGTCGACGGCCACATCTTTTTCGGTATAGGTAACCTGGTTTTTCTGGAAGAAAGCCTTGGCCATTTTACAGTAGACACACGAGGGCGTGGAATAAATTGTAATGTTGGGCATGAATTTTAGTAATTATTTTAATAACTATTGACCTTTGACTACTGACTGTTGACGGGATTTTCGGCTCCGGCCGGAACCCCGCCGGACAGACAGTATATACCCAAGCCCGGACAACACCAATCCCCAGGCACGGACCTGATATTAACTGACTTTTTATACTTCAAAACCCTAACCCTCCGGCACCAGATTGGCCGGTTTGCCTTCCAAAAAACTTTGGACACTGTCAATCGTGGTCTTCAAAATTCGGCCCAGCGCTTCCTGGGAATTAAACGCCATGTGGGGCGTGACCAAGACGTTCGGCATGCGCATTAAGATGTGATTCTCCACCAGGGTGCGCAGTTCTTCGGCGCGCGGATGGGCCTGGGTCAGAAAGTTCAACTCGTCCTTAGTTTCTCCTTCCTCCTCGATCACGTCCAGGCCCGCACCGGCGATAGTGCCGTTTTGCAGAGCTTGAACCAGCGCCTCCGTCTCGATAATGCCGCCCCGCGCGGTGTTGATCAGAAACGCCCCGCGCTTGACGTGTTCTAGGCGCTGGCTGTTCAAAAGGTGCCGAGTTTGATCGGTCAGGGGGCAGTGGACAGTGATCGCGTCGGAGCTGGCCAGCAGTTCATCCAAAGACATGTAACGGATGCCCGCTTGCGCGGCAAAGGCTACATCCGGGAAAAGGTCGAAGGCGGCGACCTGCATGCCGAAACCCAAACCGATCCGAACAACTTCCTTGCCGATGCGGCCGGTACCGATCACGCCTAAAGTCTTACCCTTCAAGTCGCAACCGCGCAGTCCCGCGAGATCGAAAGAGCCGTGTTCCTTGACCCGATCGATACCCTGGTAGATCTTGCGCATCACGGCCAAGAGCAGTCCAAACGCGAACTCCGCCACCGTATTATCTCCGTAGCCGGGCACGTACGCCACGGCCACATTCCGGGCCCGGCAAGCAGGCAAATCAATGTGGTCGTAGCCGGTGGAGCGAGTGGTAATCAGCTTGAGATTAGGAAGGTGGTCCAGCACCGCCGCGTTCACTCGGGAACCGACAAAGACCGAAATAACTTCAAAGTCGGTGCGATCCGGCAGGGTGTGCTCGTCCAGCTTGGCCGCGAGCAGCTCCGCACTGCCCAGCGGGAAGCTCCCCAGGATCTGTTCTTTTTCCCAGCCCTCCAGTTCGAAAAAAGCAATCTTCATAATTTAGCTACGAAATATTTATCCGCCGAAGTTTTAACGAAGGTGGACGAATTGATACGAATATACGAATGAGATGATATTATTTCTCTCTCTTTTCGCTTTTCGCTCTTCGCTTTTCGCTCTTCGCTATTTTCTTTTCCAGTCTGGCCACTGCGAGCAAAGTGGGCACGACCGAGTCCGGATTGAGCGACATGCTCTCTATCCCCTGTTTAACTAGAAATTGCGCGAAGTCCGGCATATCCGACGGCCCCTGGCCGCAGATCCCGATGTACTTATGCCGCGCCCGACAGCGCTGGATCGCCTCTGTGATTAATTGCCGGACCGAAGGGTCGTTCTCGTTGGCGATACCCCGCACCAAGGCGCTACCATCGCGATCAATGCCCACCGTAAGCTGGGTCAGGTCATTGGAGCCAATGGACATGCCATCGAATATATTTAAGAACTGGTCTGCCAGAATTACGTTCGCGGGTATTTCGCACATCACATAAACCTTTAAAGTTTTGTCCGTGGCTCGATCCAGGCCGTGTTTTTTCATCAGCGCCACTACTTTTCGACCCTCCTCCGACGTACGGCAGAAAGGTATCATCGGAATAATATTGGTCAGCCCCATGTCCGTGCGGGCTTTTCGGAGCGCCCGGCACTCCAAGGCGAAAGCCGGCGCGAAATCGGGATGGTAATAACGGGACGCGCCCCGCCAGCCGATCATAGGATTCTCTTCCTTGGGTTCGTACAGCTCTCCGCCCGGCAAGGTGCGGTACTCGTTAGTTTTGAAATCCGAGAAGCGTACGATGACCGGCCGGGGATAAAAGGCGGCGCCGATCTTGGCGATGCCGTAGGCCAGCTTGTCCACATAATACTCTACCGGGTCGGTCCAGCCAGCCATTTGTTTATGGATCTTGCGGCGCAGAACAGGCGGTAATTTTTTAAAATGGAGCGCGGCCAACGGGTGAACGCCGATCTGGGAAGCAATAATGAACTCCTCCCGGGCCAACCCTACCCCCCGAACCGGCAGGAAAGAAGCGGCGAAGGCGCTATCCGGAATCGCCACGTTGACCATGATCTCGGTGCGCGTCTGGGGCATTTTCTTCACGTCATGCTCGGTGATGTGAAACGGCACCGTGCCTTGGAGGACCAGACCCTCATTACCCGATGCGTCCACGGTTATCTTCTGACCGGTTCTAATTTTGCGGGTGGCGCGCTCGGTACCCACTACGCAAGGGATGCCCAACTCGCGCGAGACGATCGCGGCGTGACTGGTCCGTCCCCCTTTGTTGGTTACGATGGCGGCCGCGATCTTCATGATCGGCTCCCAGTCCGGATCGGTCATGGTCGTAACCAGCGCCTCGCCGGGTTTGAACTCGCGGATATGTTTGGCGTCTAAAATTACCCGCGCGGTCCCGGACGCGATGGCGCTTCCGACCGCCGCTCCTCGGACCAGGACCGGAGCGTCTTGGGTGCGCGTATACTGCCGGACTTTGGCGTAGTCCCGCCCGGCATGGATCGTTTCCGGCCGCGCCTGGACGATGAAGAGTTCCCCGGTGCGGCCGTCTTTGGCCCACTCGATATCCATGGGCGTCCAGCGCTTAGCACGAGCGCTGTAGTGCTTTTCAATCGCCGCGCCCCAGCGGGCCAGGGTCAGCACTTCATTCTCGGTTAGCACGAATGTGCCCAGCTCCCGCGGCGAGGTCTTGGCTAGCTTGATGCTGTGCAAGCCGCGATTGGAGTTGTACACAAACTTGCGATTCTTGACGCCCAGGCGTTTAGAGATCAGCGCGTGCCGACCGTCCGCCAGGGTCGGTTTAAAAACCAGAAATTCGTCGGGCGTAACCTCCCCCTGTACGATCAACTCACCCAAGCCCCAGGCGCCATTGATCAGAACCACGTCTTTAAAACCGGACTCGGTATCCAGGGTGAACATCACGCCGGAGCAACCCAGATCCGACCGAACCATTTTTTGGACGCCGACCGAGAGAGCCACTTTAAAATGGTCAAAGCCCTTGTCCACGCGATAGGAGATCGCTCGATTGGTAAAGAGAGATGCCATCGCCGCGCGGACCGCGGCCAGCACCTCCTCGGCGCCGCGCATGTTTAAGAAGGTTTCATGCTCGCCGGCGAAGCTCGCCCCGGGCAGGTCTTCCGCCGTCGCGCTGGAGCGCACCGCCACGTCCACTTTACGGCCATAGTGCCGTTCCATCTGTGCGTAGGATCTGCGGATCGCTTGGGCCAGTGGTTTCGGCAATTCCGTGCCGCGGATCGCCTCGCGCACCGAGAGGCCGCGCCGGGCCAGGTCGGCCAGATCGTGGACGTTCAGGCCCTTGAGAGTGCGGCGGATGGTCCTATCCAGGCCAGTTTCTTGTAAGAAGAAGCGATAGGCCTCCGCCGTAACCGCAAAACCGCCGGGAATACGGACTCCTTGGGGGGCCAGATCGTGCAGCAGTTCGCCCAGGGACGCATTTTTGCCGCCGACGCTTGGCACGTCACGTAGGGTGACTTTGTCTAGAGGAATTACTAGTTTCTTGGAAATCATATGTAAGTATTAACTACCTTAATTTATAATTGACCTAATTGTTCTAATTACTCTAATTATTCTAAACAATCCCCAATAGTGGAAATTATTCTAATTGTTCTAACTGACCCAAATTGGAACTTGGATCATCGGTCATTGTTTAGAGCACTTAGAATAATTAGGTTAATTAGAATAATTTGCTATCCATATTCTACTCCTTGAGCGCGATGATTATATCCGACACGTTGGCCCCGGTCGGTCCGGTTACCAGATAGTTGCCGACTAATTCGAAAAATCCATAAGAGTCATTCCCGGCCAAGAAAGCGTCGGGCTGGAGATGGATCTGGTTCGCGGACGCCTGGGTGATTATATCACAGATCGCGCCCGACCAGGGACCATTGTCGTGCCCGTCCGTGGCCAAAGTCAGAATAAGTTCGTTCGCACCGATCTCGGGTAACGCAGCCAGGGCCACCTCCAGGTTACGGCCGCCCCGACCCGCCCCGCGCACTGTGACCGTGGTCTCGCCGCCATAGAGCAGTACTGTTCGCCCCGGCCGGCCCTTCAAATCCGCGAGTACTTGGCGGCCGATAGCGGCCGCTTCGCCGGATAAGGTTTCAGTTACCACGCTTGCGGCGTAACCGGCAGACTGCGCCGCGGCGGCCATTGCCTGGAGTGCCACTGCGTTGGATACGACCGTCAAGTTTCGCACGTTTTGAAAATACTTCGGGTCTTTGGGCGTTTCCATCCAGCCGGTTGCGGGAGGCAGGCCATACCGCGCCAGCACCTGTTCCGCGTCGGCGATGGTGGTCGCGTCCGCTACCGTCGGGCCGGAAGCGATAAATTGGATGTCGTTCCCCGGTACGTCCGAAAATATCAGCCCGCGGACCTGGGCCGGGTAAGCCGCCTGGGCCAGAAACCCGCCCCGCAGCATTGAGAGGTGTTTGCGAACCGTGTTCATCTCCTGGATGGTCGCGCCGCTGCGAGTTAGGTTTTGGAATAGCCCGCGTTCCTCCGCGGGGCGATCGGTGCAGAGCAAGGTGGAACCGCCGCCGGAAACAACTACTAATACCAGATCATCGGCTTGCAGCCCCGCCGCGCGCAGTAGGTCTAGTATTTTATGGGCCGCGGCCACATTCTCGGCGGAAGGTAGGGGGTGAGTACCAACCAGGATGTTGACTTTCCGTAAACTCGAGTTCGGTTTTATGTCCAGAGCGATTCCCGCCGCAAGCTGATCGCCCAGAATTTCCTCCAGTGCCGCGGCCGCATCGCCCGCACACTTGCCGACCGTTACTAAAAAGATCCGGCGGAGCGCCGCGCGGGCCAGGCGCTCTTCGCCGATCCGCAAATTTGAATCTTCCCACGCCACCGCGCGCCGCACCGCGGGGCGAGTATCGATTGCCGCGAGCGCGGTCTCCGCCAAATTTAAAGCCGTCCGCCGCAGATCGGAGGTTGCGAGTTCTTTCCAGTTTTGGATCTTCATAAAAAGCGACGATTGACGATTGACTATTGACAGTTAATTAGTCATTAGTCATTGTGGCAGCGTACAGCCGCTCGCGCTCGAGAGCGCGGCGAAAGATTGCTCCCCTTCCAGCTTGCGGCCATCCGGCATTACCCAGGTCGGGAACCCCTGGATCCCTTTGGCCAGACACATCTGGGGATTGTCGGGACACTCCACATAGGGCACTAAACTAAAAGCGGAGCCAAAGAGTTTTTTCTGCTTGAGACAGTGAATGCAGGTCGCGGAACCGTACATGGTCACGCCCTTGTCCCGCAGGCACTCCGCCAGCGCCGCGGCTCCCGGCTCGGCTCGCGGCACAAAAAAATACCAGCTGGCGCCGATCACTAAAAGCAACAGTACTACTCCAACAATGATCTGTTTATGTCTCATGCGTTATTCGCGTTATTACCTCTGCAATTCGCGTTATTTGCGATTACTCTATTCGTCACAACAGTCCACCAGTTTTTCGACAATGTCTTGATAGGACCAGGGTTTATGGGGTTGATCGGTCCCAGCAGTGTCGTGAATGTTCAGTTGCCCATCGTCTATTTTCTTAACCCCCGCCAGATCGATCAGTTTCAGCCGGATGCCCCAGAATAAGGCGTAAATTCGATAGGCCTGGTCGAAAGTTGCCCGCCCCTCCTCTTTCTGGCCGCTGCCATAAAGCTTGGTGCCGACTTCAATCAGGCGCATGGTGGCGGCCAGAAGGTGTTTGGAAATGCACCAAGCCTCCCCCTCTTTGGCCGGAATCATCCGCGCCAGAAGCGTCTTGCGTATTTCGCGCACCTCCGAGAGCAGGTCGAAATACTCCGGCTTGCCGGTTTTCTCCGCGGTAAAAAAGTAATGCTCCTCCAGCGAGACCAAGTTCATAATCGCCAGCGACAGATCCTCCTCGGTCGAGAGGTCCAGCTTGTTGTCTTTCTTCAGCTCCGCCACCTTATTTAGCAGCTTTTTAAATTGTTCCTCCGAAAATTGGTTCTCCATCTATTAGTATATTCGCATTATTACCTCGGTAATTCGCATTATTTGCGATTACTCCTATTGTAGCACGAACAGCAGCACCCCCAACAGGACCATGCCCAGGCCGGTCCAGAAGCGCAGGCCCTTAATGTTGGACTTTTTCCAGGCCTGGAACTTCTGGAGCACCGCCGGCTGGCTGGCCAGAACCAAAACCACGACCAGCGGCAAAACAAAGATCAGGTTATAGAACACCAGGTACAGCAACCCTCGCAAGTATGTTGCGTGATCGTGCAGAAGTCCCAGCACGAACAGATACGGCCCGCCGGTGCAGGGAAACTCATACAAACCGACCGCGGCTCCCAGCAGGAACACCGCGGGATAAGAAGCGCGCTGCATGAGCCGGGCGATGGTTTGATGGGCGGATTGGGGAATTTTGAGTTTTATGGGAAAGCTTGGGAAGGCCTCGCCCACGAGATCCAAGAGGCCGAATATAATCAAGATAACCGCCCCGATCTTGGAGGCCAGGTGCGGCCCGCCGAACAAGACCAAGAACCAGGGTGGTAGGTTTGCGCCCAACGTGACTTGGAGTAAGCCCAGCAAGCCCAGACCGATCGCAATATAGGCCAAGAATATACCGGTAATGTAAGTTACGCCCACACCCAGGATGGCCCGCCGGGAACGGCCGAGGCTGAACAAAAAAGCGATGGTTAAAAGCAAGACCGAGAAGGCGCAGGGATTGGCGCTATCTAAAAGAGCCGAGGCGGCCACAACCAAAGGCAAAAAAGAAACACCGCCGGCGCTGGATTTAAAATAAAATCCTCCGCCTGCGAGCAGGAGCGCAAAAAGTATGAAGGCGGCGATGAGCCAGCGAGACATGTTGAGAAGCGCCGCTCGCGCGGCGGGACCGGGATAGTATATCTCAAACGCTACCGACGGTCAAAAATTCCAGCGACGCAAACCTGGCTAAAATATATTACCGGCACCACCTCACGAAATGCTTCATAGAGAGGAAAATCGTCTGTTAAAATCGCCGACTTCAATTTTTTTGCAGCTTCGACTAGTGAAATATCAGTGAAGCCAAATCGCACAACGCTACCGTTCCCCTCGAGGAGAATTTTAAGCGGAATGTGTTCTTCTCGGCATTTCTTTAATTGATTAATTAGCCCTACAAAATACTCATTAAATCTTGAGGGTGGTTTTATTTTTTTACTAGAAAGCATGTAAATCTCCGCGAGTACCTGCGGCGTGATTACTATCTTATAAATAAAACATTTCAGTATTTCTTGTACTAAGTCGAAATGTTCCTTTCCATAATTCTTATTATTATCTGTCATTAAGGGGCACTCTTTTAAATAATCCTCATCATATATGCCGACAAGAAAGATGAGTAGCACATTAGTGTCTAACAACAATTGTGCCCCTGGATTATAGAGACGGTAGTCTTGTATTTCAGCTAAATTAGCCAGATTGTTCACCAGAAAGCATCTAGACTTTCTTGATTTTCATTTCAAGAACAACACCTTCGCCATCTACCTTGAATTGTTTGTACTGTCTGGTTTTGTCAAACACAAAATCGCCCACGGCATCGTAGCTTAACACCACACTCCAAATCTTTCTCCCCTCTGCTTCTACTGGTTCAAGTTCTTCAACTCTGACATTTGATATCTTGCCAGCCTGAATCTGCATGACATCGACCATGTATTTATAAGCAGCTTCCACTATTTCCTTCGCTGTTTTAGGCATATATTTATTATATCAGACAGGTGCGTATTCTACTCTGTGGACAACTGAAATGTCAAAATCACGAATCACTCCAGCTCCCGCGCTTGGACGGTCGCGGACAGACACTCCGTGAGTGCCTGATTGGCCGGCTGCTTTTCGATCACGATGCGCCGCAGGGTTTGAAGCAGGGGCAGGCGGCGGGCGCCTTCTCCGAGCAAATTGAGCATCGGCGGTAAAGAAACAATGCCCTCGCTGGTGGTAAAAATAGTGCCGGTTCGAGCCAGCTCATTACCCGCTTTACGGTTTCGGGAGTAAGGACTGAAAGCGGTGGCGATCAAGTCGCCCAAACCGGCGGTACTCAAGATAACTGCTGGCGGATAGCGGAAAAATGCAAATATCTCGGTCATCTCGTGGGTGGCTTGCGCCACTAACCAGCCCTTGGTGTTACTGCCATAGGCCAAGCCGTCGGCGACACCGATCATGAGACTGTAAATGTTCTTGAGCACGCCGGCTAGCGCAATTTGATGGACGTGGCTGGAGTATTCCAGCATCAGCTGGGTGCCCTGGCTGACCGCCGCCAACCGATCGTAGACGGCGCGATTATTGGAGGCGACTACGCCCACGCTTTGCAAACCCTGCACGATTTCCTCGGCCAGAAGCGGACCGCCCAAGACGGCAAATGGCCGGTTGCGGGAAAGCAATTCGCACATAACTTCGTCCGCCAATTTCTGCGACTTGACTTCAATTCCCTTGGTCAAGGAGACTACGGTGGTAGCATATGGCAGGAAGGGCGAGATCTCGATCAACACTTCGCGCAGAGCCCAGGACGGCACACATATAAAAATGACCTCGGCCTGGGGCACCAGACCAGAGAGCGGTTTCTGGTTGGGAACTTTCTGCGGGTCTTTGTCCCAAAGCAGCACGCCATGGCCGGCTTGTTCCAAAACAACGGCCAAGGCGCGGCCGATATCCCCCGCACCCAAAATAACGATACGGGTAGGCATAGTGGTAATTATTACTAGGTCTTGAAACCTAATTCGCCGCTGGGGCCCGGACCGGCAGTGATCGCCCCGTATTCCCGCTCGTGCTTGGCGATCCCTTCCTTGAGCGCTTCCAGGATGCGCTTGGCGTGCGCGGGACTGACCACTACTCGGGAAACCAGCGCCCCACTGCCGCCGACCATATTGAAGAAGTCGAACACGAACTCCTCGCGGGTGGAACCGACCTGCATCACGTTGGAATAAACGCCTTTGATATCCGCATCGGCGGCACGGACTTGAATTTGGGGTGGGGTTGGTTGAGGTTGGTCCATGGGTTAAAGTTTACGTGATTTTATTCGAATATGCCATTGGTCAGATTTGACCCCTCCGTTCCTCCCTTTTATTAAGTGTATCTACGCCCTTTTTGGTCAAAGTAATGATTACTTAAACGCCAGATCTCATCCGCCACCACTACCGGGGCGGCGACTAACAACACGGCTAGCCACTCCAGCGGCGCGAGCGGTGACAGGTGGAGAATGCTCCGGAGCGGTTCAGTATACATCGCCAGGAACTGCAGACTGATCACGATTACGGTCGCGCCCACCAGGTGGGGGTTGCTGAATGGATTCTGCTGAAAGATGGACCGATGTTCGGAGCGGCAATTCCAAGCGTTCAGCCACTGGACCACCGCCAAAACGGTCAAAGTGATCGCCATAGCCTTGTTCAGATCGACTGCGGCCAACTCGCCGAAGAGATACAAAGCGCCGATGGTCATGACTGCCGCCATAATGAGCATGCGCGGCAGCATTGGCTGATCCAAGATGAACCGGCTGGGCTTCTGGAACGGCCGGCGGATCACTTCCGGATCAGTCGGCTCCATGCCCAGAGCCACCGTCAAAAACCCGTCGGTCACCAGATTCAACCAGATGATCTGGGACGCCAAGAGCGGCAGGGGCCAACCCAGAAGCAGGGCGACGATGATCGTGGCCGCTTCCGCCAGACTGGTGGAGAAAAGATACAGGATCACCTTGCGAATGGTTTGATAAATGCTCCGACCTTCTTCAATGGCCGCGGTGATAGTGCCGAAGTTGTCGTCCAGAAGTACGATGTCCGCCGCCTCTTTGGCCACTTCCGTGCCGATCTTGCCCATGGCCACGCCCAGGTCGGCCGCGACCAAGGAGGGTGCGTCGTTGACTCCGTCGCCGGTCATCGCGACCACTTCCCCTCGGCGCTGGAAACCCTGGATGATCTGCATCTTATGCTCCGGCGTGATCCGCGCGAAAACGCTGGTTTGCCCCAGTCGCCGGTCCAGTTCGGCTTGCGACAAGCTCCCGAAGTCCGCATCGGTCAGAATGCTGTCACCTTCTCGATAGATGCCGGCCTCGCGGGCGATCGCCTGGGCGGTCAGCGGATAGTCGCCGGTGATCATCGCCACCCGCACGCCCGCCGCGTTCACGGCGCGGACCGCCTCCGGAACTTCCGGACGGAGCGAATCGGACATGCCGAAGAAACCGACCAGAGTAACATGTTTGGTGTCTAACAGCTGCTCGTGCCCGGCGCGGAGGTCGCTGTCCGGCAGTTCTCGGAAGCCAAAGGCCACCACTCGAAGCCCGGTCGCGGACATTTCGCGGAAAGTCGCTTCGAACCGCGCGCGGTCCAGATCAGTGATCGGCCGGAGCACGCCACCTTCATAGATCCGTCCTACTCGGAGCATTACCGACTCCGGCGCCCCCACTAAAGTTAACAAGTAAGCCGTACCGCTCCCGTGGAGAGTCACGTGGTACTTGGTCTTATAATTGAACGGCAGTTCGGCGACCAGGGGCAGTTCCCGTTCCAGATCATCTTTCCGAAAACCAACTTTCTCGCCCAAGACCAGGAGAGCGGCCTCGGTTGGATCGCCCGCCACATGCCAAACTTGGCGTTCAGTATCAAAGAAGACCCGAGCATTAGCGCACAAGGTGGCAATTTTTCCGGCCAGCACCAGATCCGGGTGGCTCACCGGATCGATCAGTTGTCCCTCCCGCCGGAACTCGCCTTGAACCTGATAGCCGGTACCGGTCACTTGATAGGTGGTGCTATTAACCCACACTTTTTGTACTACCAATTCATTGCGCGTCAGGGTGCCGGTTTTATCCACCGCGATTATCTGCGCTTGGCCTAAGGCCTCCACCGCTTGAAGTTTCTTGACCAGGGCATTCCGTTTGGCCATTCGCCAAACGCCGGTCGCAAGCGTCAGGGTTAGCGCCACCGGCAGACCCTCGGGGATAATAGATACTGCCAAAGAAACCACGGTGGCGAACATGGTCCGAATCGGCAAGCCCTTGGCCACGCCTAGCGCGAAAAGCAGGAGACATATGCCGAGCACGGCGTACATGATCACTTGAGACAAACGGCGCAAGCGACCCTGGAGCGGTATCTCGGTGTCGGTTTGCGCGATAGTCGCACTGATCTGTCCCATGACCGAATGGGCGCCGGTCGCGACCACAATCGCCCGGGCCGTTCCGCCGGTAACACTAGTGCCTTGGAAAACCAGATTCCACTGTTCCGCAGGCGGCCGCTCGCCGTCCGGCAACGGCGCGGCGTCCTTGTGAACCGGGCGCGACTCCCCGGTCAGCGAGGCCTCGTCTACGCGCAGCGCTTCGGTTTCCACCAAGCGCGCATCGGCGGGCACTTTCTCGCCCTCCCGTAAAATTATCACATCGCCAGGAACCACCGTGGCGGCGGGAACGATATCTTCCTGACCATCCCGAAGAACAGTGGCGCTGGTCTCTACGTAGCGTCGCAGAGCGAGTAAGGTATTCTGGGCCCGGCCTTCTTGAATCGCGCCGATAATGGCATTGATCACCAGAACGACGAAAATAATAGAGGCGTCCGTTACTTCTCGCAGGGCAAAAACTACCACTGCCGCAGCCAGGAGGATATAGATCAGCGGGCTTTGGAACTGACGCAGGAATAAAACTAAACCGCTGGTCGGCGGCGCCAAAGGCAGCTGGTTCGGCCCGGATTCAACCAGCCGGCGACTAGCCTCCGCGGAACTCAAGCCGACTCGGAGCTCAATTCGGAACAATCGCTCCAGGTCAGCCGGGATCTGTACGTGCCAAGGTTTTTGGTTGGGATCCATGAAGCGCCGATGTTCCGCCGTCACTCACTCCTCATCCCTGCCGGACTTGCGGTTTACCCCGTTAGAAATGGAACTTCGGGTAGGGTGGGCCGCGGGGCATTCTCTAGCGGGGTGAGCCAGCTCGGGATATAGGTCTAAGAGAACAAACAAGAAAGCCACTGCGATCGGGCCCAAAAGAAATCCCGCCGGGCCGAAGAAGGTGATCCCGCCCAAGACGCCCAGCAAAATAAACAGGGGGTGAAGGTCTACTCCGCGCCGGATAATGAACGGACGGAGTACGTTGTCGATCAGCGCGACAATCAGCAAGCTCCAGGCCAAGAGCCCTACTCCATTCACCAGGTTGCCGGTCCAAATTAGGTATAAGGATGCCGGCACAGTCACGATCGGCGTGCCTAGAACCGGCAAAAGGGCGGCGGCGACCGTGACCAAGCCCCAAATCGCCGCCTGGGGCAAGCCGAATAAGGTAAAACCGATGCCTGCCAAAATACCCTGAACCAGAGCTACCACTAAGGATCCTAAGACCACTGACACTACGGTTTGCCGCAGCCGTTCCAAAATGCGGCGGGTATGATCCGGTGCCAGCGGACAAAGTTCGACCACGCCGCGGGCCAAGCGCGCGCCGTCTTTAAAACAGTAATACAGCGCGATCAGCATCAGCACGAAACCGAACACGAATTGCGTCGCACCGGAGAAAAATTGGCCGCCTTTCTGAACCAACCAATCTAAAACTTGGGCTATGTACCGATCCGCGTCAACCGGCGAGTTGGCCAGCCAAGCTCGCGCCGACGGGGGCAAAAGTTCCTGAACCCGACCCGCAACACCGCCCAGAGCCATAGTGCCGCTCGGTTGTTGCGTCAGTTTCGCGTATAAGTTGCCGGCCTCGCTCCAAGCGGAAATACCCAGGGCGGTGAGCGGGATCAGGACTACGACGATCACCAAAAGAGAGGACAGGAACGCGGCCACTCCTGGCCAAGCAGGCAGGGTGCGCAACAAGCGCCGGTGCAAAGGATAGAATACCACTGCGAAAGTGACGGCGAAAACCAAAACGGTCAAAAAGGGCAAAAGGATCGCGCCGACCATGGCCAGCGCGCCCAAAAGGATCGCGAAGTAGAAGTAATGGCTTTTATTGTTCTCTCGGGGCATGTTGTTTCAGGTCCTAGCGCCAAGCAGATGAAAGTGATTGCGAGCTGGCCAAATAGCCGACGGCAGCTAGGAGCACGACCACACCGATAATGATTAGAACTGTTTGCAAGACACGCATGGATTGCAGTTTCCCGGCTTATTTTTCCTTAAAGACCAAGTACTTATATCCCAAGAAATTGATCGCCAGAGAGAAAACCATACCCAGGATCGCTCCGATATTAGCCCAAAGCTTGGGGGCGATGCTCGTCGGCGCGGCCACATAGTTCACCACCACCGAAGCCACGGCGACATTCACCGCCCAGCCTGCAGCCGCCACCAGGTAGAACAACAGGGCTTCGCGGCCGGTGGTCGGTTTCTTCTCGTTGAACGTCCAGTGCTTATTCCAGACAAAACTATTGGCGTTAGCCACTACGAACGAAACGGACTTATAAACTCCGTAAGCCAAGCCGGCAGTGCCGCCGAAAAACCAAATCTGCAAGTTGAGCACGCCTAAATCCACGAAAGAATTAAGAGTGCCAACTGCGGCGAACTTGGCAAATTGAAAAATTCCCGGTAGCCAACGAGTAAGCATCGCCGCGATCCAGAGAGCCACCGGAGCTAAAACTGCAAAGCCTAGAAAAATTACGACTTGTAAAGGTATGCTGACCGACAAAACCATAAAACCGAGAGAGATTACAACTCGAAAGGGCAGACTGATCACCGGCCAAAGGTTCGCGACCAGCGGTTGGACAAGTAAGCCGACCCCGGCGCCAATAATCAGAATCGCCTTCCAGTCCCGACTGGTTATGGTTTGCATGAGGTAAGTATAGCACATGTACTCCTCCCCTTTCTAAGGGGAGGTTAGGTGGGGTAAAATCATTTCATGACTCGAATATTCAATCGAAGAACCACGAGAATCGCGCGCAGGGCTTTGCGCCAGAACATGCCAGCGGCCGAGATCATACTCTGGTCGAAGTTGAGATAAAAACAATCAGGATCTAGGTTCCGCAGACAATATGTTTTGACTCTTTTGTTGTCGATTTTTGTTGCCCCGCTCGTAAATTGGCGATTGAAATTGACGGGGATTCACATTTCATAGGCGATACCCCGCAACAAGATCGGAGGCGTCAAAAATACATAGAATCTTTTGGCGTGCGATTTTTAAGATTTACTAATAACGACATTTATTCGAGCTTGCCAGCCGTGCTCCAAAAAATTCGGGAGCACCTCCCCTCCCCCTCCTTAGACAAGGAGGGGAAAGAAACTTAATTGCTCCCCCTTCTCCCCTCATTCTACCACCCCCTTTATCCTGCGCACTCCGGCGGCTACGGCTTCTTCCTTTACGACATGGAACTTACCCTTGATTTCCCCAGTGTGCGCCACGTGCGGGCCGCCGCAGAACTCCCGGCTGAATACTTCGCCGGTTTCAGGATCCCAAACAGTGTAAGCGCTCACCGTATCCGAATACTTCTCGCCGAAAACGCCGATTGCTCCCAACTTCCGCGCCTCCTCGAGCGGCAGAACTTCCTTTTTCACCTCATAGTCCCGCGCGATCGCCTCGTTCACTATTTTTTCCACCTCTTGTTTCTGTTCTTCGGTTAGTTTCGCCGCGTGAGTGAAGTCAAACCGGGTCCGTTCGGGGGTGATATTGCTGCCCTTTTGCCAAACGTGATCGCCCAGCACCTTCCGCAATGCCGCGTTCAAGAGATGGGTGGTTGTATGCAACCGCACCACCGGCTCGCTCTGGTCCGCCAAACCGCCCCTGAATGTTCCGGCGGAAGCGGTGCGAGACAACTCTTGGTGCTTTTCAAATTCCGCCTGGAACTCCGCGGGATTCACATCTAGACCACGCTGCAAAGACAACTCCTCGGTCAGCTCCCAAGGGAATCCATGACTCTGGTAAAGATTAAACGCATCTACACCGGTAATTTTTCCATTTTTTACCAGATGTTCGAATTCCCTTGTTCCACCCACAATAGTTTTCATGAATTTCATTTCCTCCTCTTCTAGAACCGAATGGATATCTTTACTTCTTTCCGCCAACTCCGGGTAGGCCGATTTATAAGAGGAGATTACCGTGTTAGCAAGGGGGTATAGATTAGAAAAACCAGAGGCCAATTTATGTGCTTTAAATATGGCTCTGCGCAAGATTTTCCTAAGCATATATCCTCGGTGCTTATTTGACGGGAACACTCCGTCGCCTGCCATAAAAACAGCAGCGCGGAGATGGTCGGCTACTATTCTCATGATTTTTCTCTCTCCGTCACTTGCTAAATCATAATCCCAGCTGAATCGTCGTTTCATCTCCTCAAGAATTGCGCCAAGCGTGTCTATTTTAAAAATATCCGGACAGTTGATGGAGGCTGCCGCAATCCGCTCCAATCCCCCGCCGAAGTCCACATTCCTCTGCGGCAGCTTCTCGAACCATTCGCCCCTATTTTTATTCGCATTATTACCTCCGCTATTGGCATTATTGGCGATTACTCTCCGGTATTCCATGAAAACCGAGTTCCCGATTTCCATGAACCGTCCGCAGTCGCAGTTGGGGTGGCACTCTTTGCCGAATTTCGGATCGTGCGGAGTTTGAAAATCGAAAAATACCTCCGAGTCCGGTCCGCCCGGTTCGCCCGCGGGCATCTGATCCGGCGTACCGGAACGGCTCCACCAGTTTTTCTTGGCGTCGTAATAAAAAATCCGCCCGTCTTGCATGCCCAACTCGCCGCCTCGCGCTTCGGTTAAAAGCTCTGCGTCTCGAGCTTCAATACCTTTGGCAGCAAAAGCCTTTTTCCAGATTTCCACCGATTCCGTATCGCGAGGCACGCTATTCTTCTCGTCTCCCGCAAAAACCGAGATATATAATCGTTGTGGGTCAAGCCCCACCCCGTCGGTTAAAAATTCAAAAAACCAAGCCAGTTGTTCTTTTTTGAAATAATCCCCGAGTGACCAGTTGCCCAGCATCTCGAAGAACGTGGTATGACGATTATCACCCACCTCGTCCATGTCCTCCGCCCGGAAACTTTTCTGGGAGTTAACTAACCGCCGGCCCAAAGGATGCGCCTCGCCCAAAAGGCAAGGCACGAGCGGCTGCATGCCGGAACCGGTGAAAAGCGTAGTGGGGTCGTTCTCCGGCAGGAGCGAAGCGGAGGGAATAATCGCATGCCCCCGGGCGGCAAAGAAATCCAGATACTTTTGTCGGATTTCTTGAGAGGTCATAAGATCGGTTTTTTGTTCCTCCCCTTTTCTAAGGGGAGGTAGGTGGGGTAATCGCTAGCTCTATGACTTTTTGTATGGACCGCTGGACCCGCGGAGATACCGGATAATCGCGCGGCGAAAATCTTGAAAGTCCTTGAGATTGCGGCGCAAGTTCCGAAACACGATCTGCCGGTCTATTTTTTCATAGTCGTGCACTAAAATATTCCGGAAACCGACCAGCCTCTGCAGGCGATCCAGAAGCGCTCGAGAAATTACTTTCCGTTCGGCGAGGATGGTGAAAATATCCTGATTAGTATCCGGCCGACGCAGGTTTTCCAAAACCACTAAGAGTTTGCCGACATCCAGGAGAACTTCAATGGCTAACTGCAGGTAGCGCTCGGCCGCGCCGAATATGCGGTAATCTGCCAAAAAGGTCTTCTCGTCCACCCGCCTGATTTTAGCCAAATACTCCAGATACTCATCCAGCTTATCCAGCTTGGCGATGATTTTAGCGCGCGTTTCGCGTGACATAATGTTGATTATACAGATTAAGGAACGGTTGAAAGTCAAAGTAGTCGCCAAGCGTCCGACACTCAAACTCCGCCCGCGACAGTTCGGACCTTTGATAGATCAACCGACCCTCTTTGATGATCACATACTTAAAAAACACCGATTGGACGTCGTTTAATACTACTACATCCACTCGACGCTTCATTTGCCCGGCAAGATCAGCAGACAATCTGGTCCGTAAATGAAAACGCTGACTCGCGGTCAACTTATACGACAAAAGCACCGCTATATCCACATCGCTGTCCTGCCGTTCTCGCCCCTCCGCCACGGAGCCGAAAAGATAGACCGCCTGGATTGCCGGGATTTTAGATAAGTAGTTTGTAATTTTCCTGACGTTTTTCATATGGCGCTGTTCGGAAACCACCGATTTTATTGCCCGAGCTTGTCGAGGGCCATGCCATGTACCCGCCAAAAAGCTACCCTTCGACGGGCTCAGGGAATAACTTTTTGACGTTTCCGACAGGCCGTTTCATATTGACATATTACAATCTTTATGCTACAGTATTATAGCTAAAATCGGCTTAATTATCAAGCCGCTTCTGGTATTATGAGGCCCGGTCGCTCTTTGATAATTCGAAGTGGGAAACTTGCGGGAAGCGGATTGTTGGTTTCCCCTCCTGCCCGAGGAGGGGAGATGGGAGAAAAATCAACAGCCCGCTTTCCGCAAGATTGTTACTGCGGAAACTCCTTTCGAACGCAAAGGTGCGGTTAGAACATCCCCCAAGGGGGAAATCGAAAGGAGAAGACATGAAAATAGAATTTTTGGCTCGGAATGAGCCAAACGGGGAAGATCGATGGGGGAGCGCCTCCCTGGTGCCGGACACCGGGGGGGAGCGATTGGCGCCCCCGCCCGGTTTCAGGGGGGAGATCCGCCGGTGCAGTAAGCCGGCGGATTGTACGGCCTGGTGGCCGTACAACGCGGACGTCCAGTCGTATGAGACGTCCGAGGAAGAAGCACGGGCATGGGTGAAAACCATGCTCGAGGCCGGGTTCAAGAGGAACTCGGCCGGGCAGTTGATCCACCCAACTGCAAGCTTCTTCGTCTGGGGCAAGCTCGCAAAACTCGCGCCCCCAGACGCCTAACATCCGGCCCAGCGGGAGCCGACGCTGAACAATCCCGTACGCCCGAAAACCTGGGCGGGTCCCGATGACTAATCGGGATTGACCGTCCCCCCACTGACGGTCAAAGGAAAAACGCTTCGGAGCGCGCGCCCTCAACCGCCGCGCGCTCCCCTGACCAGAGTTTGGGAATCGGTTCGCAAATTCTGACGCAGGGAAAACCCGACATCCAAATCCACCCCCCATCCACCCCTTGCTTGTATTATACCGGTCGATCGATTGGTATAATACAAGAGGGTTAAGGTACCGGGGGTTAGCATTCCGATCTTGGTAACAGAATTCCGGCGCTGTGCGCCGCTCCGATAAGACATAATCGCCTAAGAGTTACTCCCGGTCGAGGGCTCGGTCAGTCGGCGCAAGGTACCGGACTTAGTGATCTCGAATATTTCCAAATATCCCGCTAGTTTCAATCGACCGATGCTCTGGATAAACTCCCGCGGCAGGACCACCTTCCCCAGATAGACGCTCCGGTGCACGGCTTGAAAGCCCAAACCTAGCAGACACGCACTTACCCAGCGTCGCTTGCGGCGGTGACGCTCGGGTATATCGTAACTGACGATGGTCAAACGGTTGCTTGGAACGCCGGAATATCTAGGCGCGGGCAAAACGGAACTTTTCCTGTGATACAAATGTTCAAGCTTCTTCAGTCCCTTGCTGGTAGTTCGATAAAAGATCCCTGCCGGTCGCCGCTTGGCCTCTACCAATCCGTCCTTTTTCAGCCAGGATACGAGATTATAGAACCGGCGCCGCTCGCGAGAAAACAACTCGTCTTCTTGGCGTTCGATCAACTTCTGGTTTTGCAGTTCGTCGAACCGGCGAATCATCTTCCCGGCGCTGGCCCCGTAGCCCGATTCCAAAAACGCCTGTAGCGCCGTAGGCAGGTCCAGCGCGGCCTGTTTAAACCCTTCCAGAATTTGTATGGTCCAATCCCCTTTCATATTCCCTGATCAGCCCCTGGCCGTTCTTTAAATTGTTTCTGGTATTATACTGGTCGATCGGATAATATAATACCAAATACGGCTCGCGACTTCCAATGGATGGCGTGGGGCAACGGGGGCAGTGGCCGGTAACCGCGAAGAGGCTTGAATCACGCCATTTCCAATCAACCACCTCGCAGCACGCTGACGAGGTATGAACTGAAAACTACCCAAGTGGTGTCATTCCGGCCCCCGCATCAAGTGCGGGGCGAGCTTGGAGCCGCCTGTCCGCCTCCGGCGGAGAATCCAGGTGGGAATACTGAATGGATCCCGGATATTTTTCA
>JACRFR010000021.1 GCA_016212635.1 Candidatus Liptonbacteria bacterium | reverse complement strand
TTGGGGCAAAGCGATAACGAGTGTGCTGTTGCCATGCAAAAAGCCAAGGCCGAATTATTCAAAACCATCCATTTCAAGCCTCAATTACCGACCATCTACGCCCAGGCTATTTCGGGCTCATTTGTCGATTAGAAAATACTGTGACGCATGGCCCCCATTCCCCGCAATTTTTTAAGGTCGGGCCTCAAAAATCCCCGAGGCCCGACCTTGGGCGCATTTATTGGGCCTCTCGTTGGGCAAGTACTATCGCTTCCCCGAACCTATCTCGAAAACGAGTTTTTTGCGGATTTTCCGATGCACTAGCACCGGGATATTCTATTCGCAACGACCAGCTGTTTCCTTTGCGCACGGACTACAAAAATAAGCGGTCATAGTCGGTCCCCGTAAGAAACGTTAGGCCCTCTCCTCTTGGCTTGCCTTGCTCGAAACTGTTGTAAACGCTAAACCAATTCTTGAAATCGCCAAACCACCTATCCTCGACACTAAAATTTCTGAACACAGCGGGGTTCAGATGACCCCTTGCTGCATTTGGGTCAGGATAAAACTCGGCCAGGAGTTCCCAGACTGCGTTAGAAAGTGAAGCGGACTCGCGACTCTGTAGTGATTCGAAAATGTTTTTCCCTAACCGTTCCCCGGGATTGAGAGGAATAATTTCCATGTTGGTTACTGCATCTTTATTATAGCAGGCGAATCCGCCGAGGCACCTCGCCCCGCCTCTCCTAAGATAAGGAGAGGGATTGGTTTTTCCACTACTCCCTACTCCCTACTCCCTACTCCCTACTCCCTACTCTCTACTCCCTACTCCCTACTCTCTTTATACTACACCTCAATGACCACTGGCAAGATCATCGGGCGGCGGCGGGTACGGGTGAACAAATACTGCCCGATCTGGTCGCGGATGAGCGTTTTTAAGTAATCCGAGTCTACCTCCTGATTAGCCGGCAACTGGCTCATGAGGTTGCGCAGGCGCTTGCGGATCTCCTCTAAAAGGTCTTGATGAGCGCGCAGGTAAATAAAGCCGCGGGAAATAATGTCCGGATTCTTGGCTATCCGGCCGGTCCGGCGATCAATGACCGTGATGATCACCACCATGCCTTCCGCAGCCAGGTTCCGGCGATCACGCAAAACCACCTCTTCCACGTCGCCCACTCCCAGGCCGTCCACCATTACATAGGAAGCCGGCACGGTCTCGCCGGTAATTCTGAAACTGCTGGCGGTCAGCTCGGCCACCTCGCCATTGTCCAAAAGAAAGATATTTTCCTTGGAGATGCCGGCCTCGATCCCGTTCTGGGCGTTGACGAAGCGCTTGTAATAGTAGCCGTGGATGGGCGCCAGGAACTTCGGCTTCAATAATTGCATACCGAGCTTTTGGTCTTCCTTGGGCGCGTGGCCGGAGGCGTGAATGTCCACGATGTCCGAGGAGAAAATGATCGCGCCCTGCCGCGCCAGATTGTCCTTAACCGTCTGGACGCTGCGCTCGTTGCCGGGTATGACCGAAGCGGACAGGATAACCGTGTCGCCCGCCTTGATCTGTACAAAGCGGTGTTCGCCGTTCAGGATCTTCATCAGTGAAGCGTTGGATTCACCTTGGGCGCCGGTGGAAAGAATCAACAGCTTGCTGTCCGGGTATTTATGGATCTCCTCCAATGGGATAAGCGTGCCCTCGTGCGCCTTGATGTAGCCCAATTGCTTGGCGATCTCCACGTTGGCTTTCATGGAATAGCCGGACAAGGCCACGCGCCGGCCGAGCTTCTCGGCGATCTTGATAGCCTCGCCGATCCGGGTCAGAACCGAGGCGAACATGGCGACGATAATTCGTCCCTGGGCCTGGGCGAACAGTTCTTTCAGGTTTTTTTCCACCTCGTACTCGCTTTCGGAGTGTCCCGGCTTGTCCGCGTTAGTGCTCTCGGCGGTGAAGAGCAGGATATTTTCCCGGCCGATCCGCTCGTACTCCCCGAGTCCCAAGGGGTGTCCTTGCGAATCGCGCTCGATCTTGGAGTCTCCCAAGTTGACTACGTTGCCGACCGGCGTACGCAGGAGCACGGCGGTCGAGTCCGGAATGGTGTGGGCGATATCGAAAAATTCCGCCGAGAAGTGGTTGGACAGCTTTATCTTGTCGCCGTTCTTGACCGTGATGATCTTGAGCCGGGGGCTGTTCCGGAAATCGGCCTGGCGCTTTTCAATAATGGCCTTGGTCAGCGCAGTGGCGTAGATCGGGGGGTTGCCGATCTTCTCGATAATATGGGGAATCGCGCCGATGTGGTCGTAGTGGCCGTGAGTGATGATCAAAGCCCGAACGTTGGCGCGCTTGCTCTCCAGGTAGCTGGTGTTGGGAATGACGTAATCGATACCCGGCGTCTCCTCTCCCGGGAATCCCAAGCCGGCGTCGATGGCGACAATTTCGTTGCCGTACTCAAAGAACATCATATTGCACCCGATTTCTTCCAGCCCCCCCAAAGGCACGAACCGGAGCGGTCCGGCCGCGGGCATATCCGCGGGGATGGTACGAGCAGCTAGATTACTGCGAGCCGGTGTCCGGCCGCGGCGCGGCGCCGGGCCGTTAGGTGCCGGGCGCGGCCGGCGCTCCCGGCGGGGGCGGGTATTGGTGGACGCGGCAGGGCCGCGTATCGACGCGGCAGGGCCGCGTATCGACGCGGCGGAACCGTGCGCGGGTAAGTCGGCTTTAGAAGCTTCCATGTTTTTAAATAAAGTGGGCCAAGCTTGGCTTGGCAGGCTCCGTTGGCGACAACCAGAACGGAGGGTTAATAATATTGGGATAGGATTCGGATCGTTTAACTGATTTAGGACTTATGCACCATCTGTCATTCCGGCCTACGAGCCGGAATCCAGGCCTGTAATAATAGGAATTCTAGATTCCCGCCTGTCCGCCAGAGGAGGACCCTTCTCCGAAGGGCGCGGGAATGACAAAAAAGTTAGTAGAATCATTTAAATGTGCAAGTCCTATAATCGATGAAACTTGCCGGGTAATTTCCATCGTTGGTGGGCAGGGCGGGACTTGAACCCGCAAGCCTTTCGGCATACGGCCCTGAACCGTACGTGGTTGCCAGTTTCACCACCTGCCCAGGCTGGTTGGTGCTATTTTCAAATCATAACCAAGTTCTATTCCGAAATGCGAACGATCGGATATTTCCCGAGCGTCTCCTCGCCGGCTGGCGATGGTAATTCTTAAAGAAAGAGTATGTTAGCAGGTCTCGGACGGAATGTCAAATTCAGAGGGTGCTGTTCGGAAACCACCGATTTTATTGCCCGAGCTTGTCGAGGGCCATGCCATGTACCCGCCAAAAAGCTACCCTTCGACGGGCTCAGGGAATAACTTTTTGACGTTTCGGAACAGCGCCAATTCAGAGTTACATGTTTCGTTCCGTCTTCCCCAACTTACTGTAGCTCCCTCTTGGCCTAATATTACGCAGATTGGGGGGCGACTTTGTCGCGTTAGCCTGGGAGCGGCTCCAACCACTACTATCCCCGACGTAGTCCGTATACCTCTTCTGATTAAGTTGAACCTCCAAAGCTCGATATCATTATTGGTTTCTCCTGGCCCCAAACTCTTTTCCTTCATTGAAAATATTGTGAACGATCCCAACCTTTGAAAAACGAATAACTAAATAGCCCCGGTTACTTTAAAACTCTTTTAGTCTTAAGGTACCAATCGGTGACTTGGTCGAAACGATCCGCCGGAGTGAAAATGGTACTGGTGGCGATGCCCTGAATTGAGCGGCTGGTGACATAAAGCAAGGGCAGAGAGTACAGAAAGACCACAGGGTGATCGGCCGCGATCAGTTTTTGCAGGTCCGCCTGTTTAGCAGCTCTTTCTTCCGTATTAAAACTGGTGCGGACCGCTTCGATCAAATTATCCACCTGCCGGTCGCTGTAAAGGGCCAGGTTCATGCCCGGATAAAAGCGCTCACTGGAGTGCCAGAAAGAAAACAGATCCGAACTCGGACCCAGTACGTTGCCGAACAATATCGCCTCGTAATCCCGGTTCTTAATGGCGCGCTCCGTCACTTCTTCCGGCGGCTGGATATCCAAATTGACCTTAAACCCCGCGGCGCGCCACTGCTCCGCGAGCTCTTCGGCGGATCGGACCAAAAAAGATAAGCGGGGCACGATCAGGGTGAATTCCAGGGGTGTCACGGTCTTGCCGACGATCTTAGAGCGTCCGCCTTTTTCCGTGTCCGCAGTCCAGCCGCCTTGAGCCAATAAATCGGAAACATTCCGGCCATCTGTCGAGCCGGCGGCGGTCTGATAGTAACTTGCCCCGGGCGGAATCGGGCCGATGACCGGCCCGCCTTGCCCGCCCAGAGCATCGCGGATGAGCGCTTCGCGATCAGCCGCGCGTTCCAAGGCCTGTCGCACCACGGCTTCCTTGAAAATTGAGTTCCGGCTGGGATTTAAGAAAATTGCGTAGTAGCTGGGCAGGGAAAAAGCATGCACCAAATAGGGGCGCTTGCTGGCGAGATAAGCATCTGGTTCGGGACTGACCCAGCCGTCGATCCGCCCGGTATTCCAAGACCTGATTACTTCTTCCAGGTTAGACGAGAAACGGATCGTCAGGGCGGAAAGTCGGGGCTCCGGCCCGCTGGGTCGAGTGCTGGCCTTAAGATAGTAGGCGGTGATAAAACCGTCCGGGCGTTTATCGTAAGCATCGAATTGAAAAGGTCCATTGCCGACCGGTTCTAAAAGATAGCGTGAGAGACGCCAATTTTCCGTGGGGATGTCGGCGAAGATGTGCTTGGGAATGGGATATAGGTCGCGCAGAGTATCGGGGAAGAAGGCGTAGGGCAGAGCGAGGCTGAATTGGATCTCCAGCTCGGACAGGCGCTGCACCGCCACTCCTTGCCAACTGCTCGCCAAAGGGGAACCGCCGGCGGGGTCCTGAATGCGCTGGATCGTAAAGACCACGTCGTCGCTGATCACTTTCTGCCCGTTCTGCCAAACCTGGCCCTCGCGGAGTCGAATGCGCCAGACCCGGTGACTCTTATCCGGCAAGGCCTCAACCTTTTCCGCGAGATCGCTCAAATTGCGGAACGTGAGTCGGACCAGGGCTCGATCCACCTCGCTCTTGGCCAGCACGGGATTAACCAGGGCGGGTTGGCCCACCATACCCTCGGTGAAAGTCCCGCCGCGGGTCGGCACCACTTGGCTCCGAATGAGCAGGTACTGGCCAACCAGTCCTGCCACGGCCAAGAGCAACACTGCCGCGGCTGCCACGGCCGCGACCCGTTCGGCCGGGTTCATTGCGGCGATTATCTTCTTAAGCATTAGGTACGAATATCAGATTTCTTATGCCGCTTTCAATCAACCTACGCCCGGAGGAATTGCAGGCCTCGATAAATTCGCCCCCTATCTTATCCTTACTGACTTATGAATGGCGGTTAATTAGGAATGGCATTATAAGCTGCCAGCCGAATCCAAGCGGCCGATCCAACCTTAACTACCCACGGAGCGACATCAGTTGAACCACTGCCAGCGCCACGAAGATCACCGCCAAAACGATCGTGCCCCAGAAGATCATCTTTTCCAGCCCCCGGCGCGCCTGGTAAAATCCCTCTCCGCCCCCCCCGCCCAAAAGACCGGAAAAACCACTGGCTCGCTGTTGCAGCAGAATGAATATCACCAAAGCGACGGCGACGACAAGTTGGATAATAGGCAGTAGCATATTTAGGAATGTTTATTAGTAGCGGCGTGCAGGATAATATTGGCCACGGTCAGGATCAAGGTTCCGAGGAAAAGTGCCCAAAGCGTCTCAATTCTGACGTTCGCGGAAAATAAGTCAAGGACGTAAAGAATAATGCCATTCACGATTAAGAGGCCCAGGCCGAGCGTTAGAATAATGACCGGGCCCAAAACCAGCTTGAGGATCGGTTTCAAAATGGCGTTCAGGAGAGTTAATACCAGCGCGGCGATCGCCAGCTGGACCGGATCTGCCGCCACGTGGAAGCCCGGCACGTAAAGAGTGGCGACCCAAAGCGCCGCGCCATTGACCAGCACCCCGATAACCAATAAGGCCAGCAACCGCATAGGATAAGTATTGGGTATCAAGGGTCAGGTATCAAGGGTCGGGAGTCAAGGGTCAAGTATGGGCCTGCGCATTAGTGCGCCATGGCGCGGGAGTGCGCAGGAATTTTGCCCCGCCGAGCGAGGCCCGACCTCGCTCACTTGCGCATTAGTGCGCCATGGCGATTACAGCAAACTATCCAGCAAGTTGCGGCCGGTCATTTCTTCCGGTTGAGTCAGGCCCATGAGGGCAAGTATGGTGGGCGCGATATCCGCCAGGTTACCCGCGGTTTCGCGGGGCAGGTCGCGCGCGTTAAAGAATTTTCTGCCTTTGAACTCGCGACCGACCAGATAAAAAGGCACCGGGCTGGGGTCGTGCTGGGTCTCGGGTCGGCCGGTTTCGGGATTGAAAATGCGCTCAATGTTGCCGTGATCGGAGGTGATAACCAAGATGCCGTCGCTCCTCGCAACCACCGGGAGGATCCGGCCGATCTGTTCGTCGATCACCCCCACCGCTTTAACCGCCGCGTTATAGTTGCCGGTGTGGCCGATGGTGTCGCCATTGGCAAAATTGACCAGAATAAAATCAAAACCGCTGCCCTCCATGCTTTGAATCAACCGGTCCGTGACCGCGCTGGCCATGAGTTCCGGATGTTCGTCCGGATGGGGGATTTGGAGCGACGGGACAAGGACCCGGTACTCGTTTGAGAATGGTTCCTCCCGATAGCCGTTAAAAAACATGGTTACGTGCGCGTATTTGTAAGATTCGGCCAGGTGAACTTGGGTTTTGCCGGCATCGGAGAGCACTCGGCCCAAGGGCTGGTCCACGTGGTCGGGCGGGAAGGCGACCGGCGCCGCAAAGCGCTCCTCGTACTGGGTAAAAGTGGCCAGGAACTGATCGGGCGAGCGCCGCACCGGGAAGTTCTTGAAATCCGGCAAGATGAACGCCTCTGCAATTTGCCGGATGCTGTCCTCGCGGAAGTTAAAAAATATGACCGTATCCCGATCGCCGATCACGGCCTCCGGCTGGAAACGATAAGCCGGCAGGAATTCTTCGGTGTGCAACTCGGCAATGCCCTGCGTCGCAACCTGCTCCGGGTCTTGTGCCCGTCGCCCGGCGGGAGTGGTCAGGGTTTCGTAAGCGGTTCGGGTCAGCTGCCAGTTGCCTTCTCGGTCCATAGCGTAATAGCGGCCCATCAAAGTTGCAATCTTCTCTCGGGGTAGTTTCGGGAGCATTTCCAAAATGCTCCGCGGCGGGGAGTCCTTGCCGTCCGCGAAAAGATGTAGCCAATAGCGATCGGTTTTCTGCTCGCTGGCCATACGCACCAAGGCCAGGAGGTGCTCTAAAGAAGCATGAGTGTTGGCTTTGGATAGGAGGCCGACAAAGTGAACTGCGGAATTGTGTTCCCGGGCGTGGGCAAACGCCCGGAGCAAAACCGGATTCTGGAAAAAGCTTCCGTCCCGGATCGCCAGACTGATCCGGGGGTAGTGCTGGTACATGATCTTGCCGGCACCCAGGGTCAAGTGTCCGACCTCGCTGTTGCCGGTTTCGCCCCAGGGCAGTCCGACATGTATGCCCGCCGCTTCCAAGCTGGTCAGGGGAAAATGTTCTGCCAGCCAGCCCAGGTTTTTGGGGTGGGCGGCATGGATCGGGTTGGAATCGTCCTCTTGGCCGATGCCCCAGCCGTCCAAAATAGCTAAGGTAACAGTGCGGCGCATGAGGTAAGTATCAAGGGTCGAGGGTCAAGTATCAAGGCGTGGGTACGCGTGGGTACGCTTTCCGCCGGCCGTGCGTCGCCAAAGGCTATGCCGGTCGCACGTCGC
>JACRFR010000002.1 GCA_016212635.1 Candidatus Liptonbacteria bacterium | reverse complement strand
GATATTAATTTCTCAATTGACCGCTTAATGTCGAATATCGTAATATTGAATGCATGAACTCCGAAACCCGAACTTGCCAAAATTGTCATCAGGACTTCACCATCGACCCCGGGGACTTCGACTTCTACCGCAAGATCGACGTGCCTCCGCCGACCTGGTGTCCGCGGTGCCGCTTGCAGCGCCGTCTTATCTGGCGAAATGAGCGAAATTTTTATAGAGACACCTGCGGGTTGTGCGGTAAAGATGTGATCTCCGCTATCCCGAAAACAGCAGGATATACGATATATTGTTCCATCTGCTGGTATTCCGACCGGTGGGATCCGCTGGCCTACGGGCAAGATTATAATTTTAGCCGTCCGTTTCTGGAACAATTTCACAATTTAATGCTAAGGGTTCCACACCGCTCCCTGGTAAATCCCAAAAGCGTGAATTCTGATTACACCAATTATTCCGCCGAGAATAAAAATTGCTACATCGTCGTCTCGACCGTGCTTTGTGAAGATTGCGCTTACGGGTATCGCCTGCGGGAAGCAAAAAACTGTTTCGATTGCGTGGATGTAACTAAGTCCGAGTTTTGCTATGAATGCTTGGATTGCGCCCAGTGCTCCCGATGCGCCTTTTGCGCTTACTGCCAGTCTCTGGTGGATTGTTTCCTCTGCTATGACTGCCGCGGTCTTAACTCTTGTTTTGGTTGCGTAGGTTTGCGCAATAAAAGCCATCACTGGCTTAACCAGCCGCTCCAAAGATCAGAATACGAAAAACGGTTACACGAGATTTTGGATGATAGGCAAAAATGGCAAACCGAGAAAACTAAATATCAAGAACTCTTGCTGGGTTTTCCGCGAAAGTATGCTCATATTCTACGTTCCGAGCGCTGCACGGGCGACAATATCTTGACCTCTAAAAATTGCAAAAATTGCTTTTTTATCGAGAATATTGTTGATTCCCGGCATGTTCTCGCCACTGCCAATCTTAAAGATTCCGGCGATGTGTCCTTTGATGACGATTCCGAACTGGATTACGAAATCATAAGTGGTTGGAAAGACTACCGCTACATGTTTGCGTATTCCTGCTGGTATTCGCAGGACGTCCAATATTCCGCTTCTTGTTTGGACTCCTCCTTTCTTTTCGGTTGTGTGGGTCTTCGCAATAAAAAATTCTGCGTTCTCAACCAGCAATATTCCAAGGAGGAGTATGAGAAACTTGTGCCGCAGGTTATCGAACACATGAACACAACTCCATACACCGCTACGGGTGGTAGAGTTTACAAGTACGGCGAGTACTTTCCTCCGGAATTTTCTCCGTTCCCGTATAACGAAAGCGTGGCCCAAGAACATTTTCCACTCACCAAAGAAGAAGCAATAACCTCGGGATATGCCTGGAAAGAACCGGAAACGAGAAACTATCAGATAGATATCAGACCGGAATCACTTCCGAATCTCAAGGATGCCACGGATGATATTTCCAACAAGATTATCGGGTGCGCTCACGATGGCAAGTGCCACGAGCAATGCACCATCGCTTTCAAGATAATTCCACCGGAGCTCCAATTTTACCGGCGGATGAATATATTTCTGCCGCGTCTGTGCCCCAATTGTCGTCACCACGAACGGCGCGCGCGGCGGAATCCCATGAAACTCTGGCATCGCCACTGTGGCTGCGGTGGGCAGGGCCGCCAGCTCAATACTACGCCTTCGCAAGACGTAGTTACGTCTTGCGAAGGCGTAGTATGCCAAAACACCGCCACTCATTTCCACGGCGACCAACCGTGTCCCAACGAATTCGAAACGTCCTATGCTCCCGACCGACTGGAGATTGTTTACTGCGAACGATGCTACCAGTCAGAAGTTGCTTAAAAATGTGCCAGCCAGATATTCCCAACGAGTCCTGGCGGGCGTGCGCTCCCGACCGACTGGAGATTGTTTATAGTGTATCGAGGCCCGACCTCGAACAGGGCAGGAAGAGTGTTCGAGGTCGGGCCTCGAACAATGGTTTCCCGGGGCGGATTTTTGTGGTCAAATCACTGGCGTGACGCCCAAAAGCGAAATAATTAGTGGCCCGGTTCGGGTGCGAATGGCGCCCAGTCCCACCGGGCCGCTGCATATCGGTACCGCCCGAACAGCTTTATTCAACTGGCTTTTTGCCCGGCAGTACGGCGGTACGTTTATTCTGCGCCTGGAAGACACCGATCGAGAGCGGTCCACCCTGGAATCCGAACTGGATATTATGAGCGGACTTAAGTGGCTGGGCTTGGATTGGGATGAAGGACCGGAAAGGGGAAACTATGGGCCATATCGTCAGACGGAGAGGAAAGAAATTTATGATCGATATCTAAATCGTTTATTGCAAACCGGGCGGGCGTATTATTGCTATTGCACCAGGGAGGAAATGGAGGCGGAGCGCGCCGCTATGGAATCTCAAGGTCTGTCATATCACTACCCCGGCCGCTGTCGGGATCTCCAGGCGCCTCCTCCGGGCAAGACTAGGCAATTGATCCGCCTGCGAGTACCCGCCGGCAGGGTGGAGTTCAACGACTTGATCCGAGACAAGGTATCGGTAGATAGCGGGGAGCTGGACGATTTCGCGATAGCTCGGAGTAACGGCGAGCCTTTGTACAATTTTGCAGTTGCCGTGGACGACATCGAGATGAAGATCACCCATGTCATCCGCGGGGAAGATCACCTTCCTAACACGCCCAAGCAGATCCTGGTTTACCAAGCCCTAGGTGTCGATCTGCCCAGGTTCGGTCATTTGCCCTTAATTTTGGATACGGACCGCTCCAAATTATCCAAGCGTAGCGGTAAGACTAATTTTCAAGATTACATCGACCAGGGCTACTTGCCCGACGCCATTTTCAACTTCTTAGCGCTCCTGGGCTGGCACCCCAAGGGCGACGAAGAAATTCTTTCCCGCGCAGAAATTGTTGCCATGTTCGATCTAAGCCGCGTGCAGAAGTCCGGTGCGATCTTCAACCTGGAAAAATTATCCTGGCTGAACGCGCAATATATTAAACAGCTCTCCGATGCCGATCTGGCGCAAGCCTTGCGGCCGTTTTTGACGCGGGCCGGTTATACGATCTCAAGCGAGGAATATTTGGTGCAGGTGGCCGCGGTCAGCCGTGATCGTCTGCGGACGCTCTCGGACATTGCCGCGCACGCCGGTTTTTTCTTCCAGCTAGCCGACTATGCGCCTAGCTTACTGCCCTGGAAGGAGTCGCCGCGAGAAGAGACGCTTCGCGTATTGCGCGCGGTTCGAGAAGCGATCCGGGCCTTGGATCCGGCTGCAGCCCTGGAGCCCGCCGTGATAAATTCGACTCTGGCGGAACTGGTCAATCAAGAAGGGAAAGGACAAGTATTTTGGCCGCTCCGAGTAGCCTTGTCGGGTCTGCGCGCCTCTCCGGATCCCATCTCGATCATCGGTGTTCTGGGTCAAACTGAAACTCTGCGTCGCTTGTCACTAGCGATCGAGAAGTTGGGAAACAATGTCGTCTCATAGTCGGCGCTTACGATGCCGCCGAGGGTGGCAGATCGGATCCGTGCTAGCGGGCGTATTTTTGTTTCTGACCGGCAGTTTGGTCCAGGCGGCGCCTGCAACGCGGCAACTGGTGGCCAAGCCCAAGCCCGAATCCACGATTACCGAAGCTTTTTCCAAAGAAGAATTGGAAGCGCAACTGCGTAGCCGCAGTCAGGATTTGGAACGAGTCCAGAAAGAGTTAGAAAGCGCCCGGCAGCAATTACTGGATACCAAGCAGGAACGTCAAACCTTACAACGGGAGGTTAAATCTATCGATTCCAATATTAAGAACTTGCAATTGAGCATTCGGGCGGATACGGCCGGCATCGAAAAGTTAAAATTGGAGATCCTGTCTCTGCGGTTAGATCAAGAGGGGATCCAAAGGTCTATCGCCACCAAGCACGCGGCGATAGCCCAAGTATTGCATACCATACAGCGGGAAGATCGCGGAGATACCATGCTGGCCACTCTGCTTAAAAGCAACAGTTTGACCGAGGGCGTACTGGCCGCGCAGGCCTTAAGTAATCTGCGGCGTCAGTTTTTATCGGACATTCAGGGTCTGGAGCAGCTGCAGGCGGATTATGCGGCCAAGGCCTCGGAAGCCGACGCCAAGAAGCGCCAGCTGGCGGGTCATCAGCAAGGCGCGAAGGATCGCGCGCAGATCGCCGAGGATCAACGCCAAGAACGCAACTCCTTGTTGTCAGTGACCAAACAACGAGAGAGCGTTTTCGCCCAGCAGCTGACCAAATTACAGCAGGAACAAGAAAAGATTGCAGAAGAAGTCGAGGTGTTAGATTCGGCCTTACGGGCCAAGATCAATCGCAGTGCACTGCCTGCCGCGAGATCTGGTTTACTATTGATGCCGATCGGTTTGCCCGTCGCCAGGGTTACCCAAGAATATGGCGCCACCGCGTTCGCGCGTTATGGTTACCGGGGCAAGTGGCATAATGGTATTGACGTGGGGGTACCCGTTGGCACCGACATCATTGCCGCCGAGCACGGACGGGTGGTTGCGGCCGGCGACCAAGATCGCTATTGCAAGCGCGGGGCCTACGGCAAGTTTGTCGTGATCAATCATGACAATGGGTTGACCACGCTCTACGCGCATCTCTCCAAGCAAGTGGCCCAGGTGGGCGAGACCGTGGAGCGGGGACAACTCATTGGCTACGCCGGCAAGACCGGCTATGCCACCGGCCCGCATCTACACTTTACGGTTTTTGCCCAGCCGACATTTTACATGGGCGCGAGCAAAACTTGCGGACAAATGCCTTACGGCGGCGATCTAAACCCCAGTCAGTATCTGTAATATTTCATTCACTCCCGGTGTTCGATACTCCGTAGCTCCGTTACTCGTGTCATCCCGGGATTTTTCAGAGTAGTGAAAAATATTCGGGATTCAGGTAGCGCATCCGTGGTCACATAATACGCCTAGGCGTATTATGTGACCACGGTGATTAACTGTTGAAAGTTCGAATAACGATCGAATGCTGAATACCCCTCATTCTAGTGTTTTGCAAAACACTAGAATGAGGGAGGATGGAATTAGAATTAGAAATTGTTTAAGAGTTGTGTTATAGTTCGCACATGAAGAGGGGAGTGGTCGCGATGTTGGCAATGACGCAATTACTTACTGCAGGCACGGTTGCCATAGCCCAAACCACGGCCGCGGCTTCAACTTCCGTCCTGGATCTGGGCAAAAAGCTACCTGGGCCATTTTCGGACTTCGCTAAATCGCTGGAAAATGTCCGGTTAGATGATCCGAAAGCTCCCGCGGCATCAAACAATTCGGCCGCCGCGACCTCCACCCAGTCAAGCGTCTGGAAAGACGTCCAGGACATTTGGGATCGAGCCAATAGTTGGCTGGAAAAGACAACCGGATATAGTCTGCGTCAGATAGTTAAAATAATTCTGCAGATAATAGTCGTGATCTTTACTTTGATCGCGCGAATCATTGGTTGGCTAGTCTCCAGACTTTAAAGGAAAGCATGGGACGAAAGAGGGCGTATTTTGTTGAGGGTCGTGAATTATCTAAGGACCGTTGCCGAACTGTCATTTATGCGAAAGATCAATAAGATCGAGATGCTTCACTGACAGTCCCATCTAGGTTCGCTCGAATACTAAGTGACGGAAAAGGTATATTGCCCGACAGATAAGATAATGAGAAACACGTCCCAGAACCGCATTCCCCTTGCGGAGCGAAGAGTCAAAAGTCAGGGATCAAAAGTCAGGGGTCGTGTCCACTTAATTGGGATAGGAGGAATAGGCGTAAGCTACTTAGCCAGGTGGTTTTTGGCTCAAAATTGGGCTGTTTCCGGCTCGGATCTAATAAGCAGTGAAATTACCCGGGAACTATCCAAAGAAGGCGTAAACATTAAAATTGGCCATAGATCCAGCCACTTACCCAGAAATGCCGACTTGGTGATCTATAGCCAGGCAATTCAGCCCGAAAACCCGGAACGACGGGCTGCGGAACGATTGGGCCTGCGAACCATCTCTTTTCCCCAGGCAGTTGGTTGGCTGACCGAGGAGTATCGAACGGTGGCCGTCTCTGGGGCCCACGGCAAGAGCACCACGACGGCCTTGGCGGCACTAATCACTGTTGTGGCCAGATTGGATCCGACCGTATTTGTGGGCACCAAGCTGAAAGAGTTTGGGGGCAGTAATTTTAGAATTGGTAAGAGCGATCTGCTGATACTGGAAGCCGATGAGTACGGCCGGGCATTCCTGAATTACACGCCGACCTACGCGGTGGTGACTAATATTGATCGCGAACATCTGGATGTTTACCGGAGTTTAGCGGATATTCAACGAACTTTTTGCAATTTTCTTGCGCGGGTTAAGCCTGGAGGAGTTTTGGTCTTGAATCGCGACAATCCCCCGCTCTGGCAGAAGCGAAAAGCGATTGAGCGAAAAGCGAAAAGTAAGAAAGTCAGGGTGGTTTGGTATGGACTTCAAAGTGCGGCCGCGCGGAAAGTTCGGAAGGTTTTGAAAATTCCCGGCGAACATAACGTTTCCAATGCGACGGCAGCGTTCGAGCTGGCGCGGGCATTAAAAATTCCGGAACGTACTGCCCTCCGCGCAATTGGTAGATTCGCCGGCACTTGGCGGAGAATGGAGTATAAGGGAGAGTTGAGAATAGAGAATAGAGAATTTAGCAAAGAGCAACTGAATACCAGTAGTTCCTCGATTCTCACTTCTAAATTCTCGCTTCTAGTTTATGACGATTACGCCCACCATCCCACCGAGATCCGCGCCACTCTGGCGGCTTTCCGGCAAAAGTACCCCCACTCCCCTATCGTTTGCGTCTTTCAGCCCCACCAAGCGCGGCGTTTGAGATTATTGTTTAGCGAGTTTGCCACCGCTTTCGGCGATGCGGATGCCGTGGTCTTTATCCCCATGTATGCCGTGGCCGGCCGCGACACAGCCGACCCCCGTTTCACTTCCCAAACCCTGGCCCATGCGGTTCAACGAAAATACCCGGCTAAAAAAGTTATTTATTTGGCCGACCCCAAAAATTTGAAAATCACTGTTGGTTCTTTGCTACTCCCTACTCCCTACTCGCCACTCACTACCCCGATCCTCGTCCTAATGGGCGCCGGAAATATAGTTGATCTCACGGATCGCCTGCTTTCATAATATGCCCGACACATCAGACAACCTCATCCGTCGCGGTGGTCCGGAAAATCAAAAAGAGGTGGCCGTGGCGCGTCTGTTGCAGTATGTTGATTGGCATGAGCGGGTTAGATCTTGCGTCAGATTTTACTGTCTTGGCGCGCATCGGATTACCTGTTGGGACGTACTTACTCCGGATTTGCGGCGAACAGCGCGGCAGAAGGTTTTGGCCGAGCTTCGCCAGGATTATCAATTGGTATTTAGGCGGCAGCAAGACGCATTTTTCAATTTTATTCATGAGACGGAAGCTGAATGCAATCTGCGCGATCTAAACGCGGATGAATTTTGTGATTTTATCAGTCACAAATTAAATGAATTCACGCGCTCAAATTTGTCCGCTCAAGAATTTGAACAGGGGTTGCGCGATTTAGAGATTAGGACCCGCAACCTAACGCCGTTAAATCAGGTTATTTGCTACGGCACGTATAGCGACCAAGCCGAAGAAGAGCGACCCCTCCACTTCATTCATTTTGTTATCTTGCCAGCTTTCACTCTTACTTGGCCGGAATTGTTCGGCGCGCTGAAGGATGGTTGTCGGAAACTAGCCGCGGAGCTCCAAAGTAACCCTAACTTAGCACAAATAGAACAGATCCTTTTGACTTCATGGATTTTCGAAAATAAACCGCGCATTATGGAACGGTTGAAGAGACAGGGGGTGGTGTTCCCAGAAGAATCAGAACCCGGATCAGCGTATATCAAGCGAGATAAGTTCATTCAAGCCTTTGGCCGGGCGGACTCCGCTTAATTCGTACCCGTAGCCATGCCTGATTCAGTGACAAAAGTTTGCCAAAACTGTAAACAGGAATTCCGGATCGAGCCGGAGGACTTCGAATTTTACCGTAAAGTCGGGGTTCCTCCTCCGACTTTCTGCCCGTCCTGCCGCCTGCAGCGCCGCCTGTGTATCCGTAATGAGCGTTCCCTCTATCGGCGGGAGTGTGGGTTGTGCCAGAAACCGATGATCTCAATGTATGCGCCTGAAAAGAACTTTCCAGTCTACTGCTCTGCTTGTTGGTGGAGCGATAAGTGGAACCCCCTGACCTACGGCGCGGATTATGACTTTGGCCGCCCGTTTTTTGTCCAATTCCGCGAGCTTTTAGGAAAAGTGCCGCGCCCAAATCTGCGCTGTACCAACACGGTCAACTCCGATTATTGCAACTACGTGGCGGACAGCAAGAACTGCTATTTGTGTTTTGGTTCCATCGAGGTGGAAGATTGCCTGTACGGCTGCCCGTACGAGTCCAAATTCTGCGTGGACACATATCTCGCGCGGGAGTGCGAGTATTGCTACGAGTGCATCGATTGTGAAAAACTGTCGCGTTGCGCCTTTGCGCAAGACTGCTCAAGCTCGCTCAACTTGCTTTGCTGTTATGATTGCAAGAATTGCCAGGATTGCATTGGCTGCGCGGGCTTGCGCAACAAAAAGCACCACATCTACAACCGGGAGTATTCCCCGGCGGAATACGCCGAGAAGCTAAAGGTTATCCGGGCCGGCGGCCGCTTGGCGCTAAGCGGGGTGCGCCAGGAGTTCGAGCGTCTGAAGCTCGCTATCCCCCATCGCTTCACCACCACCCTGCAGTGCGCGGAAGTTTCCGGCGATCACATTGTCCAGTCCAAAAATGCCAAGGAGTGTTTCGACGTGAAACGCGCCGAAGATTGCCGCTATGACGTGCGGCTGATCGACGCCAAGGACACGCAGGACTCGAATTACTGCGAGTATTTGGAGCTGTGCTACGAACACTTGGGGTTTTGGAAGATGAGCCGCAGTATCTGTTGCAATACCACCGGCGAGTGCGCCGATGCCGCTTATGGCGATTTTTGCTCCGGCTCCACTAATATCTTCGGTTGTGTGGGGCTAAAGAATCAGAACTGCTGCATTTTCAACAAGCAGTATTCCAAGGCGGACTACCTGGCGCTTCGAGAGCGTATCGTTGAACACATGTCCGAGATGCCCTACACCGACCGAAAGGGCCGGGTCTATTCTTTCGGTGATTACACGCCGATCGAATTGTCTCTTTTCGCCTATAACGAATCTACGGCACAAGACTACTTCCCTTTAACCAAGTCAGAGGCGGAAGCGGCGGGTTATCCCTGGCGAGAGACGGAGGAAAAACACTACCAGATAACCCTGCCTGCGGATCAGATACCCAATACTATCCGCGAGGTTCCGGATGCGATCATGGACCAAGTACTCGGTTGCGCGAACGCGGCGGATAAGTACCGGAGCATCAGTCCCTGGGCGGCCGGTTGCACCCGCGCCTTTAAGATAATTCCGGCGGAACTGCAATTCTACCGGCAAATGCAACTGCCCCTGCCGACCCTTTGTCCCAATTGCCGCCACTATGCGCGCCTGGCGGAGCGCAATCCATTCCGGCTCTGGTCTCGCCACTGCATGTGCAGTGGCGCGCGGATCAACGCGGAAGCAGACGACCCCTCCGCTCCTCCCCTTGTTAAGGGGAGGTTAAGTGAGACGCACCAAAATACGGTGAAACACTTCCACGGCGACTCGCCGTGTCCCAACGAATTTGAAACCGCTTATGCGCCGGACCGGCCGGAGATCATTTACTGCGAGCAGTGTTACAATTCCGAAGTGGTTTGATCGACCCTGAGCCGCCCTAGAATACCTTGAATTACGAAACTCCCAATCTGCGTCCAATTGTCATTCCCGCGAAAGCGGGAATCCAGGTTTTTCAGGATCCTGGATCCCGGGTCCCACCTTCGCTAAAGCTACGGTCGGGCACGGCAAGCCCGGGATGACCGAGAGGGATAAGAGAAAAGGTCGTTTTCGAACAGCACT
>JACRFR010000022.1 GCA_016212635.1 Candidatus Liptonbacteria bacterium | reverse complement strand
GGAGCGCCTAAAGCCAGACGGCGGAAGGCACGGAAGCCCCGTTAGAGAACTCACCCCGTTATCCATTTTATTTCTAACGGGGTGAGTATGGGAAAAATACGCCCCGCGGCTTGCCCTTGCCGCGGGGCGTATTCTCTAACGGGGCAAGGCGAGACGCTACCTCCCCTGGCCCCTCCCCAACGAGGAGGGGAACATTCCTCTCCTTACCAAGGAGAGGTTGAGTGACCTTAAATTACGAAACTGGTAATTTTGTGCCCTTGGTGCCATTCCTCCCCTTATCTTAGGGGAGGTGAGGTGGGGTCTAGGGGGAGGATGGAGTTTCGTAATTCAAGGTTAACAAACACTAGCGATTGCGCAGGCTCACTTGCTTGCCTTGCTTCTTACGGTGTTTTTTGTTCGCTATTTTACGTTTTTTGTTCATGCCTCAATTATAGGGTACATGCGCCGATGTGCAAGAACGCGCCACTCGATATATAATTAATTTTCGGGTCTGGATCCCGGCTTCCGGTATCCCGCCGACGGCGGGCAGGCGAGTGCGGGGCAGGCTCTGGCCGGGATGACAGAAGAAATGCGGAGTTTCGTAATCCGGGGTGCTAGACTCATAATACACATTATGGAAGTAAAATTACTGGTTCAGTTGATCCTGGTTGCGGCTGCCGGATTAGCGCTGTATTTACTGATCCCTTTCCGGCCAAAACCCAGGCGATATCCAACATCCGATCCGGCCACCGTAGATTTCAATACGGAAGATGGGAAACGCATCGTGGCGGACTACTACCCGGGCGCGACCTCGCGCGGCGCGCTCTTGGTGCATATGATGCCCCGGACCCGCGAGTCCTGGAAGTATCTGGCCTACCAACTGCAAGCTCGGGGTTATCACGCGCTGGCGATCGATCTGCACGGCCACGGGGCGTCCACGGGCGGACCGGACACCTACCGTTCTTTCTCGGATCGCGAACACCAGGAGAGCTTGTTGGACCTGCAGGCGGGAGTCAAGTATCTCGCGGCCCAAGGCGTGTCATCCGAAGATCTAATCGTCATCGGGGCATCTATCGGCGCCAATTTGGCCCTTTGGCTGTTGGTGGACCAACCGCGCGTGCGGCAAGCAGTCCTATTATCCGCCGGTCTGGAATACAAAGGGATCAAGGCGCGCGAATTGGTGCGCGATCTGACTCCCGGTCAGCGGATCTTGCTTTTCAGCTCGGCGGACGACGATCGCTCCGGCGGCAATAACGCGGAAGCTAATCGCATGCTGGAAAGTCTCACTCCCAAAGGCGTGGCCACCGAGCTGATTGTCTACCAAAACGCGGGACATGGTTCGGATATCTTAGAAACTACCGAGCAGCCGAACCCGACCCAGGCGATACTGACATGGCTGGCCGCCGGGGATACGAAGAAAAATAAATAATTCAGGACTTGCGCATCTGGGAGTCAACTAGAAAAGTACGCGCGCCGTCGCCAAAGCCTCTGGCGGCGTGCGACCGGAGGCTTCGGCGAGGCGAGTCAGGCACCCCTTTAGAAAAGGGGAGGGCGGGGGGTGGTCCCGATGTGCGGGTTCAATTTTTCATAGATGCGATATCCCCATCCTGGCGCGAGCCGATCTGCTATACTAATTGCAATGGAGTACACCGTGGCCCGTATTCTGGTCGTGGACGACGACGAGCAGTTGCGGGATATTTACAGTGCCAAATTGCGCAGTGCCGGTTGGGAAGTGCTGACCGCGGTCAACGGAGCCGAGGGAGTTGCGGTCGCTGGTCGGGAAAAGCCCGATCTGGTTCTCATGGATCTGCAGATGCCGATCATGAATGGGGCCGAGGCGCTGGCAGCGCTGCGGAAGGATCCTGCCACGCGCGGCCTGAAAGTGGTGTTCCTAACGGCTTTTGGCGAACAACACCCGGAGGCGCGCCAAGCGGATGTAGCTTTCGCGCGGGACATCGGTGCGCTGGATTATCTTAAAAAAGGCATTGATCTAGACGAATTAGTCGAAAAAGTTACTCACTATCTGGCCTTGCCCGGCGGCGACCGGGTTTAAGCCTCATTATTAATCATATGACCTGGTCCCTTCGGCGGCGCGGATTCATCCTTCTCGGGTCGGTGGTGGCGTCGATTTTTACGATTACGCCAATCGTCCAAGTACGGGCGGAAACGGTTGACGCCAACGCCCTAACCGCGGCCGCCAATGAAATTCCGCTTCTGCCGACCAAAATACAAGTTTCCGGAACGCGCGCGGAGAACATAACGGCCAGCGGCGCCCAGGTCCGCTGGAGCAGTGATCAAGCGTCCGATTCCCAGGTCGCCTGGGGATCGGCGGCTGGTTCTTATTCCCAGAATTCCACCTGGCGCTGCGATGCGGGCGGCTTGGTGACGGAGCACTGTGTCAATCTAACCGGGCTCACTCCCGGCACTACTTTTAATTATCAGGTTCGTTCCGTAGCGGAACCGGGCAGCGATGGTGTCTCGGAAAATTTTACTTTTACCTCCGCCGCGCCAGCTTCGCCCCCCGCGCAGCCCACTAACTTGCAAGCATCTTTAGGCGACAGTCGAATAAATTTGAGATGGCAAGATAATGCATCCAATGAAAATGAGTATCGGATCATGCGGCGAGCGACCGGCGGTACTTGGACCTCCTATCAAACCTTAAGCGCCGATACGGCTAGCTGGACGGATAACAGTGTGACGGCGGGAGCCACTTATGAATATATGATAGCGGCCTGCGGCAGCGTGGGCTGTTCCGTCGCCTCCAATACCGCTTCGGCTACCGTGCCGAATCCGACCACCGCTAACGTCACTTCTACCTCCGCGACCGTTGCCACTTATACCAACATTTCGGCTGCTACCCAGACCACTACTACTGTTGCCGCGGGTTCGACAGGCTCACCGCAAGTTGCCACTACCACCGCTGGCGTTGCTCCCACCCTGGATCTCCGCGTGGATGGCGCGAAGGGTAGCGTCACGAGAAGCGCCCCGGCTAATTACATGGTGACCTGGGTCACGACCGGTAACCCTGCAAGTTGCACGGGCAGTGGCACCTGGGGCGGCTCCAAGTCTATCCCTAGTGGCTCCTGGAACTTCCTGGGAGTGACCGTGCCCGGTTCCAAGATTTACACCTTGACTTGCACTAACCCCTACGGCTCCGTGAGCGACACGGTACAGGTCGACATCCTGGCGCCGACTACCACTGCCACCACAACCACTACACTTCCCCCTCCCGACACTACTCCGCCAGTTCTGACCGGTGTTCCAGTGGCTTATGTAACTGGAGCAGGCGCGCAGATCAAATGGTTCACCAACGAACCATCTGATTCCCAGGTCGGATTCGGCACCTCGGCTGGCAACTATGGCAGCTACAGCAACATGAGATGCGACGCGGGCGGCTTGGTGGGCACCCACTGCATATACCTGACCGGACTGGCGCAAGGGACAACCTATTACTACCGAGCGATCTCTCGAGATGCCGCAAATAATCCAGCCGCTGCTCCCGAACAGACCTTCGTTACTCCTGCCTTGACTACCGCCTCCACCTCCACTCAACAAATTGCTACTACCACAACCGCGGCTACGACCACGGCCGCTCCTCCTGCCCCTCCGACCAACTTGAACGTTTTGGTTTCTACTGCCGGTTACAATCTGGAGTTACGCTGGCAGGACACATCCTCGAACGAAAGCCATTTTGCGATCTGGTACCGACCGGTTGGCCAAAGCTGGGTCATGGTGGGCACTTCACCCATGAATACCACCCTCTATCTGGCTTCCAAGCCCACGGTGGGCAACTACGACTATAAAGTGACCGCCTGCAATTCGGCCGGTTGTTCCGGAGACTCCAATTATGCTCCGGTTGCCATAACCAGTACTGTCTCGACTACCACCTCTACTATACCTACTATATCCACGATTTTGCCGTTCACCACCGGTGTTTCTCCCACGGTTACCCTAAGAGTTAACGGTTCCTACGGCCCATTAAGTTTTGTTGCCCCCGCGGCTTACACCATATCTTGGGTTACCACTGGTAATCCCACCTCGTGCCAGCCGGAAGGGGACTGGGGCGCCTCTGGCGCTGCATATGTTCCCTCTGGCAGTCGGGCCTTTTCCGACATCACCGCACTCGGTCCCAAAACCTACACCATAACCTGTAAAAATGCTTACGGCTCGGCCAGTGACACGGTGGTAGTGAATATCATTGCAGCGGTGGCCACCACTCCGGTTGCTAACATTCCAACTCATCCGGCTCCCGAGACTCCCACGGAACTGACGGTAGAGATGCCGACCACCGGAAGTCTCACTCTGCGTTGGCGCGATAATGCGAGCGGCGAAACTTCCTTCCGAATTTGGTATCGGAGAAGCAGCAGCGCCAATTGGATCTTGATCGGAGTCACGCCAGCCAACCGGACACTTTTCCTCGCGTCCCGGCCGGCAGCGGGAAGCTACGACTATAAGATCAACGCTTGCGACAGTAAGGGTTGTTCGGCGGACTCCAACATTGTTTCGATCGACGTGCCCAGCCCAGCCGTGACAGTCGTGGGAAGCGAAGAGCGAAGAGCGACCCGCGCTACGCCGGAGGCTTCGGCGAGGCGAGAGAGCGAAGAGACGGGACAAGCCACAACCGCGACCCTGCCGCCAGGCGCTTCGGCTCCGACCGTAGAGATCAAAGTGGACGGCGGGCACGAAGCGATCACCAAGACTGCTCCCGCCAACTATGCCTTAACCTGGACCACCACGGGCAACCCCACCGCTTGTCAGGCCTCCGGAACCTGGAGCGGCACAAGAGGTTTTCCCAAAGGCAGCTGGGCCTTCCAGGGCGTGTCTGTACTTGGCCCCAAGACTTACACTCTGACATGCAAAAATGCCTACGGCTCCTCAAGCGATACGGTGCAAGTTCACATCTTGTCCGCGCCGATGGGAAGCGAAGAGCGAAGAGCGACCCGCGCTACGCCGGAGGCTTCGGCGAGGCGAGAGAGCGAGGAGACGGGATTGATTAGCACCGTTGCCGCCACCAGTACGGCGGGAGTGGACGCACCGATCGCTCCCAGTATTCCGCAAGCACCGTCCGGACTCACGACCGCCCAGGTTCCCAACTACTTGGATGTTAAATTGCAATGGCAAGATAACTCCGATAACGAGTCGCACTTCAAGATCATGCGTCGGGATTCCCGGGGCATTTGGGCTTACGTTGGCATAGCGTCTGCCCAAAGCACCGGGCTGGTCGTGCGCGGCAATCCGCTTGGTCCGATAGACTTTTCAGTTGCGGCGTGCAATAACGGCGGCTGTTCCGAACAATCCTCGGTGGTCCAAGTCATAGTGCAAGCGCCGACCGATACCGGTGATACTGCGGGTAAAGCGCCGGTCGTATCGATCTTGGTTGACCGGGTCCACGATACGGTTACGCGCGTTGCGCCCGCGGAGTACACGCTAACCTGGACTGCCAGTAATGACCCGACTACTTGTATGCCCGGTGGTGTTTGGGAAAAATCCGGCAATAAAACCGTACCCAGCGGCAGTTGGACCTTCCGAGGCGTGACTGCGCCGGGACCGAAGATCTATACGCTCAACTGTACCAATGCCTACGGAGTCGGGAGCGATACCGTAGCGGTTAATATTTTACCGGCAGCCGAACCGCGAAACGAACCGATCGGTTCGCCCGCCGGAGAGATCTCGCCCGCACTGCCGCCGCCGACCGAGCCGATCAAGCCCGCGCCGGAACCCGAACCGGGCAGCTTGGTATTTTCCGTGACCGATGCCACCGGGCAGGCCGTTCCTTCCGCCGGAGTGCATGTGTACCGCAAAGACTACAAGCATAGCTTTAATTTAAGGATCGGAGCCGGGGGCAGTGCGGAAATTAAATTGCCGGTCGGCAAGTATGTCGCGGAAGTGTTCCCGCCGGCCGATATGTCCGGCGTGACCAAGCCGGACCCTGTGGAGCTGGAGATCAAATCGCAGGAAATCGCCAAGATGACCGCCCGACTGATGACCAACAATAACTCGGTCACCGGCAAAATTTCCTTCGCCGACGGCCGTCCGGTCGCGGATGCCGAGGTGGGAGCCTACTCCTTGCGTTCCCGCGACTGGCGGAGCGTTCGGACCAATGAGCGCGGAGAGTTCACGCTCCAAGTCGGCGCGGGTTCTTGGCAGATGGGTGTTCGGCCGATCGATCCCCAGCGTGCCGCCTGGCAGCCCGCCCCGGACCAGCGCACCGTTGATTTTGGCGGCGGAGCCAAGCCGGAAACCCAAGTTGTTAACCTAATTGTCCGGGCCAGCAACATTAAAGTTTTGGTGCGAGCCGTGGACTCTTTGGGGGCGCCGCTCTCGGAAGTCGGTCTGGTTCTGGACCAGGGCAGCGCCGCCGGCGGCAAGACCGGCAATACCGGGAGCGGGCCGGAATACCGCCGCACCGAGCCAGACGGAACGGCCACCTATTGGGTCGCGCCCGGCCGTTACTTCTTGCGCGGCAAAGTTCCGCCGGGACGGGACCTGACCGAGCCGGCCGAGAGAGAAATTGATATCGTGAGCGACGCCGCCGCGGAATTCACCCTGACTTTTCCGGTGTTGAAGAAAGAACAGAATGTTACTTTGCGAGGCACGACTAGATTGGAAGACGGCACGCCCACCGCCGCCCTAATCTATGCCTGGTCCGAAAATGGCGGTTCCTTACAGGTGAACGCGGATGAGAATGGTATTTTCTCCATGCTTTTACCCGATGGTACCGTCTGGCGGTTGGGCGCCCGCAAGTCCGGAGACCGCGCGGCCTATAAGAGCTCGGAAGTATCCGTCACCGTGGAAAAAGATAAGCTGGTCGACATAGTTTTGGTCAAGGAAAAGAATAAGGAACTTGCGCCGTCGGTTACCGTGGCGGATAAAGCCTCGTCACGAGTTGTGGTCCAGACCCAAGATGGCGCGACCGCCACGGTGCCGCCCAACGCCGCGGCCGATTCGGGCAGAATTAGTGTGGAAATGAAACCGACCGTCGAGGCGCCGGTCCAAGCTTCCGCCAAGGTGGTCAGCACGGTGTACGATATTGCGATCAAGAACCAACAGGGCAAAAATGTCAGTCAGCTGTCGGACGAGGTGGAAATTAAATTACCGTATGACCCCCAGGAATTGGCCGCCCAGGGCGTGACCGAAGATACTTTAAAACCGAGCTACTACGATGAATCCGCAGGGGAGTGGATAAAATTAGAAAACTTTACCATCGATAAGACCCGGCACGTAGTCATCGCGCGGGTTAAGCACTTGACCCGGTTCGCGCTGGTCGCTCCGGCGGATGTTGTTCCGCCCTCGGCGCCGGCAGAGGTCCGCGCGACTTTTATGGCCCAACGCGCAGTGCTTCTGGCCTGGAACAATCCCGCGAGCGATTTCCGGCACGCTAAAGTCTACCGTTCCAACCAGTCCGGATCGCTGGGCACCGTCCTGTTCCCGGAAATCCGCGGCGAGGCTCAAGCGGCAGACGCCAATGTTTCCCCGGGCGCCAAGTACTTCTACACCGTCCGAGCGGTTGATCCGGCCGGTAACGAGTCGACCAATATTGACCAAGTAGCCGTGGTGGTACCGACCGCTCCGAGTTCCATGTTCACCGCGGCGGCTTTCGGACGCATCCTGCGATTTGGCAGCTGGGGCGAAGACGTAAAAGCTCTCCAGGATATCTTGCGCGGCGAGCAGGTGTACTCCGGCCAAACTACCGGTTACTTCGGGAAATTGACTCGCCAAGGAGTGGTCGCCTTCCAGGAAAAGTACGCCGAAGAAATACTCGCGCCAGTTGACCTGGTAAATGGCAGTGGTGTGGTTGGCCGTCTAACCCGACAGAAGTTGAACCAGTTGCTGGGTCAGTAAAGCGCTGGGTCTAGCCTTTGTCATTCCCGTCTTCGCATGCGCCACGCTCGATATTTAATTGCGGCCTTGGCTGTTGCGGTTTTGCTGGCCATCCTATTCGCCGCGCGGCGAATGCTGCCGGGACTTGATAAAGCGTCAGAGATCGCGCGGCCGGGGCCAGTTCATGTTTACCGGGATTTGAAACGGAAACTGGATCAGATCCAGATCTATGCCGTATATGCCGTGCCGCGCGACCGGGTCAAGGAAACCTATGGCAAATGGCAGGACGACTGGGAAACCGTTCTGGCCGAAGCCGGTCGTTTTCATGAGTTGCAATTTAGTGGACGGTCCGAATTGTCCCGCCGCATCTTTCCGCGGCCGATAGTGCTGGAACAAAACGGCGCCTTTTATGATGTCCCACAGGTGGAATCAGGCAAGTCCGAGGCGGTGCGACCGCTGTACGAAGAGATCGAACGGCGCGTAATTCGACCCGACGGCGACTTGTACGACTCGGAGTATGCCCTCGCCGGGAAAGACGCCTATCCCGTGATCGCAATTCTATACGAGGGCGTGGGCGGCAGCGGCGCGCCGGGGGTTGTTCTCTTGTCCTCATCTTATTTCAGCGATCCGACCTATCAGCCGTTTCGGAGCGCGTTGTTTTACCATGAGTTTGGGCATGCCCTGGGACTGCCGGATCTGTACGATACTAAAACCGGAACACCTTTTTCAGATGGTATTATGGGTCGCGGTCGGGAGCGGCCGCTCGCGGCGACCTATTTGGAACCGGACTTGCGAAAAGAAATGCAGAGTACTTTACCGGAATGAAGCCAACCGGCAGTTTGCGCAATAAAATATTTGGCGCCGTCATACTGGTGGCGGTGGTGCCGATCATTCTGTCCGGCATTTTGGCGCTTTGGATACTTACCACTTCTCACGCCTTGGATGTGGCCAGTATTATGGGTAATTATTTGAACCAGAAGGCGGAATCAGTGTCCTCCTTCGTCTCGGAAAACTTGGACCGTCTGGAAGTCATAGTGCGCCTGGATATCTGGGATCTGATCACCGTTTTGGAACCGTCCGACCAGGTTAATCCCGGAGATGCGGTGGCCCAGACCCGAACCCAGGAACGCATCCGTTTTCTGGTCCGCCCGGAAGACTTATCCGGCATCCTGGCCGATCTCCTGGCCGCGAGTCCGGCCATATCCGAAGCTTACTTTATCGACCGGGACAGCGGCCGGGAGGTGGCGTCCTTGGCCCGTCACCCCACCTATCCCGATCGCGAAGGCGTCTTCGAGGACCTCCGGCGTCTGCCGCCATATCAAGTGGCCCTGAAGGGCAAGCGCTACGTCGGCCCAGTGGTCCAGACCCTGAACGGCCCCGAAGTAACTTTGGCCGCTCCGGTCTTGAACCGCACCGGCCGCGTCATCGGGGTATTGGCCGCCCAACTGCAACTGGACGGTTTGGCTAAGATCTTTGATCGTGGTTCTTTGGGTAATTCCGGTTATTTACTGTTATCGTCCGACAGCGATCATCTGATGTACCGCGGCGCGGCCCAAAGCGGCACCATACAGGACTTGGGCCGCTATGGCATAGTACAGGCGGCGCGGGAAAGTAACACCGGGACGGTCTTGAATCAAACCTACCCCAGCCCATGGGGCGGCCAGGTTATCGCGGCTGGCCGGGTGATTCGTGACAATGGCTTGAATTGGGTTATCGCGGCGGAGTGGCCGGCCACGGACGCCAACCGGGTTCTGGACACGATCCGCAATCAATTTTTATTCTTCTCCTTTGCCGTATTGGTCTTGACCGTTCTTTTGAGCGTTATCTTGGCCAATCGCATCGTCCGGCCGATTCGGGAATTGCAAGGCGGCGCGCGCCGGGTGGCGGAGGGTTCTTTCGAGCAGCAGATCAATATCGCCACCAACGATGAGATCGCGGAGCTGGGTCAGGAATTCAATTCCATGATGCAGGGGCTGAAGCGCCTCAAAGAACTGCGCGAGGAGTTCGTGTTCATCGCCGCCCATGAACTAAAAACTCCGGTCGCCGCCATCAAGGGCTACATTTCTTTTGTCTTAGACGAAAAAATGTCCGGTCCCATAAGCGCCCAGGCCAAAGAATTCTTAAGTCAGGTCAATAAGGCCAATAAGCGCCTGGTGCAGCTGGTGGAAGACCTGCTGGAGGTGGCGCGCTCGGAGGCCGGCCGACTCAAGATCCAGGTCAACCCGGTGGTTCTAGGCGAGCCGATCCGCGCGGTTTTGACCGAACTCCAGCCGCTCGCGGACGAGAAAAAGATCCAGCTGGCTTACGCCGAGTCCGGTCCCGGCCCTCAAGCTCTGGCTGATGCCGACCGGATCAAGGAGGTTATGGTCAATCTGGTGGGCAATGCTATCAAGTACACCCTGCCCGCGCCGGCGGGGCAAAAAGCCAACACGGTTACAGTCGGTCACGAACTGCGTCCCGGCGAGATCGTGACCCACGTGACCGATACCGGCTTGGGCATGTCGCCCGAGGCGCAGCAGCGTTTATTCGAGAAGTTTTACCGCATTCAGACCGATCAAACCCAGCATATCAGCGGCACCGGTTTGGGTTTGTTCATTGTCCGCCAAATCATCGAAAAAATGGGCGGCAAAATTTGGGCGCGGTCGGAGGAGGGCAAAGGATCGACCTTCAGTTTCTCACTGCCAGCCGTCAGCTAGAATTTGCTATACTGAAAACGCACATGGCTACCGGACTCTTGGAGTTGGCTCTGGTCTTGACGCTCGCGGCGCTCATGGGTATCGCCGCGCGCCTGTTCCGACAGCCGATCATTCTGGCTTACTTGGTTGCCGGCATCATCGCCGGTTGGTTCGGGGTGCCGCATCTCGCCTCCCAGTCCGCCTTCGAACTGTTCGCGGAGTTGGGCATCATGCTGGTGTTGTTCATGGTCGGCCTGGAAATCAACTACAGCTCCCTGCGGCTGGTCGGTCGCCAGTCCTTGCTGATCGGCTTTGGCCAGGTGGTCTTTACTTTCCTGATCGGTTTCGCCCTGGTCGCCCTTTTGGGTTTTAACGTCCTGGCCTCGGGTTATCTGGCAGTCGCGCTCACGCTGTCCAGCACGGTCATTGTGGTCAAACTGCTTTCGGACAAGCGCGACCTGCACAGTCTGTACGGCCGGTTAAGCATCGGCGTGTTGCTGGTCCAGGATCTCGTGGCGGTAATTATTTTGGTGGTCTTGGCCGGTTTATCGGAGAGCCAGCACCCTGGCTGGGGCGATGCCATAACCGCGCTGGTTAAGGGCGCGGTCTTGTTCGGCGCGGTATTGTGGTTAGGACGGACGGTCTTACCCAAAGTATTCAACCGCATCGCGCGTTCCACCGAGCTCTTGTTCGTCGCCAGTATCGCCTGGATGTTACTCTTGGCAACCTTGATCACGCGGCTGGGTTTTTCCGTGGAAATTGCCGGTTTTTTGGCGGGTTTAGCCCTGGCCAATTCCGCGGAAAACTTCGAAATTGCCGGTCGTTTGCGCCCGCTCCGGGATTTTTTCCTGATCATTTTCTTTGTGGTTCTGGGCGCCTCCTTGGCCCAGGCGCAAATTACCGGCATTTTGATCACCGTTATTCTCTTATCCCTGTTCGTTCTGGTCGGCAACCCGATAATCGTCATGCTGATCATGGGTCTCCTGGGTTATCGCCGGCGCACGAGTTTCCTGGCGGGTCTGGCTATTGCGCAAATATCCGAGTTCAGTTTGATCCTGGCTACTTTAGGCCACCGGCTGGGGCACTTGACCCGAGGCGAGACGTCTATCATTACCGCGGTGGCCGTGATCACTATTGCCGGTTCCAGCTATCTGATCAGCCACGCCGATTATTTGTTCCGATTATTGGCCAAACCATTGGGGATTTTCGAACGCCGCAAACTGCGCGAGGAGCTCTGGCCGGCGGCACAGATTCGCCGCCAGATCGTGTTGATCGGCTGCCACCGCCTGGGCCAAAGCATTCTGGCCCACCTGCCGAAGAATAAAGTTCTGGTGGTGGATTTTGATCCGGAAGTAACCAGCGCCTTGCATCGCCGGGGGTTCGAGTATCTTTTAGGCGATATCGCGGACCAGGAAATTCAAGAGCGCGCGCATCTGGCCGGGGCCGACTTGGTTATTTCCACCAGTCCCGACTACGACGACAACGCTTCCTTGATCTCGGAATTGAAACGTGCCGAGCCGCGCCCCGTCATCGTCTTACGAGCGGAAACTGAAGTGGAGGCTAAACTACACTATCGCGCCGGCGCCGATTATGTTTTGTTGCCGTACCTGACTTCCGGATACCACTTGGGCCAAGCTCTTGCCCAAGACCTGTCCCGCAAACAATTGGCCAAGTTGCGCGCCACGGACGAGGAACTTTTACGCCATCCGGTGATCAAGCCCGCCGGGTAATTATCTCCCCGAGGTCCGTCCTCCCGGGGAGGTCGGACCTCCCGATATTAATCTGCTTTCTGTCATCCCGAGGTTCAACCTCCCAAATATTCATTCTTCGGTTTCCGGAGGTTGAACCTCCCGATATTGAATTGGTCTCTTCCCCGAGGTCCGTCCTCCCGGGGAGGTCGGACCTCCCGATATTCCCCAGACCTCCGCGTTTGACGAATTTCTTCCTGAAGAATTTTATCTCCCAGGTTTCTTTTAATCGGATAACCCGATATAATTCCGAATGCAGTCGACAAAATCACATTGATTATTCACTAATATCATGCACGAACTACCCCAACTGCCGTACGCCTACGACGCCCTGGAGCCGTGGCTCGACGCGCGAACCATGGAAATTCACCATGCCAAGCATCACCAGACTTACGTCAATAAACTAAACGAGGCGCTGGATAAGTATCCGGAATTTCACGCTCAACCCCTGGACACCCTACTGCGAGACTTCAGTCAGGTACCGGAAGATATCCGGGGAGCGGTCCGGAACCACGGCGGGGGACACTGGAACCACTCTCTCTTTTGGACAATTATGGCACCCTCGGATTCGTCTGATGCCATTAGTCCCATAAGTCCTACTGCGTCCGCCGTAGCCGGGCGTAGGCGGATAAGTCCAATTGGAGGTGGGGAGCCCACCGGCGCACTCGGAGCGGCCCTAACGCGCGATTTAGGCGGTCTTAGCGCCTTCCGCGAGAGTTTTAGCAAGCTCGCGGTTAGTATTTTTGGTAGCGGCTGGGCCTGGTTAGTCAAAGACCCGACCGGCAAACTCATGACTCTCGCAACTTCCAATCAGGACAACCCGCTGCCCCAGGGACTTACCCCGCTTCTGACTCTTGACGTTTGGGAGCACGCCTACTACTTGAAGTACCAAAACCGCCGCCCGGAATACATAGAAAATTGGTGGAGTGTGGTCAATTGGGAAGAAGTCGATCGCCGCTATCGGGAATAAAATCAGACCCCACGAATTTCGGATTTTTCTGTCATTCCCGTGAAGGCGGGAATCCAGCGCAGTTCATCCACTATCTCCCCGAGGTTCAACCTCCCCAATATTCATTCTTCGGTTCCCGGAGGTTGAACCTCCCGATATCGAATTGGCCTCCTCCCCGAGGTCCGTCCTCCCTGGGAGGTCGGACCTCCCGATATTAATCTGCTTTCTGTCATCCCGAGGTTCAACCTCCCAAATATTCATTCTTCGGTTTCCGGAGGTTGAACCTCCCGATATTAATCCCCCTCTCTTTGTCTAAGAAGTGATCAGGGGGAGGTTCGGCGCCCTCCGACTTTTCCAGAGAGGGGATTGACGCGCTTTAGCTAGGTAAACTAGCATGATTCTAGAAGGAGACGCCCTATGACATTATTTAGGGGGGCTGCGCCCCCCGAAGAGTTCGACGGGGAATTTTCCGGTCGCGAAGTCAGCGGCCGGAGAAACGGTAATGGTGTCCCGGGTAAGAATACCCGGGGCGTGGCGGACCGCAACCACGCCCTGGTGCTGGAGGCCGCCGATAACGGCCGAAAGCACCAGCCGTACATTAACCGGCCGCCCGGCGTACGGCGGCCGCAAGCCGCCCGCGAACTCTAAAATTGAGGCCCCGCGCAACGCCAGCCGGGGCCTCAACATGTTTAAGAAAGGAATTTCTTATTGCTTTTCATCCCAAAGTTTTATCACAAAACCCTTATCTCGCCTGGCGCTGTTCGAAAACCCCAGGTTTGTCATTCCGGCGAAAGCCGGAATCCAGGTTTCCTTAGTCACTGGATCCCGGGTCAAGCCCGGGATGACACTCGGCAAGCGGGGGAATCAATGTTTTCGAACAGCGCCATCTCGCCTTACCTTGCTACGCCATAAAACGCCCCGTCTAAGGCAGTAGCTACCTGACGGGACTGTCGCCGAATAGCCATTTTGGGATTTCAACCCCCGTAAAATAAGGATTATTTTAAACGAAAAGAGACAAAAACGGCATTCGGCAACAGTTCCCCCTGATAATCTCCCTTTCGACGGCCGTCGAAAGGGAGATTATGAATCAAAGAGTGGAAAAACGAGGAGAGTGTTCGCCTTTTGGGTGTCGGCTGCGGCTCAATCGGAGTCAAGATCCAGGGATAACAGAAAACCATCCCGCCAGAAATACTCCGCAGTAATTTCTAACGGGATTCATTTGCGCGGCGGAAGCTGTAAATTACGCAAGCAATTTTAGTGTGCCGGAACGAGTAATCTCAAATATCTCCACGGCCTCCAGCAGATCCAGGTCGGCCAGATCTCGCAAGAACTGTTCCGGTATGGCCGCTTTTCCCACCCAGACGCTTTGTTGGATCATGGACAATTCTAGGCCAGCCAAGGCGCTTCTTAGCCAGTCACGCTTCCAGCGTTGTTTTTCCGGAACATCGAAAGCGACCACCACAAAGTTTTTAGACCCACCAGATTGATAATGTGGTATTGGAGCGGCCGGTTTTTGCGGTTCTTGTCGAAGTTTGGCCAGCAATTTTCGGCCAGCTTGAGTTAACCGATAAATTGCCGACTTACGAGTACCGCCGGTTCGACGGATCAGACCGTCTTCTTTCAGGTGCTGCAGGGTGAGTGAGCACAAGCGGCGGTTGTATGCGTCTACTGTGTCTCCGGCTCGTCTCGCGGCCAGGCGATAGGCCTGGCGCTCGATATATTTCGCCGATGCGCCGTAACCAGCAGATAAAAATGCCGCCAGAAAATCCAAAAATCCAGGCTCGCCGTTTTCTGCCGTCTTGAGAAACGCCAGTGTTCGTTCACTGTATTGTCTCATGATTATGCTTTAAGTATACCATAATCTCCCTTTCGACGGCCGTCGAAAGGGAGATTATGGGTATTGAGTCGGGTTGATACGAGTAGGGACAGATAATATGGCCCGGGGAGAATGAGATTGATGAAATGTATACCGGTGGTTGAAAATTACCAGGCGAAATCGTATATTGTTATCGTTCGGCGGATCAGAACGCGTGGGTGGCCTTTCAACTACGCTCGGGGCAAGCGGTGGCTGTCCGGAGCAAGAAGAATCAAGGGGGACTCGCCAAAAAAAATTTTGCAGCGCGCGGGTGGCGAAACTGGTAGACGCACTACCTTGAGGTGGTAGCGCCCGAAAGGGCTTGGAGGTTCAAATCCTCTCCCGCGCACTAAGAAAGTTTGTAAATTTGTGTTGTGTCAAAGGTTTGGTATAAAATCTACACACTATGGAAGATACGAAATATGCTGCGATTCAAAGTATGCGACACATCGTAGGGAATCATATCGCTGAGGGCAGATTATTCCACGCGGGGGAGATGCCGCATAAAAGCGTTGATGACATTCGTGAGATTCAAAGAGGTGTAGCAGAGAGACTCGAAAAAGTATTGAATGAAAGTAGAACCACTGATTCGGGAGCCTTAGAAATCCTCGGAGCTTTAAAGGGTAGTGATTGGGGGGGTCAATCTTCTTACGAAATATTTTTAGGACAATACAACCGATATGTTATGCCGGTAGATCAGGAAGCAGTGGCGGAAAGGGATAGGCTATTCAGAAAAAGATAGTGTCGCTCCGGCCAGTAGCAAGACAATCGATTAATAGAAATGCCTACTAATTTGGCCGTTTCGCATTTTTAATCGCGCCAAGGAATCCCGAAAACTTTCGGGATGACGAACGCGCAACCTCGTAATGGTAAGGCGGGGCAACACGCGTCCCGCCTAAGCTCCGCCAGCCGGTGGAAGCGAAGGGATGAAAACTGTTCCCGTTTGTATTCTTGGAAAGGTTCTGATAAGTTCTCATCAGCTATATGGAAGTCGAAGACGCTCAAAGAGCGGAGACGGCGGTTCCCGAATCAGACGGGAAACCGCCGTATACCATCCGCATTACACTTGAAGTGAGCAAGGTTCAGCCCGGCTCGGGGGAGGACAGGGACTACCAACCTGTCGCCATTTTCGGGGTGGAGATTGAGAATGTCCCCGAGGGCGGGCGCAAGAGCTCCTGGGCCGAGGGCTTTAGTACTCCCGGGGAGGTTTATGCTTTCCTGCGGGGAGTGCAGGCCGGGGCCCAGATGACGGGCGGGCCCTACCTCCAAGTCCCGGGCATCCGGGGAATCTTGCTCTGACGGCGATTGTAAGCAAGGGCGAAGTTCTCTTGCGGCCAGTACACAACCTGGCAATTTTTTATTCACCTTTTTTGTTATAATTCTAAACGCGGCAGGAACAAAGACGTTGTTCTGGTCAAGTCAATAGCTGGAATCTTTGCGCATGATCATCGCGCCAATCCGAACCCGAGTTTTTAAAGAAGGCGAAAACCTCCTGGATTTTGTCGCGCATTACTTTAGGAAGGTTCCGGAGCGATCGGTTGTGGTCGTTACTTCTAAAATCGCGGCTTTGGCCGAGCGACGCACGGCGCCGGTCGTGAATTCTCGAACCAAAGAAAAGTTGATCCGCGGCGAGAGCGAATTGGCTCTGCCGACCAAGCACGTTTGGCTGACCATCAAGGATGGCATGGTCATGGCCTCGGCGGGTATCGATGAGTCCAACGCCAACGGCAAACTGATACTCTTGCCGAGAGACAGTTTTAAGGCGGCCGCGGCGATAAGAAAATTTTTACAGCGCAAGTACGGCGTGAAGCGCCTGGGCGTCCTAATTACAGACAGCCGCACCGCGCCTCTCCGGGCCGGCGTGACCGGCGTGGCTTTGGGTTATGCCGGCTTTCGCGGTTTAAAGGATTATCGCGGCACACCCGATATCTTCGGCCGGAAGTTTAAGTACTCCCGCGTCAATGTGGCCGACAGCCTGGCTACCGCTGCCGTCTTGATTATGGGGGAGGGCAAGGAGCAACGACCCTTAGCCATCATCCAAAAGGCGCGGATCGAATTTTGTGATAAGGTTCAACGGCGCGAGTTGCGCATAAATATCCGGGACGACATCTACCGACCTCTCTTTGAAAAGCTGCCAAAAGTTTAGTTATGCCATCTCTGATCAACCAGTTCTGAATATATGGAAATATGAGAAGAATCACGACCTGGATTCCCGCCTTCGCGGGAATGACAACGGAACAAGTTAATTGGAGGTAGCGTTAAGAAGCTTTCGCCCATGTCGAGTCGAACTAGTTGGGTCATAGGTTTGGATGAGGTCGGGCGGGGACCGCTGGCGGGGCCGGTGGTGGTCGCAGCCCTAGCGAGGAGCGAGGAGCGAGGAGCGAGGAGTAACAAGAGAAGAATCTTTAAAGGAATCAAGGATTCCAAGAAGCTCTCGCCGAAGCAGCGAGAGGAATGGGTGCGCAAGATCAAGGCGGCGGGAATCCCGTATGCCATCGCGTCGGTCAGTCCGGCGGTCATTGACCGGATAAATATATCTCGCGCCGCCAACCTGGCCGCCCTCCGCGCCTTCCGCCGGCTAGCTACTCGCTACTCGCTACTCGCTACTCGCTTTCGCGTATATCTGGACGGAGGTCTATATCTGGGAAATAGCAAGAAATACAAAAATAGAAGCCGAAATATTCGCGCCTATTCGCGTCACAATTCGCGTTTTTTCGCTTCGACCATTATCCGTGGTGACGAGAAGTATCCGGCCGTGGCCGCGGCCTCCATCATCGCTAAGGTTCACCGGGATCGTCATATGACTCGACTGGCCCGGCGATATCCAAGATACGGCCTGGAAATACACAAGGGCTATGGCACCGCGGCCCATCTGGCCGCGATTCGACGCCACGGACCGAGTTTGATACACCGGCGCTCCTTCCTGAGGTCGGGAGCTAGATAGCGCCATACCCCACCTCACCTCCCCTAAGATAGAGAAAAGATCAATATCGGGAGGTTCAACCTCCGGGAACCGAAGAATGAATATTTGGGAGGTTGAACCTCGGGGAGGCCCAAGTTTGCAATGCCGGGGTCAGAAGTGTTATTATATTTGCGGTCGTTAAGTTCTATATTCCCCATTCAAAATTCTATCTATGGGTAGATCCAGCCATCATTCTAAAGGCAAAGTGGGGCGCAGGCGGTCGCATCTGGCGCTTAAGCCCAAAAAGCTTGCCGTGTGCGCCAACTGCAAAGGTCCCAAAGCAACCCATCGGGCCTGTGCCCAGTGCGGGAAAAAATGAATCAGCGAGCAACGCTGATGTATCGACGAATAACGAATTGATCACGAATTTGCGAATCTGAATGTTAGAGGTCGGCCCCCCCGCCTACGCTGAAAAGCTACGGCGGGCACGGTCGAGGATTTTTGAGGCCCGACCTCGGAGAATTGAATTCGAAGATTCGAAACAGATTCGTAATTCGTTGATGAAGCGCAGCGAACATGGCGACGCGCCACCTCATCCGCAGTGTTATCCTGCAATCTCTGTACGAGTGGGATTTTTACCATCGCAAAAGTGATGTCACGGAGATTTTGGCACGCGACTTGGCGGAATTTGCGCCGGGGATCGACGAGCCCGAATTTGCTTGGAAAATAATGAAGGGGATCGCGGAACACCTGACGGCGATCGATGCCGCCATTGTCAAAACTGCGCCGGAGTGGCCCATGGACAAGATCGCGATCATTGATCGCAACATCTTGCGCATCGGCCTGTACGAACTTTTATACGCCGATCCCAATGAAGTCCCGGCCAAGGTGGCCATTAACGAAGCCATAGAATTGGCCAAGGGTTACGCCGGACCGAACGGCGCCAAATTTATCAACGGGGTCTTGGGCACGGTTTACCGGGAGCAGTTTCCGGAAGGAGAGAAAGATAAGCCGCCGCCCCGCAAGCCGCGGGTAGAACCTTTCCGGGTCGAACCAGAAACATCTAATTCCGACCCAGATGCAGGCGCTAAATAGTTTTTACCAAATCATCGGGATCAATTTTAAAAATCCGGACCTGATCCAGGAGGCCTTGACCCACCGTTCCTACTTGAACGAGAACACCGCCTGGTCGATACCCCACAATGAACGCTTGGAGTATTTAGGTGACGCGGTACTGGAGCTGGCCGTGAGCGAGTTTCTTTTCGCCAAGTTCGCCACTTATCCCGAAGGCCAATTGACCGTACTACGCGCATCCCTGGTCAACTACCAACTCTTGGCCAGAGTCGCGAACCAAATTCAGCTGGGTGAGTATCTGCATATGTCGCGCGGGGAGGCCAAAGATACCGGCCGCGCCCGGGAGGTCATTCTGGCCAATGCCATTGAAGCGGTGATTGGCGCCATCTATTTAGACCAGGGCTACACTGTCGCCCAGGGCTTCGTGGAGCGATTTGTGCAGCCGCATTTGGGAGAAATTCTTAAAACTCGCAGTTACAAGGACCCCAAAAGCGAGCTCCAAGAGATCATCCAAGAACGCTTGCGGGTCACGCCGACCTACAATGTGCTTTCCGAGGAGGGCCCGGCGCATCAGCGAATCTTTACGGTTGGTGTTTATTTCGGCAACCAGTTGATCGCGCAAGGCGGCGGCCCGTCCAAGCAAGAGGCGGAAACCGAGGCGGCCAAGAACGCTCTACAACAAAATCAAAGGTGAAAGTTTTAATTTCCAATTTCTATAAGGCGCGCGCTATTTGTCATTCCGGCCCCCGCATCAAGTGCGGGGCAAGTTTTGAGCCGGAATCCAGGTCCAGGATCACTGAATAAACCTGGATCCCCGCGTTCGCGGGGATGACAGAAAATGCTAACCGCGCAGATCTTATAAGCATTTGATATTAGAAATTAGCAATTATCCTCTATTTATACCCGTGCCTCACCTTCTGAAGCGCTTAGAATTAAACGGTTTCAAGTCGTTCGCGGCAAAAACTGTTCTGGAATTTCCGACCGGCATAACCGCCATTGTCGGGCCGAATGGCAGCGGCAAGTCCAACATTGTGGATGCCATCCGCTGGTTAATGGGCGAACGGGATGCCAAGAATCTGCGGGGCGCCAAAGGGGAGGATCTGATCTTCGGCGGCACGCCCCAAAAGCCCCGCCTGGGTCAGGCGCAAGCCAGCCTGCACTTTGAAAATCACAACGGCTTTTTTCCGATCGATACGACCGAAGTGGAAATCTCCCGGGTCATCAATCGCGATGGCGTCAGCAAGTATTACATTAACCACAGCGAAGTTTTGCTCCGAGAATTGATCGACTTTTTCGCCCGAGCGCGGCTGGGCGCGCGAGGGCTGGTCGTCGTTACTCAAGGCAACAGCGACCTATTTGTCCAGGCAAGCTCTCGCGAGCGGCGGGAAATGATCGAAGAGGTGCTTGGTCTCCGGGAGTATCAACTGAAAAAATCGGACGCGGAACGCAAGCTTAAAAATAGCCGGGTGAATTTAGACCAAGCCCGCGCCTTGACCGAAGAGATCCTGCCCCATTTGCGATCCCTGCGTCGTCAAACCGGCCGCTGGGAACGACGGGAGGTTATGCAGGCGGAATTGCAAGAATTGGAGAACCGTCTTTTTGGCGGACAGCTGCGCGAACTGGAAATACGCAAGCTAAGCGTGACGGAACAGATGGCTAAGCACGATGCGCGCAAACCCGAGCTGGCTAAAAAGCGGCAGACAGCGGAAGCACAGCTAGCGGCAGTTGAAGCGCGCGCGCCGGAGGAACGCAAAGAGTTGCAGCAGATCCAGGCGCATACCCGGAGACTTTTCGAAGAGCGTAGCCGCTTGCAAAAAGAGATCGGTCGGCTGGAAACGCAGATCGAAATATCCAAACGGACCGAGTCTCCAAGCGATAACGCTCTTTCCCTCGCGACCGCCGAGCAGCTTCTGCGCAAAGTACAGCAAGAACTGGAACGCGCCTTAGCTTTGGAGCCCAATCATTTACGTGAAACGATCACGGAGCTCCTGAGCGAAGTTCGGGCAGTTTTCGGATCACGGCAGAAGCAGGTTGAAACCGGCAAGGCCGATATGACCCTGCATCGGGACCTGGAAGCCATCTCCGGCGAGCTAGCCAAGCTGGATCAAGACTTGAACGGTTTGCGTGAGCGCTCCACCGCCCTGGAGCAAAGCCAGGAAGCTTTTCATCGGGATTTTAAGACGGCAGTGACCGAGCTGGAGGCGACTAAGGACGCACTGGAGGCCTGGGAGTCGGAGCGTAATCGGATTCAGTTGGAAACCGAGCGGGTGATGCTCCACCTGGAGGAATTGGAGCGCCAGATCATTCAAGCGGGCAGGGAAGTAGAGGAATTCCGGCATATTGGTCCGTTCGAAACTGCCGCCAGCGAATCCACGCAGGTCGTGGAAAGCCGCATCTTTCGTCTGCGCGGCGAGTTGGCCAGTATAGGCGAGGTGGATGAGACCGTCCAAAAAGAAGCCAAAGAGACCGAAGAACGCTATCGATTCCTGTCGCAGCAGATCAGCGACCTAGAGGCAGCCGACACGGATCTGCAGGTATTGATCAAAGATCTGAGGGAAAAGATCCTGCACGAATTTCATAATGCGCTTGGCCGTATCAACCATGAGTTCGCGCATTTCTTCGAGATCATGTTCGGCGGCGGGACGGCCCGCTTGGAAATTGTCCGGCGTGAGATCGGCGGCAATGCTGCCAATGCGGCGGAAAGCGATGCATCGGATGGCAGTCAGGAAGCAGGTGCAAAAAGATCCGATACCTCCCCGGCCGCGGAACCGGAGTACGAGGAGGGCCTGGATATAATCGTGAAGCTGCCCAAACGTCGCATCAGTTCTTTGGAAATGCTTTCCGGAGGCGAGCGCAGCTTGGTCGGAATCGCCGCCCTCTTTGCCCTGGTTTCCATCAGTCCGCCGCCATTTTTGGTGCTGGATGAGATCGACGCCCCCTTGGACGAGAGCAACGCCCGACGTTTCGCCGAGATGTTAAAAGATTTTTCCAAGCACACCCAGTTTATTTTGGTAACTCATAATCGCGTGACCATGGAATCCGCGGAGGTTTTGTACGGGGTGACCCTGGCGGAAGACGGCACGTCGAAAATATTGTCGCTAAAGCTGGAGCCCGTCGCCAAAGTAGGAAGTCAATAATAAAAAAGATTTTGCCCAAAATGGTTATTTTCGGCTGCAAAACCCGAAAACCTCCTCGAAATAGCTATGGCTATTCCTTCGTCAGTTTTCAAGTCTTTCGCTCGAAAATTCCTCATTTTGGTCTAAAACCTACTTTGGAGATGGGCTCCTGAACCCAATGCCGCGAACTAGCGCATTAATCCTATACGGAGCGACGGATATTGGAGCCAACTCTTTCTCCAGCGACCTTTTGTGGCGCACGGGATTTCGCGCGCCGGATCCATTTTATCTGATCGAGATGGGCGGGCGGACTACTCTCCTGGTATCGGATTTAGAGCTGGAGCGGGCCAAGAAAGAGGCCGCCGTGGATCGAGTGGTGGCTTGGCGTAAGTATCACAAGCCTGGTATTAAGACGACTCTGGATGCGGTGGGAATCTACCTAGAAAAGTGCGGCGTTAAAGATTTGCGAATGCCGAGTCAGTTGCCGTACTCGGTTGTAGCCAAGCTAAAATCACATTTTCGCGCGGAGATTATTCCGGGCGACGTTTACCCGGAACGAATCGTGAAAACCGCGCGAGAAATCGCCCAGATTCGAGAGGGGCAAGCAGCGGTTGAGCACGCCATGCACCTCGTGCGGCGAATCCTAGCACGCAGCCGCATCCGCAAGTCGCGCTTATATCTGGGCGGTCGAGTCTTGAGTTCCGAATTTCTGCGCGAGAGCATCCAGGCGGATTTATATCGCCTGGGTTGGCTGGCCTTGGGGACGATCGTGGCCGGCGGCAAGCACGCGGCGGATCCGCATTGCGAGGGCACCGGCCCTTTGCGTTCGGCGACTCCCATCGTCATTGACGTATTCCCACTCTCGGTGCGCTCGCATTATTATGCCGATTGTACCCGCACGTTTTATAAGGGAGGACCGGATGCTCGCCAGCGCGCCATGTATGAAACAGTGCGTCAGGCGCAAGAGTTGGCCTTGTCCCAAATTCGAGGCGGCGTGGATGGCTACGACATCCAACAGTCCGTGGCCAAGTTCTTTCACCAACGAGGCTATCCGACCCGGCGGGGACGCAGTACGGAAGGTTTCATCCATGGCGTGGGTCACGGAGTCGGTCTGGATATTCACGAAGCCCCGCGAATTGGCGGTGTTCACGTTAAGTTGCCGGTCGGCAGCGTGGTTACCGTGGAACCCGGGCTTTATTACCAAAAGGCCAGCGCCAAGATCCCCAGCGGGGGAGTCCGGATCGAAGACATGGTGATGGTCACGGCGACTGGATACCGTAATTTGTGTAGTTTGCCTAAAGACTTGAGTTGGGCCGTCCTCTAGTCTTGCGATGACCCAAACATTAAGTCCCTGTCCCTCGAAGATCCTGAGTCTGTCGAAGGACAGGGCATCGCAAGACGCAAAGTTAAACCCTGGGATCACGATGCCCAAAATGCGTTCATCCGACTAGCGCTTGATTTTATTGTTTGTATCCATTATCCTCTAAAAACATGCTAGCCATCAAACTCAAGCGGGTGGGCAAAAAGCACCAGCCCAGCTATCGAATCATGGTCGCCGAGCGGCGCTCCAAGGCGACCGGCGTGGGCGTGGAGGATTTGGGCCACTACAACCCTTTCTCCAAAAGCTTCGCGGTCCAAAAAGAACGCGTCCAGTATTGGCTGTCTAAAGGCGCCCAACCAACCCAAACCCTGCACAACCTTTTTCTCAAACACGGCGTAACCACCGGTCAAAAGATCGCAGTTAAAATGAAAAAGGCTCGGGCTAAGGAAAAACCATCTGCCTAATAATTAATCAGATAAGACTTAGCCGCGTCTGTCATTCCGGCTGTAGAGCCGGAATCCAGATCCAGGATTCTCGGAGGCCATCTGGATTCCCGCTTTCGCGGGAATGACACTGGTGAGCGAGCAGATGCGTAAGTCCCAAATTGAATAGGTTCCAAAAGGTCGAATCGATAGAACTTGAAGCACTATGACCGCTGACCAGGAATTTCTAGAATACTTGATCAAGGCAATCGTGGACCATCCGGACGACGTGCGAGTGGAACGCCGGGTAGATGAAATGGGAGTGCTCCTGACCTTGCATGTTAATTCGCTCGATATGGGCCAGGTAGTTGGACGCCAAGGCTCCACCGCCAAGGCGGTGCGCTCCTTGATCCGCATTGTGGGCATTAAGAACAATGCTCGCATTAACCTTAAGATCGCGGAGCCGCCCGGAGGCCGACCCCAAGGAAACAGGGAAGAGGGAGTGGGGAGTAGGGAGTAGGGGAATAAAAATCCCAAGAACAACGCTCGTCTTCATCGATTAGACTAATTAGAACAATTAGAATAATTTCCGGTGATTTAAGTTTTTCTAATGCTTTCCTATACCGAACTGAAAAAGGGTGTGATTTTTATGTATGAAGGCCAGCCGTACGAGGTTATGGAGTCCGGTTTTCTGCGCATGCAGCAGCGCAAGGCCGTCATGCAAACCAAGCTCCGCAATTTAGTCAACGGCAAGATACTCGACCGTAATTGGCAGGCCAGCGACCAGTTCGAAGAGGTGGAAATCGAGAAACAAACCGCGGTTTTTATTTATACCAGCAAAGGAGAGTACTGGTTTCACGAAGAAGGCAACCCCAAGAATCGCTTCTCTTTGTCCGAAGATTTGATCGGATTTGCGGCGCAGTTCTTGAAACCGAACATGAAAGTCGCCACGGATAGCTATCACGGTAAGCTTTTCAAAGTTGCGCTGCCGATCAAGATGGACTTTGAGGTCATTGAGGCTCCGCCGGCGGTTCGGGGCAATACTGCCCAGGGTGGGACAAAACAGGTAACTTTGGAAGGCGGTGCCAAGATCAACACCCCCATGTTCATCAATGCGGGTGACATCGTACGGATTAATACAGAAACTGGGGAGTACGTGGAGAGGGTGGAGAAAAAGTAGGGAGTAGAGAGTAGCAAGTAGGGAGTAGGGTGGGGAGTTGGTGCGCCCGTCCGCCTCTGGCGGAAGTCTAAACGCGAAAGGTTGCGAATCTCCCTCTCCTTTTCCAAGGAGAGGTTAGGTGAGGTTCTCAATTATTCTTAATTCATGATTCCTAATTCCAAACACACGGTCGTCGTCGCTATGTCGGGTGGCGTGGACTCCTCCGTTGCCGCCTACTTGCTAAAAAAGCGCGGCTACAACGTGGTTGGTGTCTATATGAAGTGCTACAACCTAGATGGCTGCTCGGAACAAGATGCGGAAGACGCGCGGCGGGTGGCGGGACAGATCGGCATTCCTTTCTACGTCTGGGATTTTGAGAGGGAATATAAGAAAAAGGTGGTCAAGTATATGATTGACGGCTACCGGCGCGGGGAGACGCCCAATCCGGACGTGGAGTGCAATCGGGAGATAAAGTTCGGCCTGTTTCTGGAAAAAGCGTTGGCCGCGGGGGCGGATTATGTGGCCACGGGACATTATGTTCGCCTGCGCTCATCAGCGAATAACGAATTACTTACGAATAAACGAATAAAGAAATTCGTAAATTCGAAACAGATTCGCTATTCGTTGATTATCGCACGGGATAAAAACAAAGACCAATCATACTTTCTTTGGACCCTGACCCAAAAACAGCTACGGCATTGTTTGTTTCCGATCGGGGATTACACCAAGCCCCAAGTGCGGGCCATGGCTCGCCGCGCGGGCTTATCTACCGCGGACAAGAAAGATTCCCAAGGAATATGCTTTTTAGGTAAAGTGGACGTATCGGAGTTTTTGGCTGAACATCTGCCGGTTCGTACCGGCCAAGTAGTTACCACCGAAGGGCAGCCCATCGGGCAGCATAAAGGTTCTTGGTTCTACACCATCGGCCAGCGGCATGGGCTGGATTTGAGAATAAAGAATAAAGAATTAAGAATTAGGGGACAGACGGAAACTAAAGCCCACTACGTCGCCGCGAAAAATATTCGGAATAACACCATAACCGTAGCCGAAGGTCAGGATAATCCGGCTTTATTTAGAAGGGAAATTGTTTTAAGGGATGTCAATTTTATCCACCCTTATCCTTATTCTATTGTTCTCAAGAACAATAGAATAAGGATTCTTGCTCGGGTGAGGTACCGACAGCCGCTGGCGCGAGCGGAACTTGCCCCATCCAACCTCCCCTTAACAAGGGGAGGAACGGAGGGGTTCCGAATCGTTTTTGACCAGCCGCAGAAGTTTGTCGCACCCGGTCAGTCCGCGGTATTTTACTCACGGAAAGGGGAGCTCCTGGGCGGCGGGGTTATCAGCTAGTCCGGTCTTGCGATGACCAAAACATTATCGCCTCTGCGGTCATCGCAAGACGCAACATTGAATTCAAGAACCCCGATGCCCAATATTTGTTCATCAGATGATCTGGGGCCAAGATGCCTAATATTTGGGTCATCTGATGAACTTGGCGTATTTACATTGACACCGCGCCGTCCGCGCCGTATACTGTTCCGCATGGATGAGGTAGTTACCAGCTTTACTTCCACCACGCCCGAAATGGAAGCGGCGATCAAAGAGATGATCGCGGCGGGTGTTTTTTATGGACGCAAAAAGAATCAAACTTGCCCGCGGATGAAACAGTACGTTCTCCATAACCGCAACGGCGTGGAGATCATCAACCTATCCCGCACTTATGAGGAGCTGAATGAAGCCCTGGAGTTTTTGAAATCGCGGGTGGTCGCGGGCGCTCCGGTTTTGCTGGTCGCGACCCAACCTCAATTACAAGACTTGGTTAACGCCATCCGGCAGCGCTTAAATATTCCCGTAGTTTTCAATCGTTGGATCGGAGGCACTTTAACCAATTTTAAAATTATCGCCCAGCGCATTGAGCATTTTCGTCGCTTAAAGCGCGACATGAGTGCGGGGGTTTTTGCCAAATATACCAAAAAGGAACAGGTTATGATCAGCAAGGAGATCGAACGTTTGGATCGCTTGTTCGCGGGGATTGAGAATCTGGAGAGATTGCCGAGCGTTATGGTGGTCATTGACCCGATCGTCCACGGCTCGGCGGTGCGTGAGGCCCGGCGCATGAACATACCGATCGTGGCTTTTGCCAACGTGGACACCAACCCGGCGGTGATCGAGCGGTTGGTGCCGGGCAACACCAAGGCGCGCCAGAGCGTTTCCTGGTTTTTGGAAAAAGTGGAACCGATCTTGGCCGGCGCCACTCGCGCGCCCGCGGTGGCGGCAAGTGTTCCAGGCGCCAAGACCGAAAGCACTTACGATATTTCGGACAAGGCAAATGTGACTATTTTAATTGAAAAATAATCTAAAACTACGACAATGGCAGTCTCGGTTAATGTGGATTTGATTCAAAAATTACGCGACTTCACGGGGGCGGGGGTAATGGAATGCAAGAAGGTTCTGGAGGAGGCGGGTAACGACTGGGATCGCGCGGTATCGCTTATCCGCGAGCGCGGCCTGGTCAAGATAGAAAAAAGAGCCGATCGTGAAACTGGCGCGGGTGTCATTCGCACTTACGTGCACAACGACCGGATCGGCGTCTTAGTCGATCTGCGGGCCGAGACGGATTTTGTGGTTCGCTCCGACCCGTTCCAAGAATTAGCCAAGAACTTGGCTATGCATATTGCCGCTATGGCGCCCCAGGACTTGGAGCAGTTAGTTTCCCAGCCCTACTACCGGGACGAATCCATTACCGTAGGCGACGCGATCAAGGATGTTATTACCCGAGTGGGGGAGAACATCCGAGTACGAGCCTTTTCCCGTTTGGAGCTGTAGCTCTATTTAGTCAATGTTTCAGTTTATCCTAACCGAGGTCGTCTTTTTATCTTTGGGTACCATCATGTATCTGGCCATTCGGGCCTTGCCGAAAGTGTCGGACGATCAATCTGGGAATCAAACCTCGGCCATAGAACGACTGATCGCTTCCGGCATACCGGAGCGCATTGACAGTCTGGTCAACGCTTCGCTGGCCAAATTTCTTCGGAAGATCAAAGTGCTGGTCCTTAAGATTGATAACGCCATTACGCGCTGGTTGTCCAAGGCGAAAGCGGAGAGGAATAACGGCCAATCACTGCAGGACTTCAAGGATATCGGCAAGTCCCAATAGGGGTGGCCCCTGTACCGTCGCACAGCTTCCGAGGTCGGACCTTGGGGAATCTTTAAGGTCCGACCTCCATAAATTAGAGGCAAGATGTAGCAGAAGTTACGGCGGACAAGCAAGAATAATAGAATAGGGGGAGGGCAATTAGATTATCGCGTTGCATCAAGCTGCGGGGCATTCCTCTAGATAGGCGTTTGCTTCGGCAACAATTCCGAGATAGTATTGAACACGGAGCTAACTGCTGGGATGGCGGAGCGGTCAATCGCAACAGACTGTAAATCTGTCGCCCTAGTGGCTACGCAGGTTCGTCAGGTCATCCGACCTGACGCCCGGTCGAATGACCGGGCGAATCCCTAAATTAAGTCCATGTTTTTCGTATATTTTTTGTTGCTTACGAACAGTGATATCTATAAAGGTTCTACGGCAGATCTGGACCGGCGCCTAGCCGAACACAAAAGTGGCAAGGTTGATTCTACGAAAAACTACTTGCCATGCACGCTTTTGGGTTATGAAGCATACGTATTGCAAAGCGACGCGCTGCGACGAGAGAAATTTCTAAAAACAACCGAGGGGCGGCGTTTGCTTCGGCAACAATTCCGAGATAGTATTGAACACGGAGCTAACTGC
>JACRFR010000020.1 GCA_016212635.1 Candidatus Liptonbacteria bacterium | reverse complement strand
CTCATTTTGGCCTAAAACCTACTTTGGAGATGGGTTCTAACCGTTATCCCCACCCCTGCCCTTTTCGAAAGATACGATTTGTGCTATGGTGGAGCCACAAAGGTCAGGCTAATCAACTGGTAAATTCACTAAATTTATGAACAGTGCGGCGCGAGACTTTATTTCCGACGAGCAGCGCAGCTTCCGTTTTCAAATCGGACACATTTTGGCCTCCTCCTTGTCCGGTTTCATTGCCGGCGCGATCTTTGCAAGTATTATCTGGTTGCTCGCTTTCTATTTTGCTAAAATGATGATGTAGTCGCTTCGCACAAAACCCTCTCCGACTTGGGTCGGAGGGGGTTTTGTTTTTCAGGTGGATAATTCCTGAAATTTTGATATAATAGTGAGTATGGATCTCGGTGATTTTGTAAAGAAAAGAAAACATTTATTTTGGTCCACGAAAAATTATGACGGCCTCTCCCGGGAGGCCGTAGTTGAAAGCGTTTTGAATTACGGCGATATGAACGACGTACGAGAACTCATCGCTTTACTGGGAGTGCAAGAAGTCGCCAGGATCTTTCGCGAGAATACCAGCCGGGCGCGAGCGAATTATCGCCCGGAGATCGTGAATTATTTTCAACTATACTTTCAAAAGTATGCATAACGAGGTCCTGACCGGCGAACAATTAAAGCTTCTGCCGCTGGTGAAATCTTTTTCGAAAAGCTTTGGCCTGGTCGGAGGTACTGCCATCGCGCTTTACCTGGGACACCGGGAATCCTTAGATTTTGACCTATTTAGGTTCGAGGAGTTCAGCAATTATTCCATAAAGACAAGGATCGCGAAGTATGGAGTTATCGATACGATTCTGGTCAATAAAAAAGGCGAATATACATTTTTAGCAGGCGGAGTTAAGTTTACCTTTTTCCAATTTCCCTACAAAATTGATTTTTCAGGATCTTTCGACGATATCGTGAAGATTCCCGACGTTCTCACACTGGCCGCCATGAAAGCATTTGCGCTTGGTCGTCGCGCCAAATGGAAAGATTACGTTGATCTGTATTTTATTCTGAAAACGCGCTATACCGTTTCTGACATAGCGGCCAAAGGCGTGGAAATATTCGGCAATGAATTCAACGAGAAAATTTTCCGGGTTCAGCTTTCGTATTTTGAAGGCATAGATTGTTCCGAGCAGGTCATCTATAAAGATGGATTCTCCACCGCGGATGAAATAATCAAAAAAGCGCTAGTGGAATTCAGCCTGGAGGGATAGGGGCGGGATGTTGGCCGGTTATTAAGAACTGCGGTAACATTCAAGAATGCGTCGGGTTTTAGTTATAATCACGATCCTAATATTAAGCTTCTCGACCGGAGCTGGCGGGGTACGGGCTCGCCTCGCCGAAGCCTCCGGCGTAGCGCGGGCCGAAACTCGGGTTCTGTCCAATCTCGGCTTCTTGCGAGGTAATATTTGGTACTCTAAAGATCCTTTTTACCGCGGCGACACGGTTCGCATCTACTCGGCCGTCTTCAACAGCACCTCCAATGATCTGGTGGGCACAGTGGAGTTCTACGATAACGGATTTATCCTGGGGCGGGCGGAGTTCAGCGTGGCTGGGAACGGTCGCATTAAAGAAGTCTGGACGGATTGGACCGCCACGGCTGGCACCCATAATATTTCCGCTAAGATAGTGAGCGCCCGGCTGTCTTTGGTGGGCGGGCAGGAAGAACCGATCCGGATCGCCAACAGCACCACCGGCGAAGACCAGCGGGTGATCGCGGCCGCCCCGCCGGGAGCTGCTTCGTCGACCCTTGATTCGAACCCCGGCAGCACAATCGGGCAAGCCCTGGGACCGATCGGACAGCAAATCGCGCCAGTGGCAATCGAAGTCCGCTCCGCGCTCAAATCCGCCAGTCAAGGCGCCCAAGAGAAACTCCCGTCGCCTGTCACCGGAACCCTCGCGACCGGATTCCAGGCTTTGAATTCTCTGGCCGATATCGGCGTCCAGGCGACCAACGCCCAGCGGGACGATGTCCGTAAGCTTATAAATAGCCTGGATCAGCCCGAGTCGGGACAAAGCCCAAAGAACGCCACGGGGACCGTCCCCGGCCACGTTGCGGCCGCCAGTTCTACCCCATCGGAGTCATCCTTTATGCCTCGCGCACTCAAGCGCCCGATCTATTTTGTGTATCTGGGCCTTCTGACCGCTACGGCTTATCTGCTGGGAAGCTCCTGGTGCCGCTACCCGATTTACTTCCTTTTAGTCTTCCTGATTCTCTACTTTTGTTTTAAGTTCCTGCTGTGGCTGCTACTTCTGCTCTTTAGAAAACTCCGCTCTAATAGGCGCGCTAAAAACAGACGGCGATCGGACGACGAGGATACTGACTATTGACGACTGACTATTGACTATTGACTATTGACCAGTGACTAATGACTGATAACCGCTGACGTCGGATTTCGTGATCCTTCTCACTTCTTCCGCCGGAGGCGCCTGCCCGCCCGACCTGTCCGTCCGTAGTCTGACAAAGGAGGAAGCCGGGCGCAGGCGGGGACCCTCCTTCGGAGGGCACTTCTCATACCATCTCCAATTAACCCATACCTCCCCGAATCGCGTTCGAGTTGGGGCATTAAGAATCCCCCTGGCCCGACCTCAATAAATTCGCCAAGTCATCCGATTTGGCGTCCGGTCGAATGACCGGACGGGTCGCCCCCCTTATTCTCATTGATTCATGAGTAGCGGTTAATTGGAGATGGTATCACTACGACGACTCCACTACCGGCCGGCCGTTCCCGTGATCGTTGCGCTCGCTAGCTCGCCCCGTCAGTGCGCCCTCTAACGAAGTCCGATCCCGAACCACAAAAGGCAAGATGTTTTCCTCTCCGTCGCCCGACTCACTCTCGCGCCGATAGAAGAACAACCAGAAGATCAGGAAAAGTACCAGGAGCCCGAGGATCAGGAGGAAGATCCAGTGGCCAAGCAAGCCCCGCAGGGAATCGAGCAAGGAGGCGCCGAAAGCGGTGGTGGCCACACCGGCGACCTGCCCCGTAGCGCCGCCGATCGAACCCTTGCGGATCAGACTGGTCAAGTACGCGGCCAGGGCCTGGAATAACCCATGGTCATCGTTAAAGGTCAGGAAGGTGCTGAAGATGAGCGCATCCCCGGGCACCACGGCGGCGTTGATCTTGGCCCGCGCGTTCATGGCCACCTCCGCCCCGGCCGGAACCACGCCTAGGTTGAATAGAAAGCCAGAAGTATCGCGCACGTAGCCGTAATTAGCCGAGATCAGGTTGACTTCCGCCGGCAGCACCACGCGTAGAGCCCCGTTGGACAGGTTGAAGCTGCAGCCGTTCCGGACGCTGACCGTGAAAGTGAACTCGCTGTCCGACGACAATTCCGTGGGGTTGGTCGAGGGCAAAAGGGTGATGCAGCTGATGTTGGCCGGCGTCGCGACCGCAGGCTGGACCAGGACTTGGGGTGTTTCCGCGACCGCGATTTGGATGATCTGCTCGCCACCCGGGACAACTACCGTACCTCGAACTTGAGTGTCAAACCTCAAGATAGCTCCATAAATAGTGCCGTACTGGCTCTGGGCCACCGCCCGGAAGTAGTAGGTAGTGCCGGGCTGGAGACCCGAGAGAGGCGCGGAGAAGTTGGCCGTGCCGATGCCCGAACCGATCGGCTGTTGTGCCGTGGCCAGTCCCAACGCCGCCGACGGGCCATACTCGAACCAGACGTTGGTCAGACCGCCGCGCGGATCCGCCTGGCCATTCAAGAGGGCGGTATTTTGATAGATCAGCGAAGCCGGCAGAGTGATCACCGTCGGTACCTGACCCACGGCCGTACTGCCCAAAGTAGCGAAGGATAACACTTGGCCGTAAGCGGTCCCGTAGCTATTCCGCGCCACCGCTCGGAAGTAGTAGGTGGTGCCGGGCTGGAGATTCAAGAGTTGTTGCGTCAGATTATAAGAACCACTGCCGCTGCCCACGCTCAACGGGTTGGTGGTCAGGGTCAGCGAGTTGGGGTTGATGCCATATTCGAAATAGGCAGTGGTATCGGCTCCGTTGGGATTCACTTGGCCGTTCAAGGTGCCCGTGTTCTGCGCCACACCGGTGGCCGGACTGGTCTGGACGCTCGGCTGGCTGCCGCCGAAGAACGGGAAGAATGGTTGGTAGTAATTAGATCCGCCCACATTAAAGCTCTGAATGGAACCGTAGGCCGGGCCGTACTGGTTGGTAGCCACTATCCGGTAGTAGTAATTGGTACCGGACTGGAGACCGCACAAGTTGAAGGACGCTGACTGGTTGTAGCTGCCGCTGCCAATGGACTGAAATCCGGCGGAGCTGCCCAAGCCGGGAGTCGTGCCGTACTCGAAATAGTAGGACGCGGTAGCGCCGTTGGGATTCACCGTACCCTGCAGGTTGGCGCAGCCGGAGCCATTTCCGTAAGCGCCAGTGGTTTGCACAAACGGCACTCCCCCGCCGGGTGGGTAATAGTTGGTTTGAGTTACGAAAGACAAGATCTGGCCCTGGCTCGAACCGTACTGGTTGGAAGCCGCGATACGGAAATAGTAAGTGGTGCCCGGCTGGAGACCGGAGAGATAGGCCGAAACGTTGTTCGGATTACTATCGGCGCCGGTCGTAAACGACTGGGTGGAATTGCCCAGAGAGTAGCTCGTGCCGTACTCGAACCGGTAGGTGGCAGCGTTGCCGCGGGGATTGACCGTAGCATTCAGCGTCGCCGTGTTCTGGTACACGTTGGAAGCGTTCAAGGTAGTCGCATCCGGCGGCTGGTTGTTGCCGGTGCCGGTCTGGAAGGTTTGACTGCTGCCGTTGGCCGCACCGCACTGATTGGTCGCTAATATGCGGTAGTAGTAGGTCGCGTTGGCGGCCAAGCCGGATACTGCCGCCGTAACCGTGAGACCCGTGGTGCCGGAACCGGCCGATTGGCTGGGCGTAACCTGCCCGAAAGATGCGGAGGTGCCGTACTCAAAGTAGTAATTCGTCGCCGAGCCGTTGGGATTCACCGTGGCCTGCAAGATAGCGCTGTTTTGACCGACATTGATCGGTCCCAAGGTAGCCGTGTAGGGCGCTCCTCCGGAGGAACAGCCGCCAGTGGTCTGGAAGGATAGGATCTGGCCCTGGGCGGTACCCTGGCTATTTTGCGCGACGATCCGATAGTAATAGGCGGTGCTGGGTTGTAATCCTGAAAGATTGGCGGAAAAATTCTGGGCGGTGCTGCCGCTGCCGGCGGACTGCTGGGAAGTCTGCTGGCCGAGATTATAAGAAGTGCCGTACTCAAACCAGTAATTTGTCGCCAGTCCGTTGGGATTGACGGTCCCATTCACAGTTCCCGAATTGCTCTGGACGCTGGTTGCCGCGAGAGTGACTGGTGTCGGCTGCTGGCCCGTGGGGTTGACTGTCAAGGAAGCAGTCGCCTGGATGTTCTGGTGATTGGCCGTGACTTGGGTGGTCTGTACGCTCTGGACATTCCCGCCTCGGAACTGGCCGCCGCCTAGAGACTGGGCGATGGAACTCTGGCTGGCGCTCCAAGAGGCGGAGCTCGAGACGTCCTGGTTGCCGGAGGGGCAACTTGGCCCATCCGAGTCATACAGAGCCTGGAAGTTGTAGGTCTGGTTGGCGTTCACGGATGCGCTCGAGGGTACGATGACCAGTGTGGCCTGACCCTGACAGCCTCCGGTCTGGAACTGCTTGATCTGACCCTGACTCGTGCCTTGGGAGTTCTGGCCCACGATACGGAAGTAGTAGGTGGTGTTCGGTTGCAGGTTGCCCAGGAACTCGGAGACGGACTGGCTGTAGTTGCCCTGCCCGGCCGAGCGAGATGAGGTGCGGGAACCCAGAGAGTAGCCCGTGCCGTACTCGAAGTAGTAAGTGGTGTCCAGCGAGTTGGGGTTGACCGAACCATTCAGGGTGCCAGAGTTCTGGGACACGCCCGAGGCATCCCGGGTCTCCACGGTCGGCTGCTGGCCCACCGGGTTGACGGTCAAGCTTGCATAGGCGGTCAAGTTTTGATACTGAACGGTGAGCTGCGCGGACTGAACTGTAGTGATATTCGCGCCCCGGAACTGACCGCCTCCCTGCGAAGATGCCACTTGGGCGGTCAAAGACTGCCAAGCGGCTTGACTCGTGACATCTTGCTCTCCGCCCGGACAACTCGGCCCATCGGAATCATAGTACGCACGATAGGATGCGGAGGCTCCCGCGTTCACGGTCGCTTGAGTGGGTGCGACCCTTATGGTGGGACTGCCCGCGCAACCGCCGGTTCGGAAGTTTAAAATATCTCCCTGGGCCGAGCCAAAGCTGTTGTTGGCCACCACGCGGTAATAATATGTGGTTACCGGTTGCAAGCCAGAGAGAAAAGCAGTAATGGTTTGGGCGTAGTTGCCCGCGCCGGCGGATTGCAGCGAGGTCTGCGAACTCAAACTGGACGGGTTGGCGCCGTACTGAAAAGAAAAAGTTGTGGGTGAACTGTTGGGATTAATTGAACCGGAAACAACCGCGCTGGTTTCGTTCACGCCGGAAGCGGACAAGGTTTGCACGATCGGCCCGCCGCCGGTTTGATTCACGGTCAGCATGGCGGTGTCGCTCGCACCCTGATAGGTGGCAGTAACGATAATATTGCCGGCCGCCTGGCCGAGATATCGCCCACCGCCTTGGTGGCTCCCGATGCCGGAATTAGATGATGTCCAGCTGGCTAGACCGGTTACATTCTGGGGCGGTTGGGAACCGGGACCATCCGGATCGTACTCCGCGCTGTACTGTTGGGCCTGCCCGACATTGATATTCGCGGAGGGCGGTGAGACCCGGAGGGTGGGGTTGCTAACCGGCGGGGCATTGGCCCGGACCGTTACCGAGTCCAACTGCCGGCCTCGGGAACCCGAGGAGTAGTCATATAAACGAAAAACGTACTCCCCTTCGGCGGAAATCCAAGGGGCGGGGCTGGTCTGGGCCAGGGCATCGCCAAAAAGCTGCTCCCCGCTCACGCCCGGACCGGTTCGCCACACTTGCGCCTGAGTGGCGTTTTGCACCGACCAGTTTATATCGCTGGCGCAATACCGCTGGCCGGCAGTGATGGTGCAGGGATTGGGCGAGGCGGAAATTGAGCCGACGGCGGGTTCGGGGGGCGGGAGCGGCGGGCTGGGGGGCGGCAGAGCTCGCACTTGGATGGAGGCGATCTCCGGCACGATCCGACCGCGACCGGATGGATCGAAAGCGTAAAGTCGAAAAGTGACCGAGGTGTTGGCAAAAATTTCGGGTGATCTTTGACTGCCCGAGATCTGGTGACTGAAAATCTGCTCCTGCGGGCTGGCTCCGGCCGCGAACGCGTAGACTACCGCCTCCGGCACGCCGCTCGTCCACCAAGAAATCAGAGTGGCACAGGACTGCTGACCCGGGGCGACTGTACATTCTGACGGACTGGAAAAAATATTCCCGGCCGGATTGCCGCCGCCCGTCCCCGTCCCGGTATCCGTTCCGGCGCTCCGGCCAAAAACCTGGACCGAGGCCAGCATTGCTCCCCGGCCGGGATTTTGAGAGTTGCCGTCGGAGTTGAAAGAGTATAAGCGGAAGGTGTAGCTGGAATCAGGATGGATCCAGGCAGCCGGTTGGCGAGTGCCGGAAGAACCGGAACCGAAGTGCTGTTCCTCTGTTCCGGAACCATCTTCGGAAACATAAACTACCGCGTCCGATACTCCGCCCGTCCACCAGCTGATATAAGTTGTGCAGTAATCCTGGCCTTGGCTCACGTAACAGTCCTGCGGGTCGGCGGAGATTTGCCCGCTTACCGCGCTAGCCGTCTGGACAAGCGGCAAAAGACCCGCCCCTTGGGGGACCACGGCCGACAACACGACCCAGCCGACCAAAAACTTCTTCCAGGCGGACTTCATGTTGGTTTTATTTGGATATTTTGGGCACTTCGGATGGACACATGGATGCATTTATGCCCTTATTTTACGCCTCGGATTTTACAACAGTATACTCTCTCTGTCAAACCAGTCGGGCGCTGCTCGGAAACCACCGATTTTATTGCCCGAGCTTGTCGAGGGCCATGCCATGTACCCGCCAAAAAGCTACCCTTCGACGGGTTCAGGGAATAACTTTTTGACGTTTTCGAACAGCGCCAACCCGTTCCTACGGGATGTAGGACTAACTGGACTTATAAGACTTACTAGACTTATCCAATACATCGGTCCTATTTCTGACCCTTAATCAAAACCTCATTTCAAAACTTACCTACTCTCTCCGCGAAAATAGCCAATCTTTGAAATGCGGCAGTTGGGTCGCGGTGTCTTGCGATGCCTGCCCGCCTCCGGCGGGACCCTGTCATCCGAAGGCCTAAATATTAAGAATCTTGGCTGCAGGCTTGTCCTGAGCTTGTTGAAGGGTCTTCGGATGACACAATATTAGGTCTTGCGATGACCCCAACATTAAGTTCCCGTCCCCAGGTCATCGCAAGACCCAACATTGACTTTTTCGATCTTCATTTCTGAATCCACCTGGTTTGATCCGCGTTAATCCGCGTAAGTTTCACGAAGATCTGCGTCTATCAGCCGGACTCGGAAGTGCGGCAGTGGGTCATGGCGTCTTGCGATGACCTAAACATTATCGGTTCTGCGGTCATCGCAAGACCCGATATTTGTTACTTCAATCTTCACTTCTGAATCCATCTGGCAATTTCCTGCCAGCCGGACTCGGAAATGCGGCAGTGGGGTCGTGGGCTTAGTAAGGCCTCTCCACTGCCGAAGAATCTTCGCCGCACCTCTGCCACCTATGGGCAGGGGTGGGCACACCCCGGTGACCCAATCGGGCACACCGGGTTTGGGCAGACCCTCTGCCCCGTGGCGGCGGGCTGCCCGTTGCCCCCAATCACGCCGGCGCCGTAGAGGCCGCCGACGGTCCCGCCAGCCGCAAGGCCGAGTATCACGGCGGCCTTGCACTTGCCGCCGCACCCGCGAGCGGCGGCTGCGCGGTTCTTGCCAGACACGGTGACCGCGGCGGCCGCTGTCAGCCCGCCGTAGGTCGCGCCGACCGCGGCGGCTCCGCGCTCGTCAAAGCGGAACCACCCCGGGGCCCCGGCGCGGACGCCGGGGGCGAGCGATGACCAGCTCGCCACGCCCGTGACATCACGCGGCGTGTCCGACCCCGGGCCATCCGGGTCAAACAGCGCCAGGAAGCCCAGGACGGCCCCGACGTGAGCCGACGTCGCCGCCGGCGTGATGGCGAGTGTCGGCGACGATATCGTGGCCGGAACGGGCGGCGCCGGAGCCACGCGCCCAGGTACCGGCTCCAGCTCCGGCCCCATCTCCCCTGGAGAAAGCGCCGGGCTGACCGTGACCGTCGACCCGGGACCGGCGTAGATCCCGCCGGACTCCACCCGGATGCGGGTGGTAAGTGGCGCGGGCGGCGGGGGTGCCGGTGCCGGGCAGGATGGCAACGTCCAGCCCAGCGGCCGGAACTCGTTGCCACACCAGGCCACCCACGGCCTGGCGGCCCCAACAGTGATCCTCTCCTCCGCTGCCAACTGGCAGCGGACGGCCGGGCCGTTTTTTTGCTCCATCTCCACTGGGCCCCCTGGCCCGGCCGAAACGGAGCACTCGCCGGTGGCGATCTGCCGGGTCGGATTGACCCCGGGCACTCGCAACCGGCAAGCCGGTAGTTGCTCGGCGGCGGCCGGCTTGGTCTCTGCCGGTTGTCCTTGCGCCGCCGCCACGGCGCAGAAAAGGATCAGCAGGAGGGTGGCGGCCCTTCTCCATGTTTTTTTCAATTTAACCTCCTAAGGCCGGGACTATCCGCCCCGGCCCGTCTATTCCACCCAACTTATAACATAAAAATGAGTGTATTGCAAGCCCACTTTCTCTTTGCTCCATTCGTGATAAAATCAAACCGATGGAAAATAAAGACATCATCAAAGAATTAACGGCTATAATCCGCCGCCACTTGCCCGACCGCAAGTTTAAGATACTGCTCTTCGGTTCCTGGGCTAAGGGTTCGGCGGAACCGACTTCCGACATAGACGTGGGGATCCTGGGACCGCAACCGGTGGACGACCCGCTGCTTTTGCGCATCCGGGAGGAGATCCTGGGAATTCCGACCCTGCGGCGCATAGACCTGGTGGATTTAAACCAAACCGATCAAAGGTTTCGCCAAGAGGTAATGAGCTACGCGCAAACTCTCTAAAATGACCGAAGAAACACTCAATTCTTTTTCGTTATCCGTCGAACGCCTGGCGGAGATCTTGGGTGAACCGCGGACGGTGGCTAACCGCGACTCGGCCATTAAGCGTTTTGAGCTAACTTTTGAGCTGGCCTGGAAATCGATCAAGGTGCGCCTGGGGAACAAGGGCGTTATTTGCCGGTCTCCCCGGGACTCCTTAATGGAGGCCTTCCGAATGGACCTCCTGACCGATGACCCCCGATGGCTCAAGATGATCGAAGATCGGAATCTATCCGTTCATACCTACAACGAGGAGCTGGCGGAGGGCATTTACGGCCGGCTCAAGGACTACCTGCGCCTTTTCGCCAACCTCAAGGAATCGCTGGCAAGATAGTTGCCGTCCCGACCCGGTAGCGGATCGGGAACTTTGTGCCGGTCGGGGTGGATTAACCCAGCCCAACCCCGCCGCCCGCGTTCCCTGCCCCGACTCGACCTCCCTCCCCGCAATTCCCAATATCACACGATTGTCCGATCGGACAATCGTGTGATATCTTGACTCATGGGTCACACCACCGTACAGGAATCACACTCAATGAATTTTTAATTTTATGTCTTTCGGTGAGTGAATGTTGCGCTAAGATTCGGGACTCAATGCGGCGTCATTCGATGACCTAGACCCGACAGCCCAATATCGGGTCAGAGTTACCGGATAACGAAAAATCACAAAGCCCTCCGCTATTATTCGGAGGGCCCTGCTTTCTCGGTGACAACTTTTGATTATCTCCCTACTCTCTACTCGCTACTCACTCTTCGTTTCTCGTCCCTGCTCCCATTCGCGTTATTTGCCTAAATTTGCGTTATTTGCGATTACTCTAGACCACCACGAACTCCTTCCGATCCGCCCGGCTCCGCTTGATCAGGGTCCAGACGATCAAGGCAAGAATGATGACAATCAGGATTATCGAGACCAGCCAGCGCGTCGCGATACCGGAGAGAATGCTGAAGATGGAAGCGGTCTGCACGTTGCCCGTGCCGCGAGTGGTTAGGAACGCGACCAGGGCTTGCAAGTCACCGGCAGGGTCGAAGAAACTCAAGGTGGCGGTCAAAGTCAGATCCTCATTCGCCTTAACTACTCGCTTGACCACTCCCCGCACCGTAACTTGTCCCTCACCCTTGGGAGGGATCGTGCCCAGGGCGTAACTCACGGTCTGGTCGCCGTTTAAAGTGAACTGGCGGTCGGTGGACAAGAGCTGCACGCCCTTGGGGAGACTCAAGAGCAAACCGGCGTCTTTGAGCGGGAAGGTGCAGGTGTTGCGGTAACCGATCGCGTAACTGATCTCTCCATCGGATACCGGCTTGCCTTCCGCGAGTCCTGCGCCGAACTGAATGCAGACCAGAGAAGGACTCGCAGGAGCGGCAGCCAGTTTGGCGGTCGCGGGGGTGGCAGTGGATTTCACAGTGTAAGTTTTCTGGGTGCTGGCCGTGCTCGCGCCGGATCCGGAGCGGTTCGCGACGCTGGTATTTTTAGCTGTGGCGCTGGTCGCGCTGTTCGCGCTCGAGTTGGCCGAACTATTCGCACCGCTCATGGGGACACTGGAAGGCTCCGGCTGGCTGACCGTCTGGAAACTTCCGATCGTGCTGTTGGAGATACCGTAAGGATTGCGCGCCACGACGCGGAAGTAATAGGTCGCGCCGGGCCGCAGGTTGGTCAGACTGGCGGTCACGGTGGAATCGTAGTTGCCGCCGCCCATATTCTGGGTCGGAGTAGTGGAGCCCAGCGCCTGGGTCTCACCGTACTCGAAGTTGAAAGAGGTCTGAACCGAGTTGGGATTCACTGCGGCTTGCAGCATGGCGGAGTTGCCGCTGATCAAAGCCGCATTCAGCGTCCGCACCCGCGCGGCGCCTTCGTTCAGCTGATTGGCCGGATAATAGGGATTGTACTGGTACACCTGGGCCTGCGCCACCTGGACCGCCAAGAAACCGATCGCAAGGATGCCAGTCACAATTAGGCCGTAACGGAAGCCTTTAACTGTAGCGTTGATCATGGTTATAATAGTTAGGTTGCGGTGACTTATTCCGCACCCTTATCCTCGTACGATACATATTATACTATAGTCAATTACAATTGTCAACAGCAATGGAGATCACCCTATTGGTTGTCGTTACTGTGCTCCTGGTAGCAGTTTTAGGCTTAATTTTAAGGCGGTTTTCGAGCCCGGTCCCCAAGGACCCGGCCCAAGCGCAAGCCCTCTTGCTCCTCCAAAACCAGATCCAAGACCAGGTCCGGCAGGTGCAGGAATTGCAGTCGGTCTTGGATGCCAAGTTGGGCGAATCGCGCAAGGAGATGCAGGAAACCGTCCGCACCCAGTTTTCCGAGTCCCAAAAGCTGCTCCAGGAGATCAGCCAGCAAATGCGCTCTAGCTTGGTGGACGTGGCCAAGGAACAAACCAAGACCAACGAAGCCACGCGTCAATTCGTGACCATTGCCGACCAGCTGGCCAATCTGGAAAAGACCCTGCGCCACCAAAAACAGCGCGGCAATCTGGGGGAGGCCTCGCTGGAACTGATCCTGGCCAATATGCTCCCGCCGGACGGCTACGAAATGCAGCACCGTTTCAAAAATGGCGAGACGGTGGATGCGATCATTAAAACTCGGGAGGGGTTTATACCGGTGGACGCCAAGTTTTCACTGGACAATTACAACCGAGTGGTGAACGCCATCGATGACAAACAGCGGGAAGAACTAGAAAAGGATTTCAAGAACGACCTGAAGAAAAGGATCGACGAGACCGCCAAGTACATCCGGCCGGAAGAAGGCACTCTGCCCTTTGCTTTTATGTTCATCCCCGCCGAGGGTATTTATTACGACCTGCTGATCAACGAAGTCGGAGCGCTCAAGGTTAACACCCGCAACCTGATCGACTACGCCTACAACGAAAAGAAGGTTATCATCGTCTCCCCTACCACCTTTGCGGCCTACCTGCACAGCGTGCTCTATGGCTTCAAGGCCTTCCGCATCGAAGAACGCGCCAAGGACATCATTAAGTGGGTGGACGAGCTGGGTAAACACCTTCGAGTTTACGAAGATTTTGTGGGTCGCCTGGGCAACGCCCTAGGCACGACCGTCAATCACTATAACGCCGCCTATAAAGAACTGGGTAAAGTGGACAAGGATGTGAAACGTATAACCGGCGTGAGCGCCGGATTGGCCGCCGAGCCGCTGGTCCTGCCGAAACCAGCCCAAGAGATCGAGGCGTAGCGATTAGTCCGTTTTTCCCGCCTGGGGCGCATCGGGCGCTCTGAATATTCTGGTCGGCTCGGGATCGACAGACGGGGTACGACCGAACTCGCGAAGCGCCAGGTTGATTTCCTTCCGGAGAGACTCGGGAGGAAACATATTCCTGTTATACCTATCAAAGATATAGTGACCCAGTTTCGAAAATACGCCGCTTAAAAAAATCGACGCAAAGAGATCAGCTTTCGCATATTTAGGATCCCCAGAGTTAACATCGCAGTATTCCGGACCCGCGGGACGAACGCCCGGGCGTTCCTTAAAAATCTTACCAACCTCCGGAGATTTTTTGGCCGCTTCGGGCGATATCTTGTCGAAAACCCCCGCGAGGATCATCTCGAGCCGGCGCCCGGTCGCATCCGTATCCGCTTTGCCGTCAGCCAGTTCCTGAAACGCCCGGATGGTACCGGCGCGCAAGCGCTCGAGTGTTCGTTCCGGCGATTCAGTAGTTTCCGCCACGGCCGGCTCCGGTCTTTTTATCGGTGAGGGGTCTCCACTCATTAGTTCATAAAATAGGCGCGCCTATTATTAGCCACACAAACCTTCGAGCTTACATCAGTCTTTTTTTCGCGTTGATTCGCGTCGATATTCGCAAAGATTCGCTTCTACTTCTTTCTCTTCCTCAAAAACGTCGGGATGTCCCAGATATCGGACTCTTTTTTCTTGGGTCCCACGGAGGAACTGTCCTTGGCGTGCTGTCCGGTGGGCAAGGGGTAATCATCAAAATCATCCGCACTGGCTTGCGCCGCCAGCCGGGACTCTGACGAACTGCTCATCGGTTTGGGGGGCTCTTTGCCATGCTTCGTTTTATCCGCCTCCTCCTCTCCGGCCAGGCTGGCGGACGACGGGAGACCGCTTAAAATACCCGGGGATTTATGTTCATAGGCAGTCGCGGCAAAAAGGGAGTTGGGGCTGCCGATGCCGTTATGAGTGAAACCGGTGGCGATCAAAGTAACTTTGACCTGGTTGGGCTTGAGCCGCCGGTCGAAATAAGCGCCGAAGATTATCTTGGCGGAAGGATCCACGGTTTGGGCTACTAACCGCGCCGCGTCGTTGATCTCGGCCATTTTCAGATCCCGGCTGCCGGCAACGCCCAGGAGCACCCCATGCGCCCCCTCGGCGCTGACTTCCACCAGCGGCGAGTTCAAGGCTTGGTTGACTGCCTGAACCGCCCGATCCGGACCGCTGGCTATGCCGATTCCAATAATGGCCGAGCCGGCGTCCTGCATGATGGCCTTCAAGTCCGCAAAGTCGACATTAATAATACCAGCGGTCAGGATCAGCTCCACCACACCTACCAGAGCATTGCGCAACACCTCGTCGATCGCCTGAAACGCTTTAAGTAACGGGGTGTCCTTACTGATCAGAGAGAAGATGCGATCGTTGGGCACAACGATCAAGGCGTCCACTTTTTCTTTGAGCCGGACCAGAGCGTCCTGCGCGATCCGCTCCCGCTGCGTGCCTTCAAACGAGAACGGCCTGGTCACCACCGCAATAGTCAAAGCTCCGGCCTGCTTGGCCACCTCCGCAATCACGGGCGAGGCGCCGCTGCCCGTACCCCCGCCCAGGCCAGCGGAGATGAACACCAGATCCGTGCCGCGTAGCGCCTCTGCAATTTCCGAGCGGTTCTCCTCCGCCGCCTGCCGGCCCAGATCCGGATTCATGCCGGTACCCATGCCGCGCGTCAGGTTCCGGCCGATATAGATCTTGCGCTTGACCTCGCACTGGTCCAGGTCTTGCTGATCGGTATTGATCGCCATAAACTCCACCCCCCGGTGGAAGTCCTTAGCCATGCGGGAGACGGCATTGCCCCCGCCGCCGCCGACCCCGACAACTTTCACGCTGGTTAAAATGGGACGGACAATATCTTTGGCGCGTTTCATGGGTAATAAAAATGATTAGTGGGCGTCTTTTTACGGCATAACTGCCCGCAGGACCCGGCGAAGCATATACCGGAATCGCCCCTGTCCCGGAGTCGAGGCGGTGCGGACGGCATCTCGCTCCAAGCCTACCAGGAGCACCCCCAGGGAACAAGTGAACTCCGGATCTTCGAAATACGCGATCAGGTCGGACTCGCCCATCTGCCAGCCATCCGTGAGGGGCGACCCGATTTGAGTGGAAAGCTGCAGTTCCCGGCGGGCTAGATCGGTCAAACCTGGCATTTTGGCGCCACCCCCGACCAACACCGCGCCACCCGCCAATTGACCGGACTTACCCAGTACCTTGAGCTCATTATCCACCATCTCCAATATCTCCGCAAGCCGAGACTCAATTATCTCAGCCACCACCCGGCGGGACACGGAACCCGGCAAACCGGGGCAAAATTCCGATAAGTTGACGTGCTCTCGGGACCCGGCTTCCCGCGCCAGGGCGTGACCGTGCTGGAGTTTGATCGCCTCCGCGGCGGCGACCGGTATTTTTAAGCCCACCGCCAGGTCCCGCGAGATGTTGGCGGAGCCAACCGGAAATTTAGATACGCCCAAGAGTTTGTGTTCCTCGTAAACCGCCAAGCCGGTCGTGCCCCCGCCCAAGTCGATGACCGCCGTGCCGATTTCCTTTTGACTTTTGGAAAGCACCGCGGCGCTCGAAGCCAGGGGTGCAAAAACCAGACCGGTCACGCGGCCGCCCGCGAGCTCCACCACGCGCAAGAGCGACTTCACGTGCGGCTCGAACGCATCCACCAGTAAACTGGAGACCTCCAGCCGGCTGCCCGAGAGTCCCAAGGGATCCGTAATGTCCGGCACGCCATCCACCGTAAATTCTCGGATGACGTTGTGAATAATGGTCCGATTCACGCCGACATTCACCGCCTCGCTGGCCTTGACCACGCGTTCGATATCGTCGCGGCTGATCTCTCCGCCCGCCTGGGACACGGCCACAATGCCGCGCGAATTTTGCGCCTTGACCTGATGGGTACCGATGACCACAAACACGCTTCGCAGCGCGGAGCGGGAGAAACTGCGAACCTGGACCAAGACGCGCTCCAGATACAAAGCCAGCTCGGCCGGATCCGCCACCGCGCCCTTTTTCATCCCAGCTGAAGTTTCCCGCAAAAAAAGGCGGGGAATCAGCATGTGGCCACGGTCTTCCACGACCACCGCCTTGATCGAAGCGGTCCCGATATCTAAACCGGTGTGATACTGAACGGACATGGAGTGAGAAGTGAGAAGTGAGAAGTGAGAAGCTAATGATCATTGATCATTGATTATTGATCATTGATCATTGATCAGCCTGCGAAGCTCCTTTTCGCGTCTCTGCATGCGTATCATATCACGGGCTCGGCCGTGACGGTAGCCAAGCAAATGCAATAAACCGTGGATAAGTAGCTCGCTCCGGTTGGATAAGTCTTGATTCAAATAGATCTGACCGAGGAATTTCTGGCCGCGAGGCGCCGGATGGGGGAAGTCGTCTGCTTCAAAGGCAAGAACATTAGCGTGCTGTTCTGGCCGTCTAAAAAAATGTGCCGCGAGCGCTTCCATCTCCTTGCGCCGCAGCAAAAATATCTCGGGCCGCCCCAGCTTGGTTGTAATCCCCAATTCTCGCATAGCCAGCGCAGCGATGCGGTGCAGTTCGACCAGACCCGGCAACCGTCTTCGGACGGACTTCACTGGAGTTTCTGGCGCACCAGTTCGGCCGCCAACTTGCCATCGGCTTGGCCGGCGGCCCGCGACATCACTGCCTTCATGACCGCGCCATAATCCGAGATTCCCCCGGCCACAATTTCCGCAACCAGCGCGCGGATCTGATCCGCGGAGAGTTCGGCGGGGAGATAATTTCGAAGCACCGCGAGTTCCGCCGCTTCCCGGGCGGCCAGCTCCTCCCGCCCGCCGCTCTGAAACGCCATGATCGATTCCTGACGGTGCCTGGCCTCCTTACGCAGCACGCTGACCGTCTCGGAGTCGGGCAGATTCAACTCCGCCCCCGGGCTGCGCAGTTCTATTTGCCGGTTGCGCAAAGCGGCCAGCGCGAGCTTCAAGGTGCTGACCCGCACCGCGTCCCGGCCCTTCATGGCCGCCTTCAGATCGCCTTGAAGCTGGTCGGTTAAGGACATAGTTTTGACTACGAAATGCGAATTGGTACGAATATACGAATTCGAAAATTCGTGCTGGATTCGTTATTCGTTGATTATTACACCAGACCTAGCTTGCGCGCCCGCAGGAACTCTTGTTTCTTGCCTTCCCGGTGCAGCGCAGACAGGCGTCGGGCGCGACGGTTGGACGGGCGGGCATAAAATCGCCGGCGATTGGCCTCTTTTAGGATACCGCCCCGCTTGACTCGCCGTGTGAATCGCGACAGCAATGCCGCGCCGGGCTCGCCTTCTTTACGTTTGGTTTCTATCGCCATTTTTGAATAACCATCAACGAATTGCGAATTGGTTGCGAATTTACGAATTCGAAAATTCGTGCTGGATTCGTTATTCGTTGATTATTAATTTCTCGACCATTTCTTCCAAATTTTCTCTGGGGGGATTATTGACTATAGTGTGCACCGAACCGCCCTGGTCATTCAAGTAGCGCGATAGGAGATGCACGTGCAGGTGCGCCAGGCCGCGATGGCTGGCCTCGCCTTGGTTGATGCCGATGGTCAAACCCTCCGCATTTAATTTTTCTTCCAGACGGGTGGCTACTTGGCTGACCAGCTGGAACAGCGGCCCGATCTCGTCCGGCGGCAGTTCCGACAACTTCTCGACATGGGTCTTGGGAATAACCATGGTGTGACCCGGAGCGCAAGGGTGAACATCCAAGAAGGCCAGCGCGTGGTCATTCTGGCCCACGACATGAGCCGGGGCTTGCCCCCCGGCGATCTTGCAGAATAAACAGTTAGGATCGGGCATGGACGGGTTAATGATTAATGATTAATGATTGTTACTCTGCCGCTTTCAGACGCTTTTTGACCTCCTCGCCTAGTTTAGACAGAGGAATTGTCTCCTGCAAGCCGGAACGGAGATCCCGAACAATGACCGTGCTATCATACACTTCTTTCTGGCCCACGATCAAAGCCAGGCTGGCCTTTTCCCGGTCGGCGACTTTGAGTTGGGCCTTGAGCGACTCGCGGGCCAAAGACTCGCTGGCCGTTACCCCCAACTGGCGCACCTGTTCCACCAACGCCAGCGCTTTTTTCTTGGCCAACTCGCCTGCGTGGACCACAAACACTTTTTTGGTCGGCCGCTCCGAGACTGTCACCTCCTGGGCGCGCATTACATCGATCAACCGTTCGAAACTCATGGCCCAGCCGACCGCCAAAGTCGGGCGTCCGCCCAGAAGCTCGGCTAAGTAGTCATACCGCCCCCCGCCGCACACTGATCCGGCCTCGGCGCCTTTCTCCCGGATTTCGAATTCGAACACGGTGCGGTTGTAATAATCCAGACCTCGGACCAGATCCCGGGCCAGCTCGTACGGTATTTGCAGCTCATCTAAATATTCCAGAACTGATTTGAGATGGCCGCTGCACCCGGCGCAGAGACGATTCAATAAGTTGGGCGCATCCGCTTTAATTTTTTGGCAGTCTTCTTTCTTGCAATCCAAAAGGCGCAGCGGGTTAGTCTTCAGCCGCCGCACGCAATCGCCGCACAAACCGTCGGTGCGGGTTCGATAATAACCCTGCAGCTGCCGGATATATGTCGGTCGACAGATGCGGCAACCAATGGAGTTGATCAGAAGCTGCGCTCCTTTTATTTTCAGCCCTTCGATCAGGCGCAGGGCGGTCGCTATGACCTGGGCGTCATAGATCGGATCGTTAACTCCGCCTACGATATCAAACTCAACCTGGGTGAACTGCCGATAGCGGCCGTGTTGCGGATTCTCGTGGCGAAACATCCGCTCCACCAGATAAAGTTTCTGGGGCTGGCCCAGACGGGAAAGCCCGTGCTCCAAATACGCTCTTATCAACTGCGCGCTGGCCTCGGGACGAAGCGCCAAAACATCGCCCCCTCGGGTCTTCAGAGTATACATTTCTTTGGCAACAATGTCGGTTTCCGCTCCCACGCCCCGCTCGAAAAGGCGCGCCGATTCCAGAACGGGCAGGTCAATCTTGCTGAAGTTATAAAAATCGGCCAGTTCTTTCGTCACCGTCCGGATGCGTTCCCAATACGGCTGCTCCGCCGGCAATACGTCGTGCATCCCCTTCGGCGCCTGGAGCGGCCCCGAGCCGCTTGCCGCAGACTTGGTCTTCTTAGTTTCTGCCATTGGGATTAAGGTGTAAGGTTCTCCTGATCTGTTTGTATTTTTCTCTTCGCTCCTCGCTCTCCCCTCTTCGCTTTGTTAGTACTGCGGTGCGGCGAATGCCTGGAACGACTTGGGGGGCCAGAGTCGAATTCGGGTCAGACCCACGATCTCTCCCCGAGTTAGCACCCCCCATTCGCGGGAGTCAAAACTGGCGGAGCGATTATCGCCCAGTACAAAATATTGATCCGGGCCGAGTTCGTACTCGTTTTTCCCTCCGGGCCGGGGGTTGGTTTGAGTGGCGAGAGGTAGATACGGTTCCTGTAACGTTTCGCCCTGGGGATGCTCGGCGTTGGACACCACCACCTGCCCATCTCGGATAGCGACCCTTTCCCCGGGTAAACCGATGATCCGCTTAATGAAAAAGGTACTCTCATCGTTGGGGTAGTGGAAAACCGCCACTTCTCCCCGGGTGGGCGCCCGCAGCCGATAGGAAAGCTCATCGATTAGAAGGTAGTCACCGTTCGCAAAATTGGGTACCATACTAGCTCCGCTGACCAGGAAAGGCTGGACCAGAAAGGTCCGGATCAAAAAGACAGCCCCCACTGTAACCAGGGCCACTTCTAAGACTTCCAAAGATGCCGCTAAAAAACCGCGCATATCTAACAGTAGCCATGAGTATACCGAAGCGTTTATACTTAAGCAAGGTTGGAAACGCTTTCCGCCGTAGATACACTTTCCTCCGGCCGTGCGTCGCCAAAGGCTATGCCGGTCGCACGTCGCCAAAGCGCTTTGGCGACGGAGCGCGGCACGAGGCGGATCCTCCTCTGGAGGAAGCGAATAGCCTGCCCGCAACGCTCTCGCTTGCGAGGCGGGCGGGTGCATACGAATTACCCCACCTAACCTCCCCTTTCTAAGGGGAGGAGCGGAGGGGTCAAATTCGTAGCATTAGCATGCATTCGCAGATTAGCATCGCGCTTAATGTTCATTGGCATCGGGACTGACATGAATTCTGTAAAACCGCTTTTTCAGATCAGAGTCTGCGCCGGGCTGGGCAACCCCGGCCCGACCTACCAAAAAACCTACCACAATGTCGGTGCTTTGTTCTTGGCGTTCCTAGAGACACAACTCGGGCTCGCCGAGCAACCGACCCGCCGGGGCAAATATACCCTGGTCCGCACCGGAGAGTTCTGGCTGATCCAGCCGGACGCGTTCATGAATGAGTCGGGTCCGAGCGTGCGCGCCGCGTTACGGGACAGCCGCGCCCAGCCCAGCCAGTTATTGGTCGTGCACGACGACGCGGACCTGTTGCTCGGTTCTTACCGACTCTGTTTTGGGCGCGGCGCGGGCGGACACCATGGCGTGGAGTCGATCATTGCCGCGCTCGGCACTAAAGATTTTTGGCGGCTGCGCTGGGGCATCCGCCCCGCACCCAGTTCCGCCCCGGTGAAAAATGCTTGTTTTCTAACAGAGCCAGCTGGCCGACGCAAGAAAGCTGCCGATTTGGTTTTACGTCCCCTAACCGCCGCGGACCACCGTAGGCTCTACTCCGCTTTTGAGGATTTCACCGACACCCTGGGATCAACTTGGATGGTTAAATAGAAAGAGACCCCCTCGGGAATGGAACGGATGTCGGGCAGCGGCAGATTGACATCCTTAACCCATGGTTTTTTCTTGAGCTCTTGTTTAAACTCCCGCAATCGATCTTCCGAGGGCGCTTGGCCGGTGATGATAATGGGCGAGTCTACACCTTGAAAGGTAACGCGATAAGGCTTGATCGCATAAGTTTGAAACGTTTGGTCTATGGCTCCCAAGAGATCACCCTGCGAACCGCCCTGCTGCTCCACGGCGCGGACCATGGTGACTAAAGTATTGAACTCCTTGGCTTCAGTCTGGAGTGCCTCCAGTTGACGCTGGGAACCGCTGTCGCGGCGGGCCGCGACCACCGCACCCAGGATTTGACGCGTACTATCCAGATACATATTCAGAGCGTAGAACACCGCCAGGGCCAGCGTCAGTGCGGCCGGGATGAGTACGCGCCAAAACTCAAAGAAAGCGGCGAGCTGCTGCCGACCGAACTCTTCCCGGGCGCCAATGCCCAGAAGACTCAAGTCTCGGTCTTTGCGGCGGGAAGTGACGCCCCGGATGCCGCTGCCGACCGCCACAAACCATTCCGGCGGGATCGCCTGTCGGGTGCGCAACTGGAGGGGCCGGGCCCGCAACGGGAAATTGCGTTCAATCACCTCTTTCAGCTTAGGCCCCAGCTGATCCGTCACCAGGAGCACGTCGGACACTTGTTCGCCGGGCCAGTGCTGACTCATAAAGTTCAGGACCTGATTGACATTCCGGATCACCGCCCGTTCCAAATCGGCCCCGGTCACTTGTTGAGCGGCGCCCTGAATGTCGCGCCAGGCGGCATTATACTCAAAGTACGGAGTTCCGTTCCGCAAGATCACCAGATCCAAACCGGAACTATCCAAGATTAAAAGCAGTACGGACTGGTTGGGGGCAAGCCCGGCGCCCCCGGCGCGCACCAACCGAGCTACGGCCAGAGATTTGTGCTCCACCGCCGCAGCCAAAAAGCCCGCTCGGACCAGAGCTTGGTTAAAATCGTCCACCATTTTGCGGCTGATGAACACGCTCAAAATGTCTCGGCTGGGGCCGCGATAATCCGGATCCAAGATCTGCCAGCCGACATACATCTGCGAGAGGTCCGAGGGGGTGATCATTTGGATATTCAGATCCACCGCTTTCTCCAAGCTCTCGCCCTCAATGATCGGCAGCGTGAAAACCTGGCTGTAAGGCAGAACCGAACCGAGGGTAATGATCACATTGGTCAGTTCTCGGGGGTGCCGGGGATGTAAGTTCTTCCGCAGAACAGACAGGGCTTGAATCAGGGCTTCGGGATTGAGCACGACGTTGCCCTGCATTATACCCGGAGGCAAGCGCACTCCCGTCAGCCGCCACTCACTGCCGCCCCAGAATGCAAAGCGCAGATGGGTGTCCGATATTTCCAGGCCGCCGATGACCGCGCGCGTCCGGAGCAACCGAGATAAACGGTCCACCCAGTGGAAGGGGTGCAGTTCCCCTACCGCCGGTAGCGAGCGCGGCAGGTGAATCGGCAAGTGAAGATTTAATTTCATGTTACAGCGTCAAGCTTTGCCACGACAGAATGGAAGTTTGGCCGGTGGTCGCGTTAATTTCCACGACGACCTGCAGTTTGCGGACATAACCGGAAACCGTGGCCTGGGAAGTAATGGTCGCTTGGTTGGTCGCGGGACTGTTTTGGGCGACCGTCACGGTCGCGGAATTGCTGCCCAGAGGCATGGCATAACCGGCGCTGGCAAAAGACTTGTTACGGACAATCTGCAGTAAGGCGTCGTTCGCGCCCGCCGCGGCCACATCTTCGGCGCTTTGCGCGGATTGGAAGCCGAAACTGGTATTGACCGAGCTAAAGGAGAGGAAGGCGACGGTGACGCCGATTAGAATAATAATGCCGCCGATCAAAAACACCAAGGACAGCGCGGCCTGGCCCGGGGCAGGGAGTAGGGAGTAGGGAGTAGGGAGTAGAGTATGGGGAGCGGAGCGTTGTCTTTGCACCTTATAAGTATAGCGTATCCACCCGCTACTCCCTACCCCCTGCTCTCTTCTCTACTCACTACTTGCTACTCCCTACTCACTTCCCCTACGGGCTCCAATTAACCACCACGTCATCCACTCGGGGCGTTTGGCGCTGGGCCTGGTCGGAAACGAGAGTCACCCGGTAACGAAAGTAGCGCTGGTTGTTATGCAGGGTGTAGTCCAGTTCTATGGGCGTGCCCGAAGCCGCCGTGTAATAAGAGTAGGCGGTGCCATCCGAACCGATATAATTCCACGGCCCGCTGGTGGCGCTGGCCGTGGCCAGTTGGAAACGGACATCCGTGTCCGCCGGCATACTCCCGTACCAGATCAAAGAATTGATCTGGGCGCCTCCGGATACGCCGGTGTCATACGTGGCCGAATCCAGGATCCCGGTGGTGGAAGTGGCGATCCAGTCCGTGGCTACTTTGTAGTTATAGGAGGCGCAAGTGCCCGGATCCTGACAGTTCATGCTGATCCAGCCGGCGATATCGTTCCAAGCATAATTGCTGAAAGTGCCATTGCTGGGATTGATGTACGCCCGATAACTGGAGGTGCTACAACTGCCCTCGTTGTTGCAGTCGAAGCTGATCCAGCCGTAGTTATCATTCCAACCGTAACCCGACAAGTTGCCCAGCCCGTCATTGGTGACCTGGTAGGTCGAGGTGGCGCAAATATCTCCCCCGCGAGTGGTGTGACAATCCAGGGAAACATCCCCGGCGGTGGTGCTGGCATAGCCGACTAGATCTTGGGACGAGACTGTGACCGTGTCGGTGCCGTAAAAGTCGATCCAACCCATGAGGTCATTCCAGGCATAGCGCTCGGTGTCTCCCGCGTGGATGTTGGTGGTCGCACGAACGATCTGCCACCAAACAAGCCCCGCCGAACTGGCCAGAACCAGGCCGATCAACCAGCCGCAGGCGAGACGCAAAACGCGCCCGCGGGACAAATGTTTCCAGAAATTCCGAAGGGCCGACATGTAGTTTTTATAGATCGATCCGAATGGACCCGGAGGTGGTACTGAAATTAATATTGGTCGAGGAGGCAAAACTGTTGACCGTACTGGATACCGGCCCGGTCTGGCCGCTGCCGCTGGACCAATCGGTTTGCCAGAAAACATTGTTCAAGTAGCGGGTGAAATAGACGGACATAGTGCGGCTTTGGCCCTGGGGTCCCTGGAAGACTACGGAAACTTTTTGGGTGGAAGGATCATTGGTACCGCCGGAGGCGACAATACTGCCCTCCGCGTCCCGATTGACATTTTCCACATAGAAGTAGCGCTGGAAAGTGCTGGTGGCCACCGTCACGGTTTCGCTGCCCGAGGTCGCGCTGAAGGGGGTGGAGGTCGTGACCAAATAGTAATGGTTGCCGCTGCCGTGATTCAGGTCATAAATTGCGTGCCAATTGGACTCGGCCAGCACCCGGACATTATCCAGCAGTTCCTTACCCAGCGCGTTGCTGACCTGGGTTTGGTTCGCTTGACTGTTGCTTTTCAGAGAGGGCGCAATTACGGTCAGCGCGCCGATGATCATGATCGTGCCGACCGCCGCCGCGACCAGCAGTTCGATCAAGGACTGACCCGCCTGAGAAGCGAGGAGCGAGGAGCGGAGAGCGGAGAGCGGAGAGCGGATTATTCGCATTTCCTCTTTAGTATAATGTCTTTGACCCTTCTTTCCATCTCCCCGCTTTTCCCTTTTCGCTCTTCGCTCTTCGCTTTGCTAAAAGCTGACCGCTCCGGACGGGGTCACGGTGATAGTAGTGGTTTGGCTGGTCATGCTCCGGCGGAACAAGGTGATGCTGGTGGTGGCCGGGACGGTGCCCGTGATCTGCGCAAAAGAAAGCTCGACGGCGGCGCCGGACGCGATGGTAGAGGTCGCGTAGCCGACATCCGCGGGCAAGGCGTAGTAACCAATGCGGCTGCTGGTACTGTAGGTGCCGTAGAACAAGGCGTAGAAAGGCGTGGTGTTAGTGCTGTTTTCCAGGTGTATGCCCCAATTGGTGGAAGACGCTTGCGCCATGGACCGGCTCTGCGCTTCTCGGAGCAGGGTCGCGATCCGACGATTGGTGTTGTCCAATTCGGTCCCACCCTTTCGGCCATAGAGCGTCGCGACTATCAAGATCGCCATAATTACCATAACGCCGATGACCAGCATGGTCTCCACCAGGGTGAAACCCGCATGACTAGCGAGGAGCGAGGAGCGAGGAGCGAGGAGCTTCCGAAAATACATACGGAAAGCAAAGAGTTTCCCCATGTCTATTATTGTACCCCGTCCGGTTTTTTCCTGCTATTCGCCTTCCCCTTACTCTTCACTCTTCCCTCCTCGCTCTTCGCTTTCCTAGAACTGGCTGGTCAGCTGATAGATCGGCACGATGATCGCGAGCGCGATGGTCGCCACCAAAATACCCATGACCAGCAACAGCGCGGGTTCAATAAAGGCCACCACTTGCCGGACGCTGGCATCGATATTAGAGGCATAGAAATCGGCCAGGGTTCCCAGCACATCCTCTAGGTGACCGGCTTTCTCCGAGATGGCCACCAAGTTAGTTACCACTCTCGGAAAGTCCGGCTCCCGCCGGAAAGCCTCGCCGATGGTCAGCCCCTTGGCCAAGCCGTCGTCCGCGATCCGGATCAAGGCCACTCGGAGCTCGTCTAAGCCCACCACGTCGGCGGTAATTTTGGTCGCTTGAATGATCGGCAAACCGGCGCGCAACAAGAGACTGAAAGTTGAAGCAAAGCGCTGGACCGCCAGATCCCGATAAATATTGCGAATGATCGGTAAGTGCGCCAAAAAGCGGCGCAGGAAACGGCGGCCGGATTCGGTTCTGCCCAAAATCAGGTAGGCCAGAATGCCCAAAATAATGAAGCCGACCAGCAGAGCAATGGAGTGGTCGCCCACGAACAAACCGACCCCAAAGACGATCCGAGAGAAGGTCGGCGGTTTGATGCCGCTATCCAAGAATACTTTGGCGATCCGAGGCAGAGCGAACAATGACAGAAAGATAAAGATCGAGGTGCCGACTACCAGCAGGATTATCGGGTAGATCAGGGCGGACTTCACCCGCTTGCGTAATTCCGACTCTTTTTCCAGGGACGTGCTCATGTCCTCGAACGTCCGTTGGAGATTGCCGGAGGCTTCCGCCGCCTTGATCAAATTCACCATAACTGCCGAGAACACTTGGGGGTAGCGGGCGAATGCTTGGTAGAATGGCAACCCGCGGCTCAGATTATTCCGAACTTCGATCAGGAACATCTTCATCGAGGGTTTGTCGAAATCCGCGATCAGGATGTTGATCGCGGACATCAGGTCCGTGCCAACCTTGAGCATTAGCGACAAATACTTGGTCAGAAAGACTTTGTCGCTGATGTTTATCTTGCCGAAAAGCGGCTGGACCTGGGCCCGCAATTCCTTGATCGGTTTGACGCTGACCGGCCGGAGTTCTTTGGCGGACAGAAATTGGAGTACGTGGTTCAGATCCGGTGCGTCCAAATCACCTTCTACCACCGTCTCGCGTTTATCGCTGGCAATGTAGTGAAAAAGCATAGAGTTATCGCAAATAACGCAAATTTAAGCAAATAACGCAAATCCGGATAATGAAAGAATCATGCGGGATGATTATAATTCTATTTTGCCTATTTGCCCATTCGCATTATTACCTCTCTAATTCGCGTTATTTGCGATTACTCCTGCGATTACTCTCTGACCACCCTTAGCACTTCTTCCACCGTGGTCAGGCCAAGCTCGGCTTTGGCCAAACCATCCTCGAACATGGTCTTCATGCCCGCGGCTCGAACCGCAGCCTGAATTTTTTCCAACTTGAAACCGGGACTGCTGATAATTTCTTTGATTTGAGGATTGATCTCCACCACCTCGAAGATGCCCAGACGGCCGCGGTAACCGCTCGCAGCGCAGGCGCCGCATCCTTGACCTCGGTACAATGTCCGCGGCATGGCTACAACTTTGGGGTCCAGACCCAGCAGTCGGACCTGGTCGGTGATGGCCTTTTCGATCGTCGGGCTGTGATCAACAGATTGGATGCAAGAGGAGCAAACGCGCCGGACCAGGCGCTGGGCAATTATCACGTTCAGAACCGACGCCGCCAAGAACGGGGGCACTTCCAGGTCGAATAAGCGCGGAATTGCGGTGATGGCATCGTTGGTATGCAGGGTGGACAGTAATAAGTGGCCGGTCAGCGCGGCCTGGACGGCAATGCCCGCGGTTTCGCTGTCTCGTATTTCGCCTACCATGATGATATTCGGATCCTGTCGGAGAATGGAGCGAAGTCCGCTGGCGAAAGTAATGCCGGCCTGAGGATTGATCTGGGTCTGATTCACGTAGCGGATATTGTATTCCACCGGATCCTCGACGGTAACAATGTTGACCCCGGGACTATTCAAGATACTCAAGAGCGCGTACAAGGTGGTCGATTTGCCGGAGCCGGTTGGTCCGCAAGTCAGAACCATGCCGTATGCCTTCTTCAAGTTGCGCGCGACCATGTCGGCAGCTTCCGGAGCGAGTCCGATCTCTTCTAGGGACAAGGGTTTGTCCGTAGCCGGCAGTAAGCGCAAAACAAGCTTCTCGCCATGGTAGGTCGGCAAGATCGAGACTCGGATATCAATGGCTTGGTTCACCAACTGGAACCGGAACCGACCGTCTTGCGGGTGGTAATGTTCGTCGATCTTGAGCGCCGAGAGGAGTTTGATCCGGGCCACCAGCCCAGGGTGGACTTGCTTCGGCACGCGCATAACCTCGTACAGAATGCCATCAATCCGGTAACGGATCAGAATGCTGTCCTCCAGCGCCTCAATATGGATATCGGAAGCGCGGGAGGCCGCGGCGTAAGAGATCAGATTGTCCACCACGGACACGATGGGCAGGTCCGCGGCCGCTTCCTCGGCGCTGCGCGAACGGCTATGCAGTGAGGCCTGGACGCTTTCTTCGATCACCTTCTTGAAGTCCCCCGCGGTCTGAAGTCCGTAGATCGTAAATCCGCGGTTCAGATCGGACGCGGTGGCCAGGTACGGCTTGACCCGCGCGTGCAGATACTGGGTCAAGAAGTTGATTGCCTCCAGGTCGCCGGGGTCAACCATCGCCACGGCCAAGGCGCCGTCGGGCTCGCGCCGAAAAGCGATGACTTGCCGCTGGCGAGCCACTTCTTCCGGCAGCAGCTTGAGGGTTTCCGTATCAATACCGGCGGTTTCCATATTGGCCATCTCCACCCCCAGAAGTTGGGAGATGATGGTGTAGAGATAGCCCGCCTCCACCGCATGCTCGAAAACCAGAACATCCAAGATGCTCTGACCCTTGCGATCCGCTTCCATAGAAAGCTGATCGAACCGGTCGGGAGCTAAGAGATGTTCCGCGACCAGAACTTTTTTGAGCTGATCGATCGGCACCGGTACGCGCATGAGATAAGTATCAAGTATCAGGTGTCAGGTATCAAGGGCGGGCATCAAGCTACGGCAACTACGCCTGCACGGCGCACAATCAACGAATAACGAATTGATTACGAATTTACGAGCAGCCCAAAAAACTTCCGGCATTCGCAGATTCGAAACAGATTCGTAATTCACTGATGGGCGCGCGGTGCGCGTAGAACAATTACAACAATTACAGATCCAGTCCCGGGTCGGTACCGATCTCATAGACGGTCGAAACATTGCCCCCGTCCGTGGATTCCACGTCGGAGCCGCCGCCGTTGGAGTACTTGGTGCTTTCCATCTTGGCATTCAGCTCATAGGTCACGTTGGTCGCGTCCGGAACGTAG
>JACRFR010000019.1 GCA_016212635.1 Candidatus Liptonbacteria bacterium | reverse complement strand
CAAGCTCCCGCTTGGCCCAGGGTAGCCAGTTTTCGCGACTATTTCCGCCTAATCCATGCAAAATAAGTACCTTTGGTTTCTTCGCACATTGCTCACAATAAATCATCGGAATCGGCTCGCCCCAGTAACGCTGACGGGAGAAGATCCAGTCCCGCAGGTGGTATTTAGCGGTTTTCTTGCCGCCGACCGCCGTTGTGATTTGCCATTTGGCCTCTTCCGAATTCAAGCCGTTGAACTTACCGGAGTTTATCGCTACGCCGTTACCGGTAAAACATTCCTGGTTGGATTTTAAAACCTGCCATATGTACTGGAAGGAGGCCAGGTTCAGCCAAGACTCCATTCGTCCCGCTTCGATCCAAACCGGTTGGTGATTCTTGGTGTGCTCCAGTTCAACCGGCGCCTTTTTTTCATCCGTCAATTCGAACAGCATACCGGTCCCGAAAGCGTACCGATTTTCATCCTTGTGAGTAGCGAAGAAATGGTTGTGTTGTTCCCCGCCTACATATCTTACGAAACGCACATGGCGGTAACCGGTCTCTTCCAATATCTCTCGTTTGGCGGCTTGCACCGGATCTTCGCCCGGATCTATACCTCCAATAATCCCGGAGTGCCAGCCAAACTTTTCCCAGTCCAGACATAAGTACTTGTCCCGCGTCGAGTGCCGGAGCAAAACATAGGCAGTATGCCGGTGAACGGTTTTTTTATCACTTCTTATCGCGTCCTTTCCCTCGGTGTTTGAAAAATATGGAGCGATAACCTGGCGAATCGGTAACTTGAATTTCCGAGCAAATTCGTAATCCCGTTCGTCGTGTGCCGGCACGGCCATAATCGCCCCGGTGCCATAGCCGGAGAGAACATAGTCCGCCACAAAGATCGGGGTTTTCTTGCCGTTGGCGGGATTGATCGCTTTTATTCCCCGGAGTTCCACGCCGGTTTTCTCCCGATTTTCGATTCGTTCCGCTTCGGTCTTCCCCTTAGCACGCTGGATATACCTTTTGACTTCCCCTAGATTCTTTATTCTATCTTTTAACTTCTCGATCAACGGATGCTCCGGCGACAAAACCATATAGGTCGCGCCAAACAGCGTGTCCGGCCGGGTGGTAAAAACAGGAATTGGAAATTGGTAATTGGAAATTGGAAATTGGATTTCAGCCCCTTCCGAGCGTCCGATCCAATTCTCCTGCTGGCTCCGGATGCGTGGGAGAAAGTTGACCGTCTCCAGACCCTTTAAAAGTTTGTCCGCATACTTGGTGATGCGGAGCATCCACTGCTCTTTCTCGCGCTCTTCCACCGCCGCTCCGCAACGTTCGCACTTGCTGGCTACCACTTCCTCGTTAGCCAAACCGATCTTACAGGAGGGACACCAGTTAATGGTTGACTTGGCTTTATATGCCAATCCGTGTTTATACAGCTGTAAAAATATCCACTGGGTCCATTTGTAATACTCCGGATCGGTGGTGTTTACTTCCCGCGACCAATCAAAAGAAAAACCCATGCGCTTAAGCTGTCGTCGAAAGGTATCGGAGTTCTGCCGGGTAACTTTGGCCGGATGGATGCCGGTTTTGACCGCATAGTTTTCAGTGGGCAAGCCAAAGGCATCCCAGCCAATGGGATAGAGCACATTCTGGCCTTCCATCCGGCGCTTGCGGGCCAGCACATCCATGGCGGTATAGCTCCGAACATGGCCCACGTGCAGTCCAGCTCCGGAGGGATACGGGAATTCCACTAACGGGTAGAACTTGGGCTTTTTGGAAAAATCCTGGGCTCGGTAGATGCCGGTTTTAGCCCAGACGTCCTGCCAAGTTTTTTCTATTTTTCGAAAGTCGTATTTTTTCATAGCCGGAAAATCGGGTTCTTAATATTATGGTCTTCGCAAGACCGTAGGTCTTGCGAAGACCTTGGAATGGGCAATAATCTGGCGACAATATGGTAGAATTGTATGGAAAAATATGGACAAAAACAAATCGGGCAGTGGATCTAAGTCGAACTCGGAAGTTACCATCCGAACCACGCTCTCTGGCCAGGAACTGACCCTTTGTTCTACCTGGGGGCTCTTTAGCCCGACGGAGGTCGACCGGGGTACTCGCCTATTGCTAGATCATCTGGAAGTTAAGCCGAGCGACACTGCCCTAGACGTGGGCTGCGGTTACGGCGCGATCGGCCTGACTATCGCCAAGCTGGCGCCGCAGGGCGTGGTTCATCTAGTCGACAAGGATTTCGTGGCGATCAGCTACGCGGAGAGAAATGCTCGGGTGAATCACCTAACTAATGCCAAGGTCTACGCGAGCAACATGTTGAGCGCGGTGCCGGAAAATGCGCAGTTCGACCTGATCGTATCCAATCCCCCGGCGCAGGTCGGCAAGGAACTCCTAACCATTATGCTCCGAGATAGCCTCACCCACCTAAAACCCGGCGGACGGATTTATCTAGTGACCGTTTCCGGTCTGCGAGAATTCATCAAGCGCCACCTGATGGATGTCTTCGGCAATTACGAGAAATTGAAACAGGGCGCGAATCATACCGTGGCGCGAGCGATAAAAATGTAATGAGTTCCCTGTCCCGCCGGCCTTTTGCTAAAGTTCTCTACGATCGTATAGAACTTTAGCAAAAGCGGCTATAGCTAGCACGTCAGACCAAAGCTCTGATAAGTTCGAATTCTATTGTTCTCAAGAACAATAGAATAGTGGGCTGGCAGGTGGCAGATAGATTGTTGCACCGGTTGCTAAATTGCGATTCGGTCGTATGCTATAAATATGCGTTTCAAAGACTTTGTTTGGCTGAGCAGAGAGGCGGAGCCGCTTTCCAGGCCAACTCGTATCACCGAAACCGCGGCCGCCTGGAAGACGCTCGCCGGGGGCAGCGAGGCTGCTCGATTTCAAAAGGCTATTCAAGGAATCGAAGTTCGAGTTAGCAGCTTTGAACGAGTATGGATGAAAGAGACTGATACGCCGGGCGAGTTCCGACCCAAACCCAGCAACGAAGGTCCAATTCGGCTGATACTGGAATCTTTAAGCAAACGAGATTTACCTTATCTGGACGGGGTGATAAGAGAGTTGGAGCGGGTTGGGGCCCAAAATGAACCGGCGGACCACCCCGGGCGGGATATTTACGAAAATGCGGTTGCTGTTCGAGAAAAGGCGGCCAACCTTCTAGCAAAATACCCTAAATTTCTACCGACCCAACTTTGAAGACCCAGCAGGCATTTCGGAAAGTTAGCTCCGCTATTTCTTCCGTCGTAACCCCGCGGATTTCCGCTAGTTTTTTAACCACTTCTGTGACATAGACCGGTTCGTTGCGCTTGCCTCGGCGCGGCACGGGGGCAAGATAGGGCGCGTCGGTTTCGGAGAGGATCCTGTCCTCCGGCAGATAGCGGATGACCTCGTCGTAGTCGTGTGTGAAGGTTATTATCCCGTTGAAAGAAAAGTGTGAACCCAAATCCAGAAGCTTTTTAGCTAGCTCTAGATCGCGTACAAAGGAATGGCTGATGAACGGTACAGATAGCGCGCTGGATTTCAGTATATTCACTAAATCGTCAAAAGCCGGACCGGCACCGGACTTCTTGCCATCCCGGCAGTGAATCATCAGCGGCTTTTTAATCTTCTCCGCCAACTTGATCTGGGCGATGAATGCCGTTTTTTGTCTCTCTTTTTTCTCCTGCTCTTCTCTCCTTCCGCCGAAGGCGGACCCTCCTTCGGAGGGCGCTCCTCGCTCCTCGCTTCCATAGTAATCAACTCCGCACTCCCCAATCGCCACTACCTTGGAATCGCGGGCTAGTTGCTCGTAATACTCCACGTCGAACTCTTCGCCTCGCCCGGCGAATCCTTTATTCCAATGTTCTTGAGAACAATAGAATAAGCCCGGGGTAGCTTTCGGGTTATCATTCTCTGATCCTGGGGTGTCTAATTCCTCCGGATCATGGAAAGATTGGCTGGTGTGAATGGGGTGCAGGCCCACTGTGGCATACACACCCTCGGGGTACTGATTGGCAATCTCCACTGCCCGGCGGGAAGTGTCGCGTTGGGTACCGACGGTGTTCAGCCAGACGCCGGCGGCAAGGGCGCGAGCGATCACCTCTCGGGAATCATCCCGATAGGTGGCGAAGTGTATGTGCGTGTGGGCGTCGAAAAAACGCACGGATTATTTGTGGCTCGCCAAGGCCTTTTTTAATTGCGGCAAGTCCTCCCGCGCGGTTTTCCAAACCAGCTCGGTATCTACGTCAAAATACTCATGAATTAACTTATTGCGCATATCTTTGATGTCTTGCCAAGCCACCTCCGGCAAGGACGCCAAAAAATCTGCCGATAATTTCCGGGCGGCCTCACCGACAATCTCCAGCTCTCGTACCACCGCGGCTTGGGCTATTTCACTGCAATCAAAAGCCTGAAAATCAAAACCGGCCAGGTAGCGTTCCACTCGCGCGATAGCTTCCAAAATATGCTGGATGTAAATTTTATCGTCCTTCATGGATTACCTGCATATCCCGCATAACATTCTCGCGAACGTGCGGGCAGAGTGATCGCTCGGTTACTATTTCCACCTTACGCCCCAAGATGCCTGATAATTCCCGCTCCAAAGCAACTAATCCCAGCAAACTGGGCGATTCTGAAAAACGCACCAATATATCCACATCGCTATCCGGCCGCATCTCACCCCGGGCGCAGGAGCCAAAAATACCCGCGAATCCCACCCCGCGCCGCGCCAAAATCGGGCTAATTGCTTGCCGTACGGATTGCGGAGTGGGATTGTGAATATCATTAGCCATGGGATCATTGTAGCTCACCTAGACGATGGAATCCAATTAGGACTTACGCGTTTGGCAAATATCTACACTTTTTCGATTTGGTCATCCCCGCGCAGACAGGGATCTAAAAATATTGCAGGACGTAGATTCCCGCTTCCGCGGGACATCATCCGTGTAAGTCCCAAAATTAATCTAGAAAACATTCCGCCAAAAAATCTACGCTTTTGCTAATAACCTCTTCGGATTGTTCAAATGTCCAGCCACTATGGCTATAATTTTCAAAAATTTCTACCCTGTGATGTGGTTGAGCATTTTTGCTTATCGCGTCTCGATTTCTTTTATCAACATACTCATCTGAAGCGCACTGTACAATATACGCTCGCGTTTTAACCAATGGAAGCTTCTCTGCAATTTTTGCATCGTGGGCCTCCTGCCAAAACCGCGCCTGAACGATTTGCCCATTTTCTTCGACTACGCCATTTTTAGGCGGAATAAATTCCTCAATATTTAGATCCGGTGCCCACGCAACGATAGAAGAAAGATCGGTTATTTCGGAAGCAACTGTGATAACTGCCGACCCACCCATGCTTTGCCCGAGTAGTGAAACTTTATATCTTTGCTTAAGGTAGTGCCGCACAATTTCCCGAGTAGTTGCTACCCAATCTTTAAAACTTGAATCAAAAAAATCGCCCTCCGAATTACCGCTACCATATTGGTCAAAACGCAAGGAAGAAACACTTTGGTCAGCTAGCTTTCGAGCAGTTCTCACAAAAAAACAATTTGGCCCAACATTTGTACCTCGAAAACCATGACAAAATATTACAATACTTTTGTTACCAGCGTCGTGTAGGGCGACCGCAATATCATGGCTATTAACACTTAGATTTCGGACTATTTCTTTCATCCTTGTTTAAATTGAATATTTTTCTTCCACCTGAACAGCGCGCTAGTCAAAAACTAATATCTCGTCTTGCGATGACCGGAAATTCAAAAATTCTTAACATTTGGGTCATCGCGAGACAGAGGGTCAGCCGATCCGTGGGAAGAGGGGCACGGCGGGCGGCTGGCCGGACTCCAGCGCCTCTTGGATCTTCTGGCTGGTGGCTGGCAAAAATGGTGCGAGCCAATGGGCGATTACGGCCAGTTTCCCCAAGAGTGCCGCCACGTCTCGCTTGGCCGCTTCGGGATCGGTTTTAAACTTTTTAAACGGTGCGCAGTCCTGAATCATACGGTCACAGGCTTGAATCTCATCCCAGATCAAGTTGGTCGCTTTCTGCAGTTCATACTTTTCCATCAGTTCCTGGTAGACGCTCCCTTCTTTCCCCTCGCGCTTCGCGCTTCGCTCTTCGCTCTTCGCTACTTTGTACACCGCCGCCATTTTGAGCACGCGCTGGACCAGATTGCCGAGACCGTTGGCCAGATTGGCGTTATAACTTTCCTTGAATTTTTCCAGTGTAAAATCACCGTCCTCAAAGGTGGGCATCTCGCGCAGGAGCCAGTAGCGCAAAGCGTCCGCGCCATAGCCGCGGATGATCTCCGCCGGGTCCACCACATTGCCTATGGTTTTGGACATTTTCTGGCCGCCGCTCACAATATGGCCGTGGATCAAGATTTGACGGGAGGTCGGCAAACCGGCGGATAAAAGCATCGCCTGCCACATGGCGGATTGCTGGCGCAGATTGTCTTTGCCCGCAATTTGCACCGCCCGCGGCTCCTCTTCTGTTCCCCAAAAATCCTCGAATTTTGACGGTTGACCCCCGGGCCAATTCAGAGTGGAAATATAATTGATCAGCGCATCGAACCAGACGTACATGACATGCCTCGGGTCGTCCGGGACCGCCACACCCCAAGGCATCTTCTCTTTCAAGCGGGAGATGCTGAAATCCTGAAGACCGGCCGCCACGAAGTTTCTGATTTCCTGCAGGCGGTGGGCCGGTAAGACAAAGTCCGGATATTTCTGATATAAATCCAGAAGCGGCTGCTGATACTTGGAAAAACGGAAGAAGTAATTCTCTTCTTCGCGCTCTTCTACTGCCAGATTGGGATGATCCGGGCACTTGCTGTCCGTGAGTTCCGAATCGGTTTTCTCCAGTTCGCAGCCCACACAATATTTGACCTTATATTGGGCTAGGTATATATCGCCAGCTTCTTTACACCGCCGCCAGAATTCCTGGCAAGCCGTCACGTGCTTGGCTTCCGTGGTGCGAATAAAACGGGTGTAGACCACTCCCAGATCAGCTAAAATTTTGCGGAAGTTCTCCGCGCTTTCGTCCACATAGGTTTGCGGATCTTGGTGTAACTCTTGGGCCTTGCGGTAAACTTTTAATCCATGCTCGTCCGTGCCGGTATTGAAGAACACTTCCTCGCCTCGGGACTTGTGGTACCGCACGATTGCGTCCGCTTGGACGAATTCTAAGGCGTGGCCCAGGTGAGGTACCGCATTCACGTAGGGCAAAGTGGTGGTTATATAAAATTTGACAGTGGCCATGATCGCGGATTATCAAGATGTAATGATCAAAATTCACTAGAGGCTCGTCTAAATACATTGCCGGGATTTGCGCCTTTGACAATTGTTTATACTTTTTCGATTTTGTCATTCCCGCGCCTGCGCTACGCCGAAGGCTTCGGCGAGGCGAGCAGGCGGGAATCTAGTGCTTATTCTTGGCTATAGATTCCCGTTTTCACGGGAATGACATGAGATACATAAGTCTTGGATATATTAAATTAAAAATGCAGGCGCGACTGGAATGGCTTGGGGTTGCGGAAGGGTCCGATCACGGCCAGGTTTAAGATGCGGTCGCGACAAATTTGCCGTGCGACTTGGCGCACTTGATCGGACGTGACCGCTCGCACCCGCCGAACCATTTCGGCCGGCGAGATCAATTTGCGGATCAGGATCTCTTGCCCGCCGTAGAAGCTGGCCAGCTCATCGGACGTTTCCAGATTGATCAAGAAATTACCGATCATATGATCTTTGGCTTTTTGCAGTTCCGCGGCGGCAACCGGGATTTTAGCCAAAGTTCGGAGTTCCGCCAGGATGGTCTGAACGGCCGGTACTATTTTGCGGTTATCCACGCCCGCGGATACCACCAAGGAACCGTGATCCAGGGCCAGGTCTGCCCCCGCGCGGATGTAATAAGCCGCTCCCATTTCTTGCCGCACCTTACGGAACAGCCGCGAACTCATACCGCCGCCCAGCACCTCGGCCAGCACCTGCAAGACGTGACGCCGGGGATCAAAGAGAGAAAAGGTTCTGACCCCTAGAACCAAGTGGCTCTGGTCGGATTTCTTGTAGTGGAGAAGCAGGCCGGGCCGGGATTGGCGGTCGCGAGTCTTAACCTTGGCCGGCGCGGAACGATTACTCAACTCGCGGAAATACCGCCCCAAGAGGCGCCTCGCCTCCGGCACGGTAACCTTGCCCGCCAAGACCACCACCGTCGTAGGCGCGACATAGCGCAGATCCCGATAAGCGACGAAGTCCTCGCGCTGGAGATACTGCACAATCGCTTTAGTACCGGCAATATCCCAACCGGCTGGTTGGTCGCCATAAAGCAACCGGGTAAATAAGTCATGCACCCGACGCATGGGAGTATCTGCATACATATTAATTTCCTCGATGATGACTCCCCGCTCGCGCTCGATCTCCTGGGGATCGAAAACCGGATGCAAGTAAAGATCGGATAAGAGCTCGAACGCCCGCGCCAACTTATGCCCCTCCACTTTGACCCAATAACCGGTATGTTCCTGGCTGGTGAAAGCGTTGTATTCTGCGCCTAAAGCATCCAGCTCGGTAGAGATCATATTCGCCCCCGGGCGCTTGGCGGTACCCTTGAACATCATGTGTTCCAGAAAATGAGAGATGCCGTTAATCTGGGCCGTTTCGTACTCGGAACCGGCCCGGACTAAGATCAAGGCGGTGGCGGTCGGCGCGGCGGGCTGGGGCACCACTACCACCCGCAGGCGATTGGGCAGGGTGAATTTCTTGATGGTCATGGTCGTATCATACCGGAAAGCGGCCGAATTTGCCAAGAAAGATGTAAATAACCTTAGGGGAGGTGAGGTGGGGTCTAGAATCCAGGACCCCCTCTGGCTCCCCCTTAAACAAGGGGGAGGATGGAGTTTTGTAATTCAAGGTAAATAAAGGTTGCTCAAACCTTCCGAGGTCGGGCCTTAAAAACTCTCCAAGGCCCGACCTCCAAAACATTGAATTCTACTTCTGTTCTGCAACGAGAGTAGTTAACCGTTTGTTATCTACTGCGAAAAAAGACCTGCGTATGGGCGATTTACTTCCGGTTATAGACTAATCTCCTCGATGTCGTCCTGGAAACTCCTAGCCCGGCTGACCACGGCCTCGCCATAGGTCCACAGGAAGCGGCGCCAGTTGCCCCCGGCATAGTACTTGGCCGCCGCAATGCGCTCGTCGGAGATGGAACCGCCAGCCGCGCCCGAATCCTGGAGGTATAAAGCAGTGGCCACGAACGCATCCGCGTGGTTCCAGGGAGAGGGCGGCGTATGGCCGGTGACTTTGGCAATGCGATCTTCGTAACTCACCCAGGTAGAGGGGATGAACTGGGCGGGCCCCATCGCTCCGCCATAAGCGCCATCGGCATTGGCGCAAGAAACGGTCACGGTCTCGAGATCGCCCACATACATTTTACTGTCAATCAGTTTTTGGATCAGATTCAAAAATATCTTTTGATTATCCGGACTCATGGCTTTCCGGTAGGAACAGCGCCCAACATTCTTGCCCAGGGCCGATTCCCGGTCCAGCACTGCTAGGATCAGGGCTTCGCGAACGCCAGTGGCGGCAGAAGCGACTTTGGCATAGTTATAGGCCTGGCCGAAGGTTAGTTCTCCGCCCCCTAAAAGTTCGAAGATGCGGTTTCGGATCTGCGCGGCAGTGGCCTTGGTCTTGACCAGCAGATCTTGATAGCGGGACTCTTGACCCTTGGTCAGCTTGAGCAACTGATCCTTTTGAGCGCGCAGCTGGTCAGTCTCTCCCTTTTGAGACCGCTGGTATTCTTGGATCGTGGTCGCGTCGGCGCGAGCCAAAGCTAATTGGGTGCGGTGCTCTTTGAGCTGGCTGCTCAAGTCGGTGATGCGTGCGATCGTTACCCGAATATCCCGTTGGAGTATGTTGGCCTGGCTGACATCGGTGAAAAAGTCTGATAGGCGGGGGTTCTTGAGAAATATTTCCAGCAGATTGGCCCGGTCGGTCTGATACATGTTTCGGATGAGACCTGCCATCGCCACGCGATTAGTGGCGATACTAGCTTCGGTGGTAACAATTTGCGATTGGGTATCGCCAATCCGCTGGTCTAACTGCCGGAGCGATAGACCGACCGCCTTGATCTGTAAATTGAGCTTGGCAATTTTATCGTTCAGCCGGCCAATTTCACCCTTGAGTGACGTGCCCTGTTTACGATAACTGGATATTTGAGATTCGTAGGTGTTGATCTGTTGCTCCAGCTCTTTGAGCTGCGCCTCAAGCTGCTCGCGCTCTTCCGCCGCGGAAGTTGCTTTGGCTACGGAGTAATAGGTCGTGGGTGCGGCCGCGGAACCGAACATTAAAAAACCCACCGAGGCGGCGATGACCGCGGTGCGCAAGATCAAACTGACCGGCCAGCGGAATTTGCTCCGGTAGCTCAAGTTTAAGCGATTTTGAGCCGCCCGGAAGACGTTGACCTGCTCCTTTTTGACGTCTTGAACGATATGGGGCTTGTGTAGTAACGACATTGTGCCAATTTAATGTGAATTCACCTTGAATTACGGAGTATTATTTCTCGGCCTGTGTCACTTCCTCCCCTTTGTAAGGGGAAGTTAGGTGGGGTGCGGAACCCCAACCCCCTCTTCTCCCCCTTGGAAAGGGGGAGGGCGGCGCTTTCGTAACTCAGATGATTTGTAATAGTTATTCCTCTCCAGATTATTATAGCACAAAAAAGCAGGCGATGGGCCTGCTTGTTCGGCCAACAAATACTACTCGGAACTTTCCGTGCTCGTCTTCTTGGCCTCGCGCTCGGCCTTCTTTTCTTCCCCCTCCACTTTCACCGCGGAAACATCCACGGTGGCGGGAGCCACAACCTCCTCCTCGGCTCGCGGCGCGGTTATGGAAACCACCGCGCTGTCTGGGGATGAAATTACTTGCACATTAGCCGGAACAGGAATATCCCGCACGTACAAGGTGCTGCCTATTTCCGCAAGCAAACCCAGATCTAGGTGAACTTCGTGAGGTAAATGGTCGGGCAAGGCCTCGACTTCGATCTCATTCATGGCCCGGTTAAGAATGCCGCCGACCGCCTTAACCGCCGGTGATTCCCCGGTAAAAACAATGGGTACCGGCACTTGGATCTTTTGGTGAGCCCCAACCTGGTAGAAGTCCACGTGAGTGACGGCGCCGCTCAAACGGTCGCGTTGGACATCATGGATCATCACCGGGTGTTTGGTGGAATCAATCACAAGCTGTACTACCGTGCTCTTGCCCGCCGCGCGAAAAACTTGGTCAAAATCCCGCTCGGGCATGAGCAAGTTTTGGCTGGGCACACCCTTGCCGTAAAGCACCGCCCAGATCTGGCCTGCGGCGGGCTTGGTTTTAGGATCGCGTTTTTGAACAGCTAATTCCATTGCGCTGGCTAGGATACCATACAACCCTGCCGCTTGCAACCGCAATTTAAGCCGGACGAGCAGTCCGATGCTTCTCAAATTTATCCGCGTGGTCGGCCAAAATAATTTTAAACCAGGGCGAATAAATATCGGGGTTCTGCCCAACATCTTTTTGCAGATCCGCAAGCGTCTGCCACTTATATTCCTCTACCTCCTCGGGATTGGGCCTGACCTCACCCTCGTATTCCCCCACCAGGACGTGGTCATACTCGTGCTCGGAAAGACCGTTCGAAAAATGGGCATTGTAGATAAATTGGAACCGGTCGGTCAGTTCGCAGTCGAATCCCATCTCTTCCCGGAGCCGGCGCCGCCCCCCGGCGACAGTATCCTCACCCGGCCGGGGATGGCCGCAAACCGTGTTGGACCATAGGCCGGGGCAGTGATACTTGCCCGCCGCGCGTTTTTGCGCCAGAAGCCCTCCCCGCAAATTGAACACCAAGATGGAAAAACAGCGGTGCAATCTATTCTCTCGGTGGGCCTGGATCTTTTCCATCGCCCCGATTTCCCTGTCCTGCCCGTCGACTAGAATTACCGTTTCCATTTTTTTCTGGAACTGCCAACTCCCATTTATTCTTCTCGGACCGGTTTGTTTTCCCCCTCGTCCATTGCTTGCTCGCGAGCGAAGGACATTAACTGGTTGCAAATCATTTCCGCCTGTGCGACAAACCGCTGGAGTCGGGCAAAGCGCAGATCCAGGTACTCGTGCGCCAGAATGTTGCGCAACTTGGCGGACTCACCCAACTTCTGCGCCGTCTCCGGGTCAAATCCCTCCAGCTTACCCAGCGCTTGTAGAATACCTGCATAGGTTTCCGGCAGGGGTGCCCGGCGCGAGGCCAGAATAATCTTGCCGATATCGATCGCGGCATTCATGACATTCTCCGCCCAGCGCTCCAGATTGCGGCGCAGATTCGCGTTCCGCTCATATTCCTCCGCGGATACTTTTTGGAACTGGTCACCATCCGCCAGCTCCCGCTCCAAAAAATCGATCGCGCGGAGCAAACGGATGCGATCTTCGGGACTCAAGGAGCGCGACCGCTCCCGAATCGCCCACCACTCCACCATTGCTTGCCGATAATCCTCGGCGGCGGAATCTACCAGCGCGGCAAATCTGGCAAGCAGAAACGGGTTCTGGATCAAGACCGGGATCCCGGTGCGTAAAACTTCCGAGGCCAAGTTAGCCGGCGCCCGGTTCAACACCACCAGGTCGGTATTGCGGCCCAAAATGCGATCGGCTGCCAGCCAAATCTCATTCTCGCTCGGATACTCTCGGTTCTCTTCCCACTCCACCTCTTGCCCGGCGGGAGAAAAGTATACCGCCAAGTCCACATCCGATTCGGAGATCTCCCGGCCTCGGGCGGCGGAACCGAAAATAAAAGCCAAACTCACCTCCGGGCGACTGGAAAAATAAGCCTGCAACGCAGCGACTGTTTCGCGGTTCATATTCTCATTATAGATTAAGGATCGTCCCTCCACAATACATTTCAAAACCTACTTTCCAGCAGAAACACTGGGTTTTCGAGCTTCAGCTGCGCCAGAGCTTTGACTCGCGAGTAAAATCTAGTTCCTAGGCGACTTCCATATTGTAGCATCCCCGTGCACGGAGGCGTGGGGAAATTGGTTATTGTAAATCTTTTAACCGGCGCGGTATTTGATCTGAACACTCTTTAAACACGTCCGCGGGAACAAGATCGCGATGATTGCGCATCAGATAGGGCAGATTCCGTATGCGAGCGCCGGGGTAGATACCGACAATTTTGGCATTCTTATCGGCAACCGTTATAACAGTTAAATCTTTCATGCTCACCCCCGCCGCGCGGAGTCCATAGTCAAACTCTTCCGTTATCGCCTTATATCCAGACAACCATCCGCCGAGACACTCCACGTAATAACCGCCCAGGCCGCAGCTTGATCCGAGACACATATGCTCATCGCCCAGCGCATACACATAAAAATCAGATTCTTGAACCCGGTCGTCCGGCGGCGCCCATCTGGTTGGATCTCCGCCTTTTTCGGCGGCCGGCAGGCCGAGGGTAATGGTCTTAAATTGTCTGACGCGGCACTCCGGGCACCAGGTGGGGGGTGGAACGTCGATCTTGCGGTAAAAATCGAAGTCTTCGGGGTCGATGGTGAAATCGGTCTTACAATTCTGGCAAATCTTGGCTTCAGATGGGAGCATATGATTGGCTGGATTCAATTTCTCGAGGTCGGGCCTCTGGAATCCCCCGAGGCCCGACCTCTAACAGTTTTTATTCATCGATACCTTCGAAATAACTTGGCGCGCTTTTAAAATAATGGTCCGGATGCTCCCGGACATCGCGCTCCAAGTCCGCCCGCGATACCCAGCGCACCGCAGCAACTTCCTCTTTTTGGAGCACCAGCGGCGTGTCTTTCGAAATGCGGGCAATGAACCTTTGTGCAAAGTAATTATGCCCGCCGAACTTCCGTTCTTTGGGACCAAGTTTCAAGTCCAGGTTCTCCAGTCCCAATTCCTCTTTGGCCTCTTTTCTTATGTTTGTTTCGTACGTCTCGCCTTTCTCCACGGTTCCCGCGGCCGCCGGCCCCCACTTGCCCGGATCATACTCTTTAGAAAAAGAGCGTTGCGCTATAAGCATTTCATTGTATTCATTCACTACAAGTAAGCCGGAAACGCGATAAATATCAGCCGACTGGATTTCGCTCCGCGGCTTATAGCCAATCACCTGATCGTTCTCGTCCACTATGTAGCATTGTCCCTCCTTTTGGCTTCCCATCAATTTATTACAACATTCTAACATTCCACATTCCATATTCTATTTCTGAAACCGGATACTGCCCTGCATAAAATTATCCAGAAGCAATTTCTCGGCCTGCGCTTCCCCGCCGGCGTAAAGCTCAAATAAATGGGTCCAGAGAGCTTCGCGCTGATGGTAGGAGAAATGCTCCGTACTGCCTTCGGCGCGCGCCACCGCAGACATGACATTGTCTTCCAAGTCGAAACTGGTTATCTCCAGAGAGTCCGCGACTCGCCAACCGACCCAGTCCAGATCGTCCCAAAACTCCAAACCCAACCCAGGATGCAGCCGCGCGTATGCCGCCAGATCTCGCTCTGCCAATCGCCAATGACGAGACTCGGGGTTAACCCGAGGCAGGAATAACCGCGGGTCTTGGGGGTTAATTTTGGCCAAATAACGTTGGACTATCAACCACTCTCCCGGATCGAGACTGGTGCGCTCCGGCACATCTCCGCGCAAGAGCGACTTCAAGCGGGAGCTGAAATCCGGTGCCGCGGCATATTGCCGAAAGAGTTTGGCGTAAAAATCAATTTCGTGAAAGTAATGCAGAAGCAGGGCAAAGTCACGCAAAAACTTGCCGGGCGAGTCCTCTTGAATGGGATTCAAAAAGATCACTCCAAACTCCTTGAGATGGCTGACGTTGTGGTGCTTCTTGCGCGTGTACTCCAGTGCCACCTCGCGCCAAATAGGACCCAGGACGGCAATTTCGATCTCCCGCTCCTCAAAATCCGCGGCGCGGAAACCACTGTAGGCCGACTCAAAAGTTTGATGCATCCACTCCTCCGTTTCCATGAAACGCAGCACGCTCATGACCTCCGCAACGTCGTGCTCGGCGAGTAATTCCTCAATACTGGCCAACTTTAGAAAGGATAGGACGTGCTCCGGTGGACGCTGGCGCAGGATATCCGCGGCACGATCTTTGCGTAGAAAAAAACCGGGTGGCACTCGAGCTGCTTCCCGCGCTAAATTGATAGCTTGTTGGAATTGATCTCGGCCAGGCTGGGCGGCAAGGTAGCCCAGCACTGCTGCCTCGTTTCGCAGGGCTCTATCCGCTAAGACCGTGCGAAAACTAGCGGCGGCGGAGATCGAGCGCTTTAAATCGGAACTTGCCCGGGTCACCAAACCCTCCAGGCTGGCCGCGGCCGCATCCAGCACTCCGGTGCGACCAGTCGCGCGACTCATGATCTGATCCAGCCGAGCGACCAGTTCGGGCGCTACGCCTAATAAACCTGCAAACCTTAAGGTGGAATTCATGGCCGCAGAACAACTTGGCGCACCCGTAGATCGCGCCAGCGCCGTGCCGTTTCAAACTCTTTCCGCGTAAGTATGCCCGTTTCCGCGCCTACTTTTTCCACGACGGAAGTGGCGTTGGCCGCCCCCAGGCGAATGGCGTATTGGATCACTTCGGGAGAATAACCTTGACCCTTGACCCTTGCCTGCCCGTCCGTAGCCTGGCGAAGGCGGGATCCTTGACCCTCTCTCCGAATCAGTCCAGAAACAAAACCGGAACCGAAAGCATCTCCCGCTCCAGTTCTATCCGCCACGCGCTTCTCCCGAAAAACTCCGGCGCGATAGATGTACCGGCCATCGGATACCAGAACTCCCCGGGAACCCTCGGTCATGACGGCCAAGCCCGGAACCCAATCATCAAAGCGCCGGAAGATGGCGTGTTCATCTTCATAGCGACAACCGGTCAGGAGTGCCGCTTCTTCCCGATTAAGAATGACCACGTCCAGGAGGTTTAGTAAGGGGCGCAGTTTTTTTGTGCCGAGCTCCAAGTAGCGGCGGGAGGGATTCATCGCGATCTTGGTCCCGCGCCGCTTCAAACCGGTGATCACGCGGTGCATAACCGGCCAAGCAATCCGTCCCGGTACGATATATGCCCAGCGACACTTTAGTTTCGACAACGGGACATCGCGCAGGGTCAGATCCTCGGAAGCGCCGCGATAGTTTAGTATTGTGCGTTCTCCTCCCGGAGACAAGAGGATCACCGAGTAGGCAGTTTGCTTGAACGGATCACCTAAGTTAGCGAGACGGATACCGGCCTGTTTCAGATGCGCCTGGACCGCACGGCCATCCGCGTCTTGGCCTACTTTGACGATCGTTGCCGTGCGAAAACCCTGACGGGCAAAAGTTACGGCGGTATTAGCCGCTCCCCCGCCAGCCGCTGCCGTGAAACCATTCACGTCCAGCTTACCGCCCAGAGCAAAACATTGAGCTTCACCGGTAGGGAAACCAAGTTTCTCCAGATGGGCAGGATCCCGGACCACCCGGAAGAAGGGGCTTTCCAAAAATACGTCGCGGGTGGCGGTACCGATAGTGACTACATCCAACATGCAATCAGTATAACCGTTTTAGACCTCGCCCACAATTTGGGTTATACTGATTGGGTGGCAAGTGAACGCGGTTTTACGATCATTGAGTTGCTGATAGTTGTCGCAATTATTGCGATCTTAGCGGCGATCGCGGTTTTGGGCATCAACCCAGTGGAACGCCTCAAAGAAACACGCGACTCCCGCCGGATCCAGGAACTGGAGACTTTAGCTAAGGCCATCTCTTTGTATATCTCGGATGTGATCAGCCCCGATATCGGCGCCGTAGGTACCTGTTATGCACATTCCAACTCCAGCGTAGTTTGCGCCAACCGTTTCACGGGCGGGGGTATCGCCGCAGCAACCTCTTCCATCAACTATGATGGCACGGGCTGGTTACCGATCGACTTTGCCGCCATGAGTTCGCCTCCCATCCAAAACCTACCTACCGACCCCATGAACAATACCGCCTATTTCTACGCATACAAACCAAACCCCGGAACTAATTCCTTTGAGCTCAACACGAAGCTGGAAAGCCGTAAGTACTCCCAAGGAGGCAATGGGGATCTGGAATCTTCCGACGGGGGCGATGATCCCAATCTTTATGAAATCGGCAACAACTTAAATTTGTAGTTGCCACCGACCAACCCCCGCCCGCCCAGTAGTCAGTAGTATAAAAAGTCAGTAGTATAAAACATTAGAATGCCCAGTATTTGTCCCAATAATACGCTGGAGCGTATTATTGGGACAAGGGATCCGGGGATAAATATACACACGTCTGTCGGTTTATGAACAAATTAAAAAAACCGAAGAGGGGGTATGAGAAAAAGCTGACCGGTCGATTAACGATACCGACCAGTCAAGATTTTCTGCTTGCCAGATTAGAAAAAGAGTGGGAGGACATCGAAAGAACAGCTAAAAAGGAACAGTTGGTACGCCGAGCCAAGGAGGGAGGAAAGGCGGCGGGCAAACTGATACTCTCCCTCTTGGCAATAGGCGGGGTGCTGAGCGTAGCGATGGTGGCTCCGAATATTCTTTGTGCCTACGGTCAATTTGCCAAACATCGCGGGTACTTCCAGCAGGACAAATTTAATCAAGGTAAGCGATATTTGCAAAAGAAAGGGTACTTTTCTACTGTCTCTTCGGGAAAAAATGGCCTGAAAATAAGGATCACCAAGCTGGGCCTGACACACGCCCTGAATAACACTTTTAGCAATTTAGCCATAGAAAAACCCAAAATCTGGGACGGGCTCTGGCGAATGGTAATTTTCGACATTCCCGATAAACACAAGTGGGCGCGTGACAGTTTCCGCTGGAAATTAAAAATACTGGGGTTTTATCAGGTGCAAGAAAGTGTTTTTGTTTCGCCCTACCCCTGCGATCAAGAGATTATGTACCTAGCTTCTGTGTTTAATATCTCTTCATATGTCCGATTCATTCAGGCCGGTCGCATGAACCAGGACCGTGACGCGCGAGAGTATTTTGACTTGCACTGAACCGGATCTCCTAGCATTCAAATCCCTCTGTCAACCACGACCCATATTCTTCCTCTGTCCCGATAATACGCTCCAGCGTATTATCGGGACATCTGTGGCGCAACGGGACAATTATGTCCTGTAGTAAATCTCGGCCTGGGTCGTGCGCCGGATGCTGGCAACGGATCCGACCAGCTTTTAAAAATCGTGATTTCTTTGCCGTAAAATCCTCTTGACGGCGGATTTAATACTAGAAGCGTCCAGGCCATACTTGGCAAAAAGTTGGGCGGGCGGGCCGGATTCCGCAAAGCAGTCCGCCAGGCCGACCCGGGCTACCGGCACCGGCAATTTGTGGGCTAGCAACTCGGTGATAGCTCCGCCCAACCCCCCCGCCGCTTGGTGCTCCTCCGCGGTTACCACTGCCCCCGTTTTCTTGGCCAGGGTTATTATTTGCTGTTCATCCAGTGGTTTGATGGTGTGGCAATTCAAAACCAGCACGGGTATTTTCTCCTGCTCCAGCTCCCGGGCCGTTAGTAGAGCTTGATATAAAATTGGGCCGCTTGCGATCACGAGCACTCGGGGCTTGGCCGCGGTCCAAAATAATTCCGCCTTGCCGGGTCGGAAGGGAGTATCGGCGGTGGTCAGAATCGGTGTCTTCTCGCGGGTGAAACGCAAGTAAACTGGACCCCAGATCTGGGCGGCGGCCTTAGTGGCCTTCTCGGCCTCAACCGCATCGCAGGGTACGATCACGGTCAGGTTGGGCAGGACCCGCATGATCGCCACATCCTCGGTCGCTTGGTGAGTCACTCCGTCCGGACCCACCGAAATACCCGCGTGGTGACCGGCTATTTTCACGTTGGAGTTGTTATAGCAGACCGTGGTGCGAATCTGCTCCCAGTTGCGGCCGGGCGAGAAGGTCGCATAAGAGGAGATGAACGGGATCTTGCCGGACACGCCCAGGCCAGCCGCGACCGTAACCATATTCTGCTCCGCCACGCCGCACTCGAAAAATCGCTCCGGGAACTTCTGGGCGAACTCTTCCACTCGGGTGGATTCCTTCAGATCCGCCGTAAGCGCCACCACGTTGGGATTCTCGCTCGCCGCCGCGACCAAGCCGTTACCATAACCATCCCGGGTAGGTTTTTGGGCGACGCCCGGGTCGAACAGTTTTGGATTCAAATGGAGGTCCAGGTTGAGCATGGGTGTTGAAGTAGAGAAATTATTCTAATTATCCTAATTATTCTAATAAACGTAAGAGGGTTTTAGGTTGCAGTTCGTCTGGACCCAGCTGATATCGAATTCGGAGAGTTCGTGACGAACGCCCTGATAAATGAAGTACTCTCGGGCAGGTGCCGGCGCATCCCCGGAAGGCATTGTGTTCACGATCCATTCCTCCGGGCATCCCTGTTTTGCGGAAACATTTTGAACTGGGACTGGCCGGTGATGAATCGCGGGGTAGTGCCGCGCGAGCTGAAACGTGTACTCATCCAAGGATTGATCGTAGAGGTGCAAGACCCAAACGGCGACCACGGTCAGAATTAAGATGACGGCCCCTAAAATTACTTGGATATTCCGGCTTTGGGGAACCATTTCTAATAGGCAGATTAATATTAGGTCCTGGTAAGACCCGCGGTCTTGCGAAGACCGGCGGACCGGAGTTCCGCAAGCGCCGCCTCGACTTGTTTTCCTTTGGGCGGCGCGCCGGGGACGTCCTGGGCGCCGGGCGCGATGCCGTGCCAGCGGTAATCCCCTTCCATAAAACTCACGCCTTTGCCGGGAGTAGTGTGCGCGATGATTATAGTGGGATATTCGTGGATCGCTTTGGCCTCGGCCGCCGCGGAGATTATCGCTTCCATGCTGTGGCCGTTGATCTCTAGCGTGTGCCAACCAAACGCTTCATACTTGTCCCGCAGCGGTTCCAGGGGTAAGACGTTCTCGGTACGACCGTCGATCTGGATATTATTGCGATCCACGATCGCGGTCAGATTCGGCAGGCGCAGTTTGCCAGCCAGCATGATCGCCTCCCAAGTATTACCCTCCTGGTGCTCCCCATCCGACATCACGCAATAGACCCGGTACTTGCAACCGTCCAGCTGCGCAGCCAAAGCCATGCCAATGGCTTGGGATAGTCCGCAACCTAATGGGCCAGAGGTGGTCTCAATGCCCGGCGGAGAGCCGCGGTGCGGGTGACCTTGGAGCCGGGAGTTCAACTGGCGCAGGGTTGAGAGTTCCGGAACGGGAAAGTACCCGGCCTGGGCTAGGGTCGCATAAAGCACCGGACAGATATGCCCGCAGGACAAAACTAGACGATCGCGATCCGGCCAATCGGGTTCCTGGGGTCGATGATTCAAGATTTGGAAGTACAGCGCGGTGAATACGTCGGCCATACCCAAGGAACCGGCGGAGTGGCCGGAACCGGCGGCGACCAGCATCTCGATAATGCTTTGCCGGATACGGTTGGCAGTGGTCTCCAGAAATACTATTTTTTGTTCCGATAAAAATTCCATTGTTATGCGAATATGTAAATCTTATGCCAATAATGCAAATTACGAATGTATATTTTACTCCCGGGCGGATGAATTTAGTATTCTCTGGGGCGGAGGTACTTATCCCTAAAGTTTACCATGATCCCAAGCTTCTTATACCATTTTCAATTAACCACTGCTCATGAACCGACAAGGACAAAATACGGGGTTCGAATCCATCGAGGTCGACCAAGTTAGACATTGAGAGTTTGCGGAAGAAGGCACGCGCTCGCTTCGCTCGCGCGCTGGGGGGATTTTATGCTGATTTTCCGCCACAATCCGCCATTCGCCCGACCAATCCCAGCCGACTTGTTTGGAAAGCAGGCGGCGGTTCGTTCCAATTTTTTCCACCAACGATTTGATTTCATCAAATTCGTTGGACGAAGCCAGTTTTTCAGCGTGGTGAGCGGTTAAAATCCATTCGCGCAAAGGTTCGATCCAATTGTTTACCTTTCGCCCAAAATCAGACTTCCTTCGCTGGAGGTCTGTTTT
>JACRFR010000018.1 GCA_016212635.1 Candidatus Liptonbacteria bacterium | reverse complement strand
TCGCACCGTCTATTGTGTTTTCTCATGCAGATAGACTTCCCGATGTCTATCTGCGGGTCAACTCAGACGAAAGAAATCGATAGTATCAAGTCTTTTCGTCTAACGGCCGTCGAAAAAAACACACCGATTTTTCCTTAACCCTAAATGTGGGTTCGTCCGGTCATCCGACCGGACGCCCCGTCGAATGACGGGGCGATTCCGCTCACCCGCTCCGGATGACTATTTTGGATAAAGTTCTAAATCTTCTGACGAGCAGCAACGCAACTTATCGGCTGGTGGAACATACCCCTATAAATCCTTTATGATTGAGATGGCACCTTCGGGAAAAGAGCTGGCCGAGTTCGTTGTTGCGCCCGAACAATGGCAGGATGCCCTCCGATATTATCACGAGCACCGAAGTGAGTTGATTCAGGCTGCAGCTTGGTCCCGTCGGAATGCGGTTTCTCACCGCGACCCTCCGTTCAAGGTTGGTTGTGCCGCTATGGGCATAGAGCCAGACCAAGCGGAGGGAGAGTATGGGGTGTATCAAGCCTACAACTTCAAACCGGCGCCAGGGGAAACCAGAGACGAAGATAAGCGGTGCGCGGAACGGAATGTTCTGGATGCCGCGCGCAGATGGGCCAAAGTTATCGTAGCCATAGCAACCATCTCCAGGGAAATAAGTACCGGCGACCCCACCAAGGCGCGCCGCGCATTGCACCCCTGCCAAGATTGCCGAAATGTGCTGCGCGCTCTGCTTCAAGAAGGATTTATAAGAGCGGATACGATCATCTGTAACGCGAACGACGGCGGACCGGAGGTGCTAAGCGAAGAAAGAACGCTCCAAGAATTATTGGAGTTATACCAAGACGATCCGCAGCAGAAATGACGCCCCGCACTTCTTCTCCCAGAAACCCATAATCTCCCTTTCGACGGCCGTCGAAAGGGAGATTATCAAGGGAACAAGAACACAGCGAAAATAAGTGCGCGCTGTCAGTATCACTTCCTGGTCTTTATTTTGAAAAACCTCCGCTTGCCGATTTTTACGATTTGGCCCGTCTGGAGCGAGAGTGCGGCCCGCGGGTCGCGGATGTTCTCACCAGCGACCTCTAGCGCGCCCTGGGCTACCAACCGCCAGGCCTCTGCCTTGCTTTTAACCGTGCCGGAAGTGAAAACCAGATCCGCGGCCGACATACTGCCGGTCGCCAAGCGTAAATCCGGAATATCCTCGGGCACTCCCTCGGAAAAGGTCCTCAAAAAATTCTGCGCGGCTCGGCCCGCTTTCTTCTCGCCATGAATGATCGCCGCCGCGTATTGCGCAATCTCAAGCTTGGCGTCCCGCGGGTTAAGCGTACCCGCATTGACCCCCTCCTGGAGCTCCGCGATGCGCAGGAGAGACATATCGGTCGAGAGTTTGGCGAATTCGAACATGGGAGCATCTCCCAGGGCCATGACTTTGCCCACGATATCCTGGGAGGAATCATCTAGATTGATCAGTCCCCCTTCGGTTTTGGAAACCTTCTTGCCGCTCTTGGGATCGACCAGCAAGCGCAGGGTGGCCACGAACTTTTCCCGATGCTGGAGCAGGCGCACCAGGGTTCGGCCCATCAACGCATTAAATGTTTGGTCGTTGCCGCAGATTTCTAGATCTACTCTCATGGCCACCGAGTCATAACCCTGCATCAGTGGGTATAAAAATTCATGCAGGCCGATCGGTTTGCCGGCCTTGAGCCGCTCCTGGAACATGTCCCGCTCGATCATTTGCTGGACGGTCACGTTCTGCGCCAGTCGAGTCACATCCGTAAAAGACATCTTCTCCAGCCACTTGCTGTTCCGCTCTAAGCGGGCGGCATTGGGTCCGGTAAGTTTCAGTATTTTGCCAGCCTGCACGCGATAGGTACGTAGATTGGCCCGCACTTGAGCCGCCGAAAGTGGCTGCCGGGGGGAAAGTTTATCGGTCGGATCGCCAATTCGCGCGGTAAAGTCGCCCAAGAGCAGAATGACTCTGTGACCGGCACGTTGAAACTCACGCAGGGCGAAAAGCGGCACTGCGTGGCCAAAATGCAGGTGGGGACTAGTCGGATCGAAACCCAAGTAAATAACCAGTTTACCGCCGCGCCGAAGACGCTCCAAAAATGCTTCCCGATTCGGGTATATCTTCTCCACCCAGCGGTCGACCAGGGCTAAAAGTTTTTCCGGATTGTCGCTAGGTCGGGTGATTTTCGCCATGAGTTTATTGTATCACGCCGCCCCGATGTAATAAAACAGAGGCCCCCCGCTTCGGGGCCCCTCTCTTACCTTAATTCTATATTCTCACTTCTAAATTCTCGTCTACTACCTGGCAGGTTTGACGATGGAATCGATCAAGCCGTATTCTTTGGCGTCCACCGCGGACATATAAAAATCTCGATCGGTATCTTTCTCGATCTGGGCGATGCTTTTCCCGGTATGCTTGGCCAGGATCTGATTCAACTTATCCTTGATCTTGATGATGTGCCTGGCGGTGATCTCCACCTCGATCGCCTGGCCTTCCACGCCGCCCATTACTTGATGCAAAAGAATTTCCGCGTTGGGCAAAGCAAAACGCTTGCCTTTCTTACCGGCGGCCAGGAGCACTGCGCCCATGGAAGCCGCCATGCCGACACAGATGGTTACTACGTCCGGTTTGACGTACTGCATGGTGTCGTAGATCGCGAGTCCCGCCGTAACCGAACCGCCCGGCGTGTTGATGTAAAGCTTAATGTCTTTCTTGGGATCCTCGTGCTCTAAAAACAAGAGTTGGGCGATGATCGAGTTGGCTACGATATCGTTCACCGGCCCGCCCAAAAATATTATCCGCTCTTTGAGCAGGTGGGAGTAAATATCATAAGCCCTTTCCCCGTGGGGAGATTTTTCGATAACGATAGGGACTAAGTTCATAAGAGTAATTTATCACCAATCAATAATTATTACAAATCTTTAATGACCGCCAATTCGCGACCATTCGCGTATAGATTCGCGAGTAATTCGCAATCAGCTTAAAGGAACGGAACTAGCAACAGAGCCACTATATTAATCACTTTGATCAGCGGATTGATGGCCGGACCAGCCGTATCTTTGTAGGGATCACCAACGGTGTCGCCGGTCACCGCGGCTTTGTGGGCTTCGGAACCTTTGCCGCCGAAGTTGCCGGCTTCGATGTACTTCTTGGCGTTGTCCCAAGCGGCCCCGCCGGAGGTCATGGAAATCGCGATGAATAAGCCGGAGATTATGGCTCCGATCAAAAATCCGCCCAGGGCCGCCGGGCCCAAGATCAGCCCGACTGCCAGCACTGCCAGGATCGGCAAAACCGCGGGGATGATCATTTCTTTGAGGGCCGCGCGGGTCACGATGTCGACTGCCCGTCCGTACTCCGGCTTGGCCTGGCCTGCCATCAAGCCCTGGATCTCGCGAAACTGGCGCCGGATTTCTTCCACCACCGCGCCGGCCGCTCGGCCCACGGAACGCATCGCGAAGGATGAGAACAAGTAGGGCAACGCGGCGCCCAAGAACAGGCCGGTTAAAACGACCGGGTCTTGCAGCTCGAAGATCACCACTTTGGACGCAGCCGATAACTCCTGGATATAGCCCACGAAGAGAACCAGGGCCGCGAGACCGGCCGAAGCGATGGCGTAGCCCTTAGTTATCGCCTTGGTGGTATTGCCCACCGCATCCAGGGCGTCGGTAATGCTGCGCGTGTTTTCCGGCGCGTTGGTCATTTCCGCGATGCCGCCCGCGTTGTCGGTGATCGGCCCGAAAGAATCGATGGCTACGATCATGCCGGCGACCGAAAGCATCGCCGTAGCCGCTATCGCGATTCCGTACAAACCGGCGAACGCAAAGGCGGTTAGGATTCCTCCGACGATCACTACTACCGGCAGGAAGGTCGATTCCATGCTCACCGCCAAGCCTAGAATTATATTCGTCCCATGGCCGCCACGAGACGCTTCCGCAATGCTTCGGACCGGACGGTACTGTTTGGCGGTATAGTAGTCGGTGATGACTACCATGAGCGCGGTCACCACTAGACCCACCATGGCCGCACCGAAGATGGCCTCCGTTTTGGCCGGGAAAACATAGCTGGTTGCAAAATAAAATAGAATGGCGGACAGGATAAGCGACGCGAGCAGGCCTTTATAAAGTGCGTTCATGATGTTTCCTCCGGCTCCGACGCGCACAAAGAAGCTGCCGGCAATTGACGCGATGATCGCCAGGCCGCCGAGGATCAAGGGAAAGGCAAGTTGTACTCCCGAGAACATTGCGGAGCCCAATAAGAGGGCCGCGGTCAGTGTTACCGCATAAGTTTCGAATAGGTCGGCGGCCATACCCGCACAATCCCCCACATTGTCTCCCACATTATCGGCAATAACGCCTGGGTTTCGCGGATCGTCTTCCGGAATGCCGGCCTCTACCTTGCCGACCAGATCGGTGCCGACATCGGCGGCTTTAGTAAAAATGCCCCCGCCCAGACGAGCGAAGATCGAGATCAAACTGGCGCCGAATCCCAAACCGATCAGTGCCTTGGTGTCACCGGTGCCTAAAAAGAATCCGGCCACTGCAAGCAGCCCCAGGGCGACCACCAAAAAACCGGTTACCGAGCCGGCGCGGAAAGCTAAATTTAAGGCTGGTGCCAGACCAGCTCGGGCGGCTTCCGTAGTCTTGGCGTTGGATCGAACGGCGACGTTCATGCCAATATAACCCGCCAAGGCCGAAGCCACCGCGCCAATAATGAATCCCAGGGCGGAGTTACGGCTTAAAAAGAAAATCAAAACTACCAGAACCACCGCCACCGCCGCCACGGTTTTATATTGTCGATTAAGATAAGCGGCCGAACCTTCCTGGATGGCGCGAGAAATTGTTTGAGCCTCGGCCGATCCGGCCGGCTGCTTGCGAAGCCAAAGGGCGATGTAAGCGCTATAAAGGATTGCGACTGCAACCGGAATTAGTGTGAGATAGTAGATGTTGATCATGCTTAATAAACTATGTGGATATGCTTGACGAATAGCGCATGCGAATTGCTTTTTATTCTACGCGCGCAGGTTGACTATTGTCGTAAGGCTCCGTCTTTTTTTACTCGGAGATCACTTCTTTCTCGGGACCGGCGGCGGAGTCGCCGTCGGCTTCATGCAACCCGGCGATACCTCCTTCCTGCACTTCTTCCGGCCGGCTTTGGGAGCGGACATCGATCTTCCAACCGGTTAGCTTAGCCGCCAGCCGGACATTCTGCCCACCCCGGCCGATGGCTAAAGACAGTTGGTCGTCGATCACGTAAGCTCGCGCTTCCCGGCGCGGCAAAACCTCCACTCTCTGAACCTTGGCCGGCGAAAGAGAGTTGGCCAGGAACTTATCCTGATCATCCGACCACTCTATAATATCGATCTTCTCTTGGCCTAGTTCATTATTGACAGCCATAACTCGGGTGCCGCGCTGGCCTACGAACGCGCCGACCGGGTCCACGCCTTCCACCTTCGAAGACACCGCGACTTTAGTGCGGCTCCCCGGCTCCCGGGCGATCAACTTAATTTCACAAGTCCCGTCGGAAAGTTCCGGCACTTCCAGCTCGAACAATTTGGTTACGAATTTGGGGTTGGCCCGGCTAAGAATAATGCCTGGCAGGCGAGTGTCCTCCTGAACTGCCAAAACCAAAAAGCGGAGACGCTCTCCGGCGCGATAGTGCTCGCCCGGAATGGACTCGTTGGCGAACATTACACCGGTGGTCCGGCCCAGATCTATGTACACGTGCCCTCGCTCGAAACGCTGCACGATACCGCTCACGATCTGGCCCTCTTTGTCCCGCCACTCATTCAATATGGAGGTGCGCTCTGACTCTCGTAATTTCTGTAAGATAACTTGCTTGGCTGTCTGCGCGGCAATGCGCCCGAAATCCGCGCGGGTCTGGAGCGGAAAAGAGATTTCTTCTTCCGGTACCGCATCCGGCTTGATATCCTTGGCTTCTGCCAGAAGCAAATGACGATCGGAGTTATAACGCGGCAGTTTCGTCTCCCCCTCTACGTCTGGTGGTTCGTTCAAGGCCTTCTCATCGCCTTCCGCAATTATCCGAACCTCGCTGGGATCGACCACCGTTTTGACCTGCCAGAAGTTCAGCTCCCCGGTCGTAGGGTTAAGCTTGGCGCGGATCACCTCCCCGCGTTTGCCATACTCTTTTTTATACGCGGCGGCGACGGATAATTCTATCGCTTCCAGAATAGTCTCCGGAGGCAGGCTTTTTTCTTCCGCGATCTGCTTGATCGCCTTGGATAGATCTTTTAGGTCGAACATTTAGGTAATAAAAGCGGCACTTGCCGCTAGCAACTAATTATTACACCCGGATCCGTTTCTAGTCAACGGAACGGGTGGCGCTGTTCGGAAACCACCGATTTTATTGCCCGAGCTTGTCGAGGTACATGCCATTTACCCGCCAAAAAGCTACCCTTCGAAGGGTTCATATAATAACTTTTTGACGTTTCCGAACAGCGCCAGGGAACGGGTTGATAATCGGCTAGATGTTCTCGTAGTGCCGAATCGCCGGCTTCTCGGAACCGTCCAGGGTGATCGCGACCAGGTCGATCTGCCACCCCCTTGTTTCAAAGACCGGTATTTCGCCTCGCAGAGCCAGACCCTGGCAGACTCTTCGGAGTTTTTTCAGTTTGGCTCTGGTCAAATTATCCTCGGGAGTCAGATCGTATGGTCCGCTCCCCTCCCCTAGCGTCTTGACCTCCACGAACACCAGGGTCCGGTCCGGTGCCCGAGCGATGATGTCTATCTCTCCCCAGGGTTTGCGGTAGTTCCGACCCAGAATTTCGTACTTATTTTGAATCAGGTATTTACAGGCGATGTCTTCACCCTCTTTCCCTATTTGTGTTTGGTTGGTCATTTCTGTTACTCGGAGACACACTATTTGATATAATGCTGACGTAAAGCGCGAAACAATGCAAAAAAGGGCTACACTAGGGTATGATTACGTTCGAGGCCTTGCCGAAGGCGAAGGCACATTCACATTTTCTTCATTTACTAATAAGTTAACCGGGGAGTGTAGGAAAGTGCCTGCTTTCGCAATAAAAATGCATGTGCGGGATAAAGTGTTGCTAGAAAAGGTTCGCGACATTTTAGGTATAACAAATAAAATCTATGTTTATAACCATCAAGGGAAAGATGGCTATATTCGTGGTCCACAAGCGATGTTAATCATCAGAGAGTATGGGACACTAAAAAATATCATCATCCCATTTTTTTATGGAAAACTATATGGAAATAAAGCGAATCAATTTGAAGCTTGGCTTGAGAGAATTGGCGATGACCCGTCTATACCAAAAAGCTATAAGCTTTTATACCAACTATATAAATCTGGTTTTTACGATAGAAAGATGGATCTGTATCCCTGCGAGTAATGTAAATTAGATAAGCTTAAATTATATTGTTTACCAACTTGTGGACAACTTGTTTAGCGCGATGGTATTTTTCGCGTGCTAAACACTTTTGTTTAGCAGGTTGATTTTGCTGATCGGATGACTTATTAACAGTCTTTCCGGAAAAATTCCGGCAATCGGCAATGCCATAAATTGCCGAATTGCCGCATTTTTATTCAATAAATTTTGTTTTGGGCTCCAGATTCGAATCTGGCGGGCCTGTGGATAACTTGTTTAGCGTATTCGGTCTGTCCCTCTGCTAAACACTTTTGTTTAGCAGCTAGGTTTTGCACAGCCGTATTATCTGGACGTGTATAATTAAGCCATTATGCCTTCCAATCCAGTTCGAATATACTCCGCGGAGCTCGAAGGGGTAACCGCCCGGCTAATCGAAATTGAGGTTGATCTGCACTCCGGCCTGCACGCCTTTAACATTGTGGGCCTGGCCGACAAGGCCTTGAACGAGGCGCGGGAGCGGGTGAACTCCGCCATTAAAAACTCTGGGATTAAACCGCCCAATCGTGACAACCGTAAGATCACGGTCAATTTGGCCCCCGCCGATGTCAAAAAGGCGGGGTCGCAATATGATCTCGCGATTGCCGTGGGCTACATACTGGCCACTGAACAGATCCAGCCTTTCGAGTGGCAAGACAAAGTTTTTTTGGGTGAACTGGCTTTGGATGGCAGACTGCGATCAGTGAATGGCGCGTTGAATACCGCGGAGATGATCCAGCGGGCGGGTTTCCATTATTTGCTTCTGCCGAAAGAAAACGCGCGGGAGGCGTCGGTGATCGAGGGATTGAAAGTTATTCCGCTCGAGACGATCACAGATGCGATCGATTTCTTAGAAAACCGAAGGGATATCGCCCCGGCGATTTACCGTGAAGAGATAGGGTATGACTCCAGTTTGCCCGATCTCTCCGATATTAAGGGTCAAGAACATGCCAAGCGCGCGCTTCTGGTTGCCGCCGCCGGGGGACATAATCTGCTAATGTCGGGACCACCGGGAGTGGGCAAGAGTTTATTGGCCCAGGCGTTCGCGGGAATTTTACCGGCTCTCGCAGTGCCGGAAGCCATTGAGGTTACAAAAATTTACAGCGCGGCGGGGCTGAATCCGACCGGAGGATTAATTACCGCACGGCCCTTTCGCGCGCCGCATCACACCGCCTCGCCGATCGCGATCGTGGGCGGCGGCTCCGATCCCAAGCCGGGGGAGATTAGCTTGGCCCACCGGGGCGTTTTATTTTTAGACGAACTGCCGGAGTTCCAAAAAAATGTTCTGGAGTCGCTCCGCCAACCGCTGGAAGGCGGGGAGGTGCGAGTGGCTCGGGCCAAAGGCACGCTGTGCTTCCCGGCTAAATTTACCCTGATCGCAGCGATGAATCCCTGCCCTTGCGGTTACTCCGGCGACCCGGAAAAAGACTGCAAGTGTTCCGCCTATGAAGTTATCCGCTATCAAAAAAAGATTTCCGGGCCGTTGCACGATCGGATCGACATTGAAATTAATGTTAACCGGGTGGACTTGGACGAATTGCGCGAGCGCCGGACCAACAAGGAATCGGGGAGTGTAGTGGCGCGCGAGAAGATCGAGGCGGCGCGCGCCCATGCCTTGTCCCGCTTTCAAGGGCATCGCTATCAGATACGAGTCAACGCGGAACTTAACTCCCGGCAGGTGGAAGAAAGTATCGAGCTGGAGCCGGCCGCGGAAAAACTTCTTAAGTCGCTCGCAACCAAAAAGCTCTCGCCCCGCGGTTATTACCGCCTGCTCAAGATCGCGCGCACCATCGCCGATCTGGACGGCGCGGCCCAGGTTTCTGAAAGGCACCTCTCGGAGGCCCTCAATTATCGCCTGCGGGAAGATGAGTGAGCGGGGGGGCGCCACCCCGATTAATCTAGAATTGGTTTTAATTTATAGCGAGCCTACTGAGCCACCCAGGGCTGCCAGCACTGCAATAAATGACTCTGGTTCTGGCTTTTCCGTGAGGACAGAGAGGCTCTAAGAACCCCTTATGTACACGGTCCGACGATCGTCCAATCGTGTACAGGGCAGAAACCATCAACACGCTACTTGATGGCCGGTAGCAGTTCTCGCCTCTCGATGAACGCGGCGGGCTCGCCGCCGGCAGGCTCCCTTCGATAAACTCGGGGCGGGCAAACTACCTCCTTCGCACAGGGCTACGAAAGCAAGGGGGTGGGTCACTCGGCCGATACTTAACTCGTCTGCCCAAGATATGTCTGTAGCGCCTCCCCGAGCGGTCCCAGATCGAGCGTGATCGTGTCCCAGGCTACTTGCAGATCAATTTGATAGTAATCATGGATCGCCCGATCGCGGAAACCCGCGATCTCTTTCCAGGGGACATTGAGAGTTGATTTAGTAGCTTCGGAAACTCTCTTGGCGAGTTCCCCGATCAAGGCAAGCTGCATGATCACCGCACTCTGTGTTTTTTGATCTTTGAGAAACGCGCCCTGATCAACGCCATCCACAAATTGGCGGATCTTCTCTATGGAATCCAAAATCTGTTCGCAATAGACGCGATCACTTTTCATAAATAGTCTTTAGATCGGGCAATACGTACGGGCGCACGCGCTTATTGAGACCTTGTTCCGTGACTAAATCAATTTTTTTCTGAAGAGTTGTCTCGAGGTTCTCGATGAGCCGCATGTAGCCGATCATGCCCGTGGGGCGACCGAGGCGCACGAGGATATCCACGTCGCTTTGGGGACTATCCTCCCCGCGCGCCAAGCTGCCGAAAATAGCGGCATAAGTAACCCCGTGTCGCTCCAAGATCGGACCTGCTTTTTGTTTGACTTCTTCTAGGGTCATATTTTCATTTTATACATTTTCACGGTGAAAACAATACTCGAAGCGGGCAAGCGGCGACAAGCGCTTCGTGTTAGTTTGCACCGCTATTCCTTACGCACACGGTTGGATGATCGTCCAACCGTGTGCGTAACAGAAACCATCGACACATTGCAGGGAGACAGGAGCCACTGTGGCCAGCACTATCTTCAGATTAGGAAGGCGCTGGAGGACAGCGGCTGAATTATTTTAGATTGGACCACTTCCGCTTGGTAACACCCCGTAGATCCGATATGTATCGGGGCATGGAGTAAGTTATCCAAACATATTCGTTACGGATTCGTTTTCGTTGCAAATTAGTTGTAACCGTTTGCCAAATCACACGATTGGACGATCGGACAATCGTGTGATTTGGGTGGGGAGGCGATGCGTGAAGGGGGCGAGTAGAATGGCGAGTAGAATGAGGATTGCTACGCAACTTCTTGCTGGTAACACTGTTCGCAACCCCGACGATTCTGTCGGGGAGCCGACCAGGGCGTCGGCTTATACAAAAAGAGAATCATACTACTTCCGCATTGTAGCATGATTCACAATATATGATCTCTGGCCGTTCTGGCGCGTAAGATGTTTCGAACTCATTCGGGCACGGTTCGGCGCCGTGGAAATGCTGCACGGTATTCCGATACACCTCTCCGCTCCTCTCCTTAGAAAGGAGAGGTTGGGTGAGGTTGTCTGTTTCCGCGTTAATCCGCGTCGGTTCAGCGTTGATCTGCGCATTGCCAGAGCACTGGCAATGACGGGGCCAGAAGTCCACCGGGTTGCGCAGTTGGAATAATTCGAAATTTCTGGTGTTGGGGCATTGGCGCGGCAGGGGAGTGTTCCATTTTCGGTACATGGCCAGTTCGTTGGGCGTAATCTTAAAAGCCTTACTGCACTTATGTTCCTGGGCCAACTTCTTATCGCTGTCCCAGGCTTGGCACAAGACAACTTCGGAGAGAATGGCATCGTCGACTTCGCCGATGGTGTCGGGTAGGTCTTTCCAATTCTTAGACGCGGTATAGCTTTTATCCTCTATCGCATGCCAGGCATATCCCAGTTCCACTGCCCGCTCCGCAGTGAGAGGAAGGTATTCCTGGGCCAGGGTTTCGTTATAGGCAGAGGGGGCTATCTCGATCGGAAAAAGCTCACCGTAGGCATAAGTTCTGCCTTTTTGATCCACGTAGGGTTGCGCCGACATGTGGGTGATTATCTTTTCCCGGAGTTCTTTAACTGTTTTCTCGTCATATTGCTTGTTCAAGATGCAATACTCCTTCTGGCGCAAGGAGATGCACCCAAAAGAGTTCTTAACATTGAATGAGTCTGCCAGGTAATCCGAGTTGATATTGTTCTCGCCGTTGATACTGAAGAGGCAGCGCGAGGAAAAATCGATGTTGTTGCATTCGTAGGCCAGTTCACCTGCATGCACGCCGAAGACATCCATGGCGTCCTTCTGTCCCTTGCCCCCGCGCACCGCATATTTTTCATTCTCCCCGTCGTGAATATAGTACGAGCGCTGGACGTTCTTGGAATTATAAATGAACTCTCCCGAGGCGTTATTGTTGCGATCTCCGGTCATGGATTTATGTATCGCCTTGGCCCGCGCCATTTCTTGGAAATCAGCCCTGGCTTTTTGAAGCGCAGTAAACGAACCCATTATTTCTTTCTTGGTCTTTTCAAACTCTTCCCGGGACACCGGCTGGTTAAAAATGTGGTAGCTCTTGCCCCGCAGATTGAAGCAGAACAAGCAGTTCTGGCAGTTCTTGCAATCATACAGGAACGCCGAGGCGAAGCAGTCCGAACATTTTTGACTGAAGTGTGTCTGGTTGCACTTAGTGCAATCCACAGAGGATAGGCATAGCTCGCAGTTTTTGACGAACATGCAATCCCAGCAATCCTTACTCTCTAAAACTGTCTGCCCGTAACCACAATTTTCCGAGAACCAACTACCGAACATCAGATAGCCTTCCTTCATGTGGGCGGTGTAGTTGCAGTAGTCGCTATTCACGTTGCCTGTAGCATAAGCGGCGGGCTTGGGCACAACTTTCTGCAGGTCCGCGAACTGCTCAAAGAATGGTTTTTGAAAATCGTACTCGCGGCCATAATCGACAGGGGACCAGCTGTCACCCCACCAGCAATCATGGCAGTATACCGGGAAGGGCGCCTCCGCCGGATACATGGAGATGACGTTTTTGTGGCACAGATCGCACGCTCTCTTATATAGAGAACGTTCGTTCCGCCAAACTAGGCGTCGGGCCAGGCGGCACTTCCAATAAAATGTCGGAGGGGGTACGTCGATCTTACGGTAGAAATCGAAATCGGCGGGCTCGATTGAGAAATCTTGCTTACAACTCTGACACTGTTTAGCCTCGGAGTTCATAAGTTTAATGCTACGCCATTTGCCGTCCGACGACTAACCGTCCTGTTATCCGACGTCTTCGTTATCTGATGACCCAATATTGTCTGCGTGTCTGGTCATCAGATAACCAGATATTGATTTTATCCGGCCAAGAAACCAAAACTAAATTCTGTGTCTTACGATGACCACAGAACCGATAATATTTGGTCATCGTAAGACCGGGGTCATCCGATGAAAAATTCTACCTGGCGCCCGTATGCATCGGGGTGCCGGGTAGGTCCCGCACCAGAGTAAAACACGGTGCGGGACAAGCGGGGAAACGGCGGTCTTCCCCTTGATAAAACCGAAAGGAGGGTCAGTACAGGGTCGGGAATATCTCTTTCAGCGCCTTGATCAATTCCTCGTCGCTTTCCGCGCCGCCTGTGTACCGAAAGTTGGCCAACCCTGCAACTTCCAGGGCGTTCACGAAGCGAGGGTCCGCTAAAATCTTGGTATAGTTCGGCGGATTATCATGTCGGTCCCGAACCGCAACGAAACAAGACCAGCCTTCTCCCTCCTGAAACGTGTAGTGAATTGTCAAATCGTAGCCGGCCGCCACGGCCTTTGCGACATCGGGGTCAAATGCACCACCGCGCGGCGGCAACCGATCGATAACTTTGTAGGTCGGCGCTGTTCGAAAACATTGATTCCCCCGCTTGCCGAGTGTCATCCCGGGCTTGACCCGGGATCCAGTGACTAAGAAAACCTGGATTCCGGCTTTCGCCGGAATGACAAACCTGGGGTTTTCGAACAGCGCCCTGTAGGTCATACTACCTCCTACTGGGATTATATCATATATAAGTACATTGTCAATAGCATGTGTCTGTTTTATACTTACTTTATAAGGATATTTTGTGTTTTGTGGATGACTATTGACACAATTAGGGGGTGGGTATAATCTGGGCACATGTCCAATAAACAGATCGCAAAGGAAAAGTCAGAAATTCAGCGGGGCCTGGAGGGTTTGGGGTTCTCGGAGAAAGAGGCGGGGGCTTACTTGGCCCTCCTGACCCTGGGCCGGGGAACGGTTTCCCAGATCTCCCGCGCCGCGGGTATAAACCGGACCACTGGATACGACATACTGGATACCCTGGTCGCATACGGCATGGTGCGCATCTCCGGCCGGGAACCAAAGCAGGAGTACGTAACCGAATCGCCGGATAAGATTACCGAGGTCTTAGAGCGGCGCCTGCACGCGGCCCAGGAGCAAACCAAACTGGCCAAGCAATTAATCCCCCAACTTAAACCACTGCAGCTCGCCGGAGAAAGACCGCGGGTGCGTTTCTACGAGGGCCGCGAGGGCTTAATCGAAGTTTACGAAGACACGCTGACCTCGCACGAACCAATCCGGGCCTATGCCACAATCGACGACATGCACCGCGCCCTGCCAAATTATTTTCCTAAATACTACGCCCGGCGCGCGGCCAAGGGAATCAGTATCCGGGGCATCGTGCCCAAGACCCCAATCGCTCTGGAACGCACCGCACACAACGCAGAAGAAAAACGGGAGGTCGCGTTCGTGCCCCCGGATAAGTATTACTTTTCTCCGGAGATCGACATCTACGACAATAAAGTGATGATCGCTTCCTGGCGGGAAAAATTAGGCATTATTATTGAGAGCGCGGAGATCGCGGACGCGATGAAGAAGATCTATGAGTTGGCTTGGGCGGAGGCGAAACGATTGGATGAAAACATTCGGACGCGCGGGCAGGCTAGTTCTCCTTTTTCCAGGCCAGAGGGTAGTTTGCCCTTGACTTAAAAACTACCGAGGGAACGACCTCCCCTTGCCCCTCCTTAATGAGGAGGGGAAATTGGGGATCCGAACCTTCCCTGGCCCCTCCTCGACGAGGAGGGGAATAAACCCGACCTAGCTTTTCACAAAGGGATTGGCGGCACCGTAAACTTCGAAATGGACATGGCAGCCCGTCGCCTCGCCGGAACGGCCCACCGTGCCGATCGGCTGGCCGCGATTGAGGAAATCACCAGTGGATACAATGGCTTTTTCGAGATGCGCGTAGCGCGTTCGAATCCCGTTCGCGTGCTCGATCATCACAAATCGGCCATAGCCGCCATGCCACTCATCCGCCGTATTATTGCCGTATTCGGGGTCGCTCACCACCGTACCATCCAGCACCGCGGAAACCGGCGTGCCGCAAGCGGCGGCAATGTCCACCGCGTTATGACCATGCAGGCGGCCCCAATTCAAACCGTCCGCCGGTAGGAACATGGACGTTCGGATGCGCGGCTGCTTACTGGGCACGGTCTCGCCGGTACCGGCGGCGGCCAGACGAGGAACAATGATCGGTGTCCCGGCCCGCACCGCTTCGTCTTCGGACATTTGATTCAGGTCCGCCAGTTCCGCGGATGAAAGCCGCGCGGCGGCGGCAATGTTGGGAATGGTATCTTCGGCGCGCGCGCGGTAAACTAAACCGCCCACCGGCAAAATAACTTCGGCTCCGGGTTGGGGCGGGCGGCGGCGCAGTTCGGGGTTCAGAACCGAAAGCTCGCGAAATGACAGACTAAAACGATCCGCGAGGTTAAGCAGGGTGTCGCCCGAACGCGCCGGATAGATCGCTAATTCGGCTGCGGCATCAGACAACTGCCGCAGGCCGGCGGGCGCGGTGATGAGCGCGGCACTCGAGCTTAAGGAACTGGCGTCGAGCTGGCTCAAAGGATGAACCTCGGTATTGGTGGGCGCGGCGCTATTCTCCGCCACAACGGCTGCCAGGGCTATTTGCAGAGAGGGGTTGTGGCCGCCGGCCGGACCACCTAAAATTCCGCGCGGGGGCGGAGTTGTATTCTTCTGGGCCGCACCGCCGGCCGCCACTAACCCTAGTGCGGCTACCGCGAAAAAAACCGCCATTCCTGATGGCGATACTAACCGATATAATTTTCTGACTAACCTTGGAATAGATACAGGCTAGCACACAACCGCTGGCGAGGCAATTGCCAAAAACCCTTGTTTTTGCAGGACAAAAATGGACATCCCCGAAAATTCTCCCAGCCGTTTTTCCGGTCTAAACCCCCAGCAGAAACAAGCCGTGGAGGCTTCGGATCGGCCTCTATTAATTGTGGCGGGGGCGGGCACGGGCAAAACCCACACCTTAATGAGCCGGCTCCAGAACTTGCTCCGGCGCGGCATTCCGGGAGACCAGATCTGCGCGCTAACTTTGACCAATAAGGCCGCGCGGGTGATGATCGAACGCGTAGTGGGAAGCGAAGAGCGAAGAGCGAACAGCGAAGAGCGGGGGACTCCGTTTATTGGAACTTTTCACGCGTTCGGCGCTCGCCTGCTGCGATTCGAGGCGCGGCTCTTGGGTCGAACGGCCGACTTCGCGATCTTCGATCACGGCGACGCGATGCAGCTCATGAAAAAACTGTTCAAGCGGCTGGAGATCAACCCGACGCGCTTTTCACCCGCCGGCCTGCTCCAAGCCGTGAGCCGGATCAAGGAAGGGACCGCGATACTGCCCGACCCGGACTCGGCAGATCCCAAGGACCAAGTGTTAGCTCAAATTTGGGCGGCTTACGAACAGGCGCTGCAAGAAAACAACGCTTTTGACTTGGACGACTTGGTTTATCAAGTTGTCCAGCTATGTAGCTCGGATAAAATGGTCTGCCAGCGCGTTCAAAAAAGAACCCGCTACTTGTTGATCGATGAGTATCAGGATCTGAATAACATGCAGTATGAGATGGTGCGACTTATGGCCGGGGCGACTGGCTCGGTAACTGCCGTGGGGGATGATCATCAGTGCGTCCCGCCGGACACCGAAATTCTAACCTCCGCCGGCCCGCGGCCGATAAGGGAGATAAGGCAGGGAAACCGGATCTGGTCAGCTTCCGGCAACGGCGGCGTTTGCTCGGGTGTAGTGAAAAAAGTTAAAAAGTTTTTCTATCGCGGCTCTTTGGTAAAAATCACTACCGCCCGCGGGCAAACGCTACGCCTGACACCCAACCATATTATTTTCTTGCGCCTCAAACTATGCGAAGAAATATATTATGTATATCTTATGTACCGCTCCGATCGCGGTTTCCGGCTCGGCTTGGCCAAAGGCGCAAGAAAGGTCCAAGGAGGCGTATCGCAAATAGGACTACGGGTCAGGAGCAACCAGGAAAGGGGAGACAAGATGTGGATCGTGCGGGTATGCGCTAGCCGTGGGGAAGCCCAATATTGGGAGGCGTATTTATCGTTTCAGTACGGCATACCCACCACGGTTTTCGACACCGGTAACAGGTCCATGCTTATATCTCAAGACCAAGTTGACCGATTGTTCCAAAATATAGACACTGTTGCGCGAGTGAAAAAACTGATGGCGGATCACCACCTTTATTTTAATTGGCCCCACTACCTGCCCCAGGGCGGAATTCGTTTCGCTAGCCACCGATTGCGCTTGCGCCTAACCATGTTCGACGACAAGCGCAAAAGTAAACTCCATCCTTGGGGCCTAAGCCGATTGAGCATCAATACCCGCGATCAGCGGCTAAAGGAAAAAGTGGCCGCCTTGGGCCTAACTACCAGGCGGGGCAAATATTCCGATTGGCGGACGGAGCTGACTAATATGGACAGTGCGGTCTTGGAAAATTGGGTGCGGAAGATAAAACCCCTTGATCCCGGCCTAGAAACGGTCCGGACGGCGCGATTAACTGCCGGCCCGCGAATGTTGCTGCAACCGGCCGCTCACGCTCGTCCCTCCATGCAAGTCGCGGTAAAAATTGGCGGGCGCGTGGTCGAGGATGAGATAAAAAAGGTGGAATGGGAATCGTATCGCGGATGGGTCTATGACCTGGAAGTGGCCGGGGTTCATAATTACACGGCCAATCGGCTGGTTGTGCACAATTCTATTTACCGCTGGCGAGGATCTAACTTCGAAATATTCCTCAATTTTGAACAGGACTGGCCGGAGGCGCAGGTGGTTCTCCTGGAAAAATGCTACCGCTCCTCCGCCAACATTATCCGGGCCGCCTCGGCCCTGATCGCGCACAATCGCCGCCAGAAAGCCAAATCTTTGTGGACCGAAAATCCCCAAGGGGAATTGATCCGGTTGGCGGAATTTACAGATGAAGACCAAGAGGCGAAATGGGTGGCAGAAAACATAGCGAAGAGCGAGGAGGGAAGAGCGAGGAGAACCGGACAAACCACGGCCATACTTTACCGGACCAATGCCCAGTCGCGGGCTTTGGAACAGGCGCTTTTGGAGCGGGATGTACCGTACCAGATCTTCGGAGGGTTGAAGTTTTATGAACGCCGAGAGGTTAAGGATATTCTGGCCGCGCTTAAAGTTATTGCCAACCCCAAAGACCTATTGAGCACTGAACGATTGGAAAAGGTTTTGACCAAGCAGGGTTTCAAAAACTTTCTAGCCGGTTCAGAAGGGTTGGCTAGCCAGTCGCCCAGCCAAGTGTTCCGATATTTCTTGAGCCACACCCGCTACCTGACATATTTAGAACATTCTTTCCCGGATCATCGGGAGCGCCGCGAGAACATCGCGGAGTTGCTCGCTTTTGCGCGATCCTTTCCGACCATCAGCGACTTCCTAGAAAAAGTAGCATTGGTTCAGGACACGGACGCAGATAGCGACAAGCGACAAGCGACAAGCGACAAGCAAGAAGATCGGGTCGCGCCAGTGGCACTGATGACCCTGCATGCGGCCAAGGGTTTGGAATTCGACCGGGTTTTTATCGTGGGCTGCAAGGAAGAACTAGTGCCTCATGTCTGGTCTTTGGGCAGTGACGCGGAGCTGGAAGAGGAGCGCCGTTTGTTGTATGTCGGCATGACCCGGGCCAGGCATTCTCTAACCCTGTCTTATTTCGACATTCCCTCCCGGTTTTTAGGCGAGCTGCCGCCCGAGCTGCTGAATTTTGAGTCCCGCGCGGAGGAAGAGGACTACATAACTATTGACGATTGATTGTTGACGATTGACTATTAACTTTTGACTTATAATAGCCAAGGGGGCACTAGATTCCCGCCTTCGCCCGCTTCGCCGGAGGCTTCAGCGAGGCGAGCGGGAATGACACGAAACAAAACATGCCGCGGCAAAAATTAGGCCAACATTTTCTAAAGAACTCGGCGATCCTGGAACGCATCGCCGAAGTGATCACATCCCTGCCCGGAGAAGCGATCGTAGAGATCGGCCCCGGGCATGGAGAGTTGACTGGGATACTCGCGAGGAGCGAGGAGCGAGGAGCGAGGAGAATAATTGCGGTCGAGAAGGATGCGGCACTGGCCGAGGCGCTTCAAGAGAAGTACAAGAACGATCCGCGGGTGGAAATCATTCCCGGCGACATCCGTACTCTACTCTCTACTCCCTACCCCCTACTCCCTCTCCGTTCTTATCTCCTGGTCGGCAACCTGCCCTACTACCTGACCGGTTATCTCTTGCGCTTGATCAGCAACTTACCCCGCCTCCCGGATGCTTGTGTTTTTTTGATGCAGCAGGAGGTGGGCGAACGCCTCGCGGCCAAGCCGCCCGGCATGAACAAACTCTCGGCCAGCGTCCAGCTGGACTGGGAACCGGAACTGGTTTTAAAGATACCCCGCCAAGAATTCTCGCCGCCGCCCCAGGTGGACGGTGTGTTGGTAGTCCTGCGCCGCCGGCAACCACCTAGTGTTACTCGCCGGGATCAGTATTTTCAATTGGTGAACTTGTTGTTTCGACAGCCGCGTAAAACCTTACTTAATAACCTAACCGCTGCGGGATTAGCGGGGGGGCGCTTGGAACCAAAGCTCTGGCTCCAAGAGTTGGGTTTCGACCCTCAAGTTCGGCCGGGCAACTTGTCTCTTGATGACTTGGAGCGATTGACGCATGTGCTTGAGGAGGTTGAGTAATTTTTTAAGAATTGCATCTGAGGTCGGGCCTTGGGGAAATCTTAAGGCCCGACCTCGATATGAGAACCCGGAACCTCCCCTATCCCCTCCTTTTCTAAGGAGGGGATAGGGGAGGCAAACCCCGTACCGTGCTTTGCTCTGGTATGGGGCTTGGGCCTAACCCTTGTTCCTTTGGCCGCAAGTATTCTCTATAATAAAGGAGCAAATGGCTCCCCGCGATTTCAAAACTCTGGTCGTCGGGTTTTTGGTGCTCGCCACGCTGGTGGGAGGGTCCACTTACCTTATGGCCGCCATCTACCAGCGCCCCGCGCCCGCTAAACCCGCGGCCGTCCTGCCCGCGTCTTCGGTTCCAACTGACACGCCCCGGAATGCGTTCGTGGAGCCGATCCCGGACCCGCTGCTTTTCTCCTTGCCTGCCACTTCTACCGCCGCTTCCATCGCGGACTCCCTTCTCCCGGCCACCTCTACTAACTTAACCGACGCGCTCGCCGCAAATCTGGTTCAGGAAATAGCGGTGGCCAACCCCGGTGGACTGGTTACCCAGCCGGATGGCCAAGTGGGCCTGGTGCCTCCGGATTTCGATAACGCGGCTACTGGGGTGGCGGCTCGCGCCCTAAGCCAAAATATCACTCTGCCCGACTGGTCGGTCGAAGCCAAAACTTTGGTCGCCCAAATTAAAACAAAAAAAACATACGGCCCGGGGGATGTCCGCATCTACTCCGCTGCCATCGAGCGAATTTTGGACAAAAACCTCGTCCAAACCAATTTGAATGAGCTGGCGAGCCTAACCCAAGCCAAGCAACCGATCGGTTTTGCGGCGCCCTATTTAGACCGGGCTCTCCAGCAAACCCTTCGATCGGAGGTGCCGGAGCCGCTCGCGAACTATCACCGGAGCTTGATCGCGCTCCTGGTCTACGCGCGCGACATGGTTGCTTTGACCGATGAGGTGAACGACCCTTTGCGGATGAACTTGGTGATGCAAGCCAACGACCCGACCGTTACGCTGGCCCTGGAAGAGTACCGCCGCGAGTTGGACCGGGCGGCCGCGATTGAACGCGCCGCGTCGCGCTCCGACCACTCGACCCTCCGCACGATGTCCGCGCGGCTCTTCGGCCTGCCGACCGCACACGCGCAGTGGATCGTGACGGACATCAAAAAATTTATCCACGACTTGCTCAAAGACATCAAGACTTACATCAAGACCTTGGCCACCGAGACGCTCAAAGACCAGCTGGTTCACCGCTTAGTCATGCAAACCATCAAGTGGGTCCAAGGGGAAGGCAAGCCTAAGTTTGTCACCAACTTCACCGGCTTTTTGAAAGACGAGGCGAACCGCCAGGTGGGCCAAGCGATCGAAGAGATCATGCCTAATTTTTGTACCGGCTTGGTGCCCCTGCTGCAGATCGCCAAAATCGAACAGCAAGCCGCTTACGATACCCCGCCCGGTTGCACCCTGGACCGAGTCGTTCAGAACGTAGACCAATTTTATGACAGCTTCGAGAGCGGCGGTTTTGTCGCTTACGGGGAATCCCTGAAGCCGTCCAATAATATCTTCGGAGCGATGATCGAGGTCAGCGACCGGGTTCAGGCTCAAGTGGATCAAGGTAAAGACTCGGCTTCCAAGGATGCGAGCGCCGGCCAAGGATTCTTGTCGACCAAGGAGTGTGTGGACTCAACTACCGAGCCGGTAAATATCTACGAAGCCGGCGGCACTACCCCTGCCCGGGCCCAGATTCTAGTCAATGCGAACAAGCAAAAGGAGGGGTTTGTCCGAATGGATAAGTGCGAAGGAACGCCCGGAGAAGAAGATTACCAGTGCTGGTTCACCTACTGCGACCCGAATGGTTACGAAGCCACCACTCCGGGCAAAACCATCGCCGGAGCGATGGATAGCGCCATCGGCTCGCCCGTGCACCGCATCGTGAACGCGGAAGATTTTACCGCGCTCGTTTCCGCCTTGGTCAACTCGGGATTAAATAAGCTCATGGCGGCAGGCGTCAAGGGTATGCGCGGAATGTTCCAGGGCGCGACCGCGGCGGACCGGGTGGGCGCTTCTCCTGGGGGTGGCGGGCCGACACCTAATGCGTGCGACGGCATCGTCGATCCCCAAGAGTTAGAGGATTGCCGCCAGATGAACAGTAATGTGGATCGCGCCAGCAATCCGCCCCCCATTCCCAGCGGTAAGGAAGCAATAGTGCAGAGTATGAACGAGTTGCTCACTAAACTATCCGACACCGCCAGAAACGATAATGACTGGCTGGATTCCGCGAGCTCCGCGGTGGCCGCCTTGAACGATCTTAAGAACAAGTGCCCCAACCAAGACGCGAACGGCGCGATCACCGGCAGTGAGGGCAAGATCCAGATGCTGCAAAGTTTGGGCGGGAACGTGCAGGTGGAGCTGGATAACGTCTTGCGCAACTCCACCGAGTTCAGCGCCAAGCGCGACGAGTTGAATCAAGCCGCCAGCACAACCCAGATCCAGGCAGTAGTGGACTGGATGAACGCCGCCCGCGAACGGAGCGCGGAGTACATCGCCGGCCTGGAGACAGAATCCAAAAACCGCTTGGAGCGCCTCCGAAACCTGAACGCGGCCATCGCCGCCAACCTAGCGCCCGCCCCGATCACCCAGACCGATCCTTTGACCGGAGCGCCTATTGTCACCAGCGGCCCGCCGAGCTGCAACCAAACCCTGCCCGCGCCGTAATGAATATGAAGCGATTAGATATTCCCCGATCAGTTTTGATAGCTGTCGCGACAACCGTAGGGCTGTGGGTGGTTTTGTCGCCCGTTCCTTTCGGGGCGGCGCAAAAGAACTTCGGCGGTAATATCGCCCTGGCCTACGGGAGCGTAGAGACCTTCGCCAGTTTACGTTGCATACCGGCGCAGGGCGCCACCACCACGCCGGAACAGCGGGCAAACTGCGAAAAAGCAATTGTGGAAAAGAATGCCAAAACTGCCAATAATATTTTTTCTTGGGCTTGGGATAAAACTTTCGGCAATATGTTCAACCTGGCCTTCGGGGTGATCGGCAAGATCTTCTTTTTGGCCGCCTACTTCATTAGTTTCATTGCCGGGATAATCGTCTCCCTCCAGGCGTGGCTTTTGGGCATTGTTCTGGAACTTAACACGGACATAGTTAACGGACCAGTGGTCCAGCTTGGTTACAAGATGTCCTCCGCCCTGTTCAATGTCTTCTCTTTGATCGCTTTAGTGATGATCGCGATCGCGACCATTGTCCGGTACACGCCCTATGGCGCCAAGGCGCTCCTGCCCAAGTTTCTCGCGGCGATACTCTTGGTTAATTTCGGCCTGCCCTTGACCGGACAGATCATCAAGTTCAACGATACTCTGGCGTCTTACTTTATAAATCAGATCAGTCCGGCCGGGGGCAATAGTTTTCACAACTTCGCGATGGCTCTCTCGGGATCTTTCCAGCCGCAGAAAGCGAACCTTACCAGCCTGTCGGACGAGCAGATGGGAACTACTAACGCGACCGCAGTTGGCGCAGAGTTAAACGATTCTGGAGGGGGATCCGCCGTGGCTGGCCTCTTGCAATCCACCGGATCGCTGGTTTTCTCGATACTTGGCTCCCTGCTTATTATCGTCATTTTGGCCACGATCAACTGCTTGTTCTTAATCCGTTACGTTGCCCTGGGCATCTTGCTGGTCTTGTTCCCGCTGGCCATGATCGGCTTCATTTTGCCCATGTTCCGGAGCCAGTGGGGGGAGTGGTGGAGTAAGTTCTTAAAGTACTCTTTCTTCGCGCCGCTGTGCGTCTTCTTCCTTTGGCTCGGCATTAAGGTCATCGAGGCTCTCGCGACCACTAATATTTGGGCTCCGGCCGGGGCGGCGGCGGGGTTGGCCGGAGCACTGGGCGCGCTGGCTACAACCGCTTCCTTTTTCCTCCAAATGATAGTTTCGCTGGCAATCATAGCCGCCGGGATATTCGCGGCCCAAAAAGTGGGTGTTTACGGCTCCCAGGGTGCAGTGGCGGCAGTGCAAGGAGCGCGGCGCGGAGTGCAGAGTTGGGCCAAAAAAGGAGTGGCGGACAAGGGTAAGGAGTATTGGGGCAAGGCCACGGCTCAAGCCGCCAGAGTTAAACAACGGTTAACTACTTTGCCCGCAGTCACCGCAGTTCAAACTGCTGCTCGCGGCGGGACCAAAACCGAGGCGGCGATGGCGGCTCAAAAGGCCCGGGTGGAAGCCGTGCCTGCCGCCGGACCAAAACCAGAGGACCAACCGCCTCCCGCCGCGGCCGCCGCCCAACCATCTTCCCCACCGCCGCCTTCTGCTTCTCCGGCGGGAGCGGCCGCCCGACCCAAAGTGATTCCCATTGCCCCGGCCCAGCCCGTTCGGATCGCCGCCGAATCCCTGCCGCAGCTACAGCCAGCCGCACACGCCCCCGCCAGCCAGCCCCAGGTAATGGGCACGGCCCCGGTGGGACTGGGAGGGGAGACATCAGCGTCTCCATTCCAGCGCGGATTTGCGGAAGGGGTTCCGGCCGGGACACCGCCGGCAGTTGCCGAACCCGAAGAAGCGGCAATTAGCCCCGAGATCCAAGAAGCCATGAAGGGCGCGCGTGCGGCGAAAAGCGCTCTGGAGGCGGCGGCCGCGAAGCGTGATCGGATAAGAGGAGAGAAGAGTATTGGATTCGGCGGCGCGGAACAGAAAGCGGGGCGCCTACAGAGAGCCGAGGCAGAGGTGGCGCGTGTCCAAGCGACACTCGCCGCGGCCGAAGCGCGGCTGCTTCGCGAAAAGGCGGAAGTGAAACAACGCCAGGAGCAACGCGCGGCGGACGCGCTGGCGGCCGCTCGTTTGGCCAAAACCAGAGAAGAACTGGCGGCGGTAAGTGGTCGCGGTCGAGCAGTCGCGGTCGGGAGTGGTCTCGGTCGAGTGGCCTACCTTGGCTCTCATCCGGTGGAAGCCCATCGGGCGGCCCGCGATCGGGTAGCTGGCTGGACAGAGGGATGGTACAATAGTGAGAGTAAATCCAAGCAAAGAGCCGCTCGTTTGACTGCCGGCGTAGCGGGAGTGGCTGCCGGTGCGGCGGCGGCCGGCGGTGTTCTAGCCAAGGGCGCGGCCAGAACCGCCTGGGGCTTGACCAAGGGCATTGTGGGGGCGGCGGTCACGGGAGCGTTAAGTTACCAACAGTATTCCACCACCCCGAAGATCTGGCGCTGTCAGAAATGCCCCCAAGAAACCTACAGCCCCAAGCGACCCGTCTACTGTGCCAACCGGAGCTGTGAATTTGGTCGGGCTCGGGCGCCTAGACCAAACCAGGCGGAGTTCGCGGCGTGGAAAGAGCGCCGGAAGGATAACTTCTATACTACTGGCACGCTAAGCCCACAGGAGCTAGCCGCAACCGCATAAAATAAACCACTATGACTGATATTGATCAAATTACTCCTCAACAAGTTGCGGAACGGTTCGACTCCCTGCCGAAATCGATCCAGGATGCCGCCAGTTCGACAGAACTTTTGCAAGCTGTTGCCCAAATTTGCTTGCGGCAGGGCTTGGCCGACGGCAATGACGTACTACTGGTTCAGCAGTTGTCCGGTTTGGTTTTGCTGGGATTCCTTAAGCCGGCCGAGTTGAGCGAACAGCTGGATGTTTTATTAACCCTGGGATCTCTAGAAGTGGCAAAGATGGCGACCGATTTGGACCGGGAGATTTTTTCCAAGTACCGGGCGGATCTGGAAAAAATATACCAGCTCCCGTCGGTAGAAACACCCGCTACAGCCCCCGCCCAGCCAGTGGTAACCCTGTCCGCTCCCGCCACCACCCCGCTCGCTCGGATTGAGGAAATAACCCGACCCGCGCCGGCGGCTCTGCCGCCGGTTACGCCCATGGGTACGACTCGGCATCGCCCGGAAACATCGGGAAGTCCGGGGGATTTACCAGCCGTAAATCTGCAGGCTGGGAAATTCCCCGGAGTGCCCGCGCCTCTACCCCCGCCGATACGACCTGATATTACTCGAGGCGCAGTCTTGCCCCCCGCCGTTCCCACCCCGATAGTTCCCAAACAACCAATATCGGCACCGCCCATGATGGATCCGATCAAACCGCCCGTGGTGTCCTCCGAAGGAGGATCCCCGCCTGCACCCGGCTTCGGGCGGGCAGGCGCCTCCGGCGGAAGCCGAGTCGAACCAAAAAAACCAGAAACCATCACACCTCAACCAATCGTACTCCGGCAGGAGGAAAAGATGCGCCCCGTCCAGATGCCGAAGCAAACCTCGAGCACTACTACCCCCGGCCTTTCTCCTTCTGGTGAAACCGACCTGCTTCGAGGCCCCGCTAGCACACCTAAGGCGCCGCCCTCCACTGCTCGTATCGAGATCGGTGTGCCCGCGCCCACGAAGCCCGGGGCGCCGCCAGTGCCGCCCCTACCACCGCTCGGCAAAGACAAGGGCGAGTTATTTACCCCGTTAGAGAATACCCCTATGCGAACACGGGGCTTAACGCCCCCGGCGAGTTCTCTGGAGAGGCCTGCCGCCTCGGTTCCGGCGCCAACGCCCGCCACTGCGCCTTTCAAGAAAGAGGAGTTTGTGTCCGCCCCTACCCCGGCCACCATAGACCTGTCCCAGCCGACGGTTAAGTTCGGCTCCATCTTGCCTTCCACTATTCCCGCGGCGCCCGACAAGTCCGGCTGGTGGCAGAAGTTGTCAAAGCCTGCCCCGACCCCCTCGTCTTTAGAAAAGAAACTCGCGCCCCCGCCCAAGGTTGTTAATTATTCCGAAGAGCCGCCCGCGCCGAAGGTTTAGGTCGCGCGGGTTATGTTGTACTGTCTCCAATTAATCACCACTCGCGAATCGATGCGAATAGGGTACGCCCCGTCCGGTTATTCGACCGGACGCCAGGTCGGATGACTTGGCGGATTCATTGAGGTCGGGCCTTGGGGCTCCCTAAGGCCCGACCTCGGATGCAACTCTTCCGGGTGTACGTTAATTGGAACCGATACAAGACTCACGGGCCCGATAGGTCAGATAGGACATATAGGTTTTTATGCAATACCAAGTTCCCCAATTCATCGAGGTTGAGGATAAGATAGCGGGACCCTTCACCATCCGCCAATTTTTATACCTGGCCGGGAGCGGCGTAGTTAGTTTTGTTTTTTACTTTACGGTTCAAACTTGGCTCTGGGCGCTGTGCTCGATAGCTGTGGTGGGAATAAGCTTGGGCTTGGGTTTTATCACCATCAACGGCCAGTCGTTGCCCAAGATCATCGCCGCGGCCTTCAGTTTTTTTTGGGAGCCGCAAAGATATATCTGGCAATCCACCGAAAAGGCGCTCCCCCAGGGTTCGCAACCGCCCAAGCCGGTGACGCCGGGATTTGATTTGGAGCGAGTCTTGGCTGGTTTGGCGCTCAAGACCATATGGCAGGAGGTCCAAACCGGCCGGCCCAGCGCGCCCCCGGAGTCACCCCAAACCCCCACCGATACTACCCCCGAGGTTCGGGAGCGTTTCCAGATCATTAAGCGTCCCACTGGGGAACATCGCGCCGCCCGGCGAATCGATTATCGCTAGCCTTATTTTATTTTGTTTATGTTTAGGACTTACATATTCGCCTTCTTTCTGTCATCCTCGCGAATGCGGGGATCCAGTATGCAACTTGCCCTGGGGCCTGGATTCCCGCCTGCGCGGGAATGACAGATGGGGACGTGAATAACCCAAAGGGTGTAAGTACAGAATTTCGTAATTCAAGGTATACTTAAAACAATGGCCGAAGCCAACACTCAAAACCTAGTAATGATCGAGGAGATCCGGGATAACACCATTATCTTGTCCGGCGGCCTGCGGCAAATTTTGCTGGTGGGGGGAATGAATTTCGCCCTGAAATCCGAGGTGGAACAGAACGTAATTACCCAGAGCTACCAGGAATTTCTAAATGGATTGGATTTTACCGTTCAAACCGTGATCCATTCGCGCAAGATCAATATCGAGAAGTATCTGACCAAACTAGAGAAGCGCCGGGTGGACGAGCCATCCAGTTTACTGCAGAACCAAATGCTGGAGTACCAGTCGTTCATCCGGGGTTTTGTCCACGACAACCCGATTATGCGGAAGCTTTTTTTGGTGGTTGTTCCCTACGACACCGTAACCCTGCCCAGCCGCGAGAGTGCGGGTAAATTTTTACCTTTTCTCAAGTCCAAAGATACGAGCGCGGCCGCGGCCCAAACTAGCGCGGCGGACGAAGCCGAGTTCCAAAAAAACCTGACCCAGCTGGGACAGCGAGTAGAACAAGTAATGGAAGGCCTGCGGGCGGTCGGGCTGGAAGTTAAACTGCTAGGCAACGAACAATTGGTGGAATTGTTTTATAACTTCTATAACCCCGAAACTATCGAGAAGGAAGGGGTACGAGTTCCGGGCGTGGAAACTTTGGAGGCGGCCGGTCAGAAATGATCAATGATTAATAATCAATGATTAATAACTCGCCATGGCACCATCGAATTCTAGCTTAGACGGCGCCGCGTCTCACACTCCTAACATGCCCGACAATTTCCAACAAGTTAAAAAGGTTATCGCTCCACCGGGCCTGGAGGTGCAATCTAACTACCTCAAGATCGGGGATAAGCTCGCCAAGTCCTTCTTCTTCTTTTCCTACCCGCGCTTCCTGTCCACGGGTTGGTTCGAGCCGATTATCAACCTGCCGGAATTGATGGATATCGCGATCTACACCGAGCCCTTGGACACCGGTAACGCCTTGAAAAATTTGCGCAAGAAAGTCACCCAAGTACAGTCCCAAATCGCGGATCGGGAAGAAAAAGGGTTGGTCCGCGATCCCATGCTGGAGACCGCGATGCAAGACATTGAGAATCTGCGCGACGGGCTGATGCAGGGCCAGGAAAGATTGTTTAGTGTGGCGGTGTACCTGACTATTTACGCGGATAACTTGGACGCACTGACTCGGATCGAAAGTCGGCTGACCTCGATCTTGGAAGCTAAATTGGTCTTCGCCAAGCCCGCTCTGTTCCAGCAACTGCAAGGCTATCAGTCGGTTCTGCCTTTGCGGCAGGATCATCTCCTGGTCATGACCCCCATGAATTCGGGTCCGGTGTCGTCCTTTTTTCCTTTTGTTTCCGAAGATATAACCTCCGAAGATGGGGTGATGTACGGCATCAATCGTCACAATAACAGTTTGGTCATCTTCGACCGGTTCTCCATGGAAAACGCGAATCAGGTGGTCTTCGCTAAGGCGGGCAGCGGCAAATCCTACGCCACTAAGTTGGAAATTATCCGTTCTTTAATGTTGGGCACGGAGGTTATTGTCATCGACCCAGAGAACGAGTACCAACGCTTAGCCGAGGCGTTCGGCGGGAGCTTCTTCAACATTTCCCTATCCTCCGAAGAGCACATTAACCCTTTCGATCTGCCTATTATCCCCGACGGAGAGACTGCCTCGGATGTTTTGCGTTCGCATATTGTAAATATTGCCGGTTTGATCAAGCTTCTCTTGGGCGAAGTTTCTACCGAGGAAGATGCCATTCTGGACCGAGCCATCACGGAAACATACGCCTCGCGCGAGATCGTGATCGGGGAAGACTTCTCGGAGGCCCAGCCGCCCCTATTGGAGGATCTGGAAACGGTGTTGCGCAACCTAGAGGGCGGCCGGGGCATGGCCGAGCGGCTTTATAAGTTCACCAAGGGCAGCTTCTCCGGCTTCCTGAATCAAGCCAGCAACATTGATCTTAAGAATCGATTGATTGTCTTTTCGATCCGGGACCTGGAAGACGGACTGCGCCCGATCGCCATGTATCTTATTTTAAACTTTATTTGGAATCTGATCCGCGCCCATCTTAAGCGGCGGATCTTGATCGTGGATGAGGCTTGGTGGATGATGAAAGATGAAACCAGTGCCGCCTTCTTGTTCGGCCTGGTCAAACGCTGCCGCAAGTACTACTTGGGTACCACTACCATCACCCAGGACGTGGAGGATTTCCTGCGCTCCCCATATGGCCGGCCGGTCATCACCAACTCTTCAGTTCAATTACTCCTGAAACAAGCCCCGGCCACCATTGATGTGGTAGGTAAGGCCTTTAATCTAACCCAAGCGGAAAAAGATCTGTTGTTGACCGCGGAGGTGGGCACTGGTTTGTTCATCGCCGGCCAGCGGCATGTGGCAATCCAGATCATTCCTTCCTACTTTGAAGGTAAGATTATTACCACTGACCCCAAACAACTCTTAGAAGAGGCCGGGGAGGGCAAGTAACACAACCATGGGCGATGATCAAAGGAGCAGCTCGGGTCCAAAGATACCTTCCGCCGAGGCCTTGCTTGTCGGCGCCTTGATTTTGTTGGCGGATATTTTGGACTACATCCCGGGCGTGGGCCTGGGCGTCACCGACGCCATCGCCTTCCCGTCGGAACAAATTTATATGCGTACGAAAGGGGTCAAGGGCAATTATGCGCTGATTGGCAATCTTTTAGAATTGATCCCGGTCGTGGGCGACGTCTTGCCGCTTCGAACAGCTGCCTTCTTGGTCACGATTTACGTGGATCGTCACCCTAAGTCCGCTCTGGCCGCCACCGCGCTCAAGGTTGGGTTCGACCCAAAAGTTCAAGCCTCGGCGAGAAGCCTAGGGGCGGCCGCGCGGAGCAAGGATGGGGCTGCTTGGGAACGGGTCAAGAATGTCAGCCGGGAAGGACGCCAATTCTATGGAACCGTGCAGGAGTCGATGGCCGAAGCTAGATCGGGCCAAGCAGCCGGCGCAACTACCACCACGGCCTTTGGAGAACAACCCGCGCTCGCGGCGGGACAGTACTTACCCTCTCAAAGACCAGAAGGCTTAGGGGTGGCGCCGATGATTAGCGACCGAGGTGTCTTATCCGCCGACTACCTTTCTCGAACCTCACTTGATACACTTAAAGAAAGTATGGAGACGGGGGTTGCGCCGGAAGACGTCGGTTGGGAACTTCTGGGTGGGGGTCGGGTTCGGATCGACGGCTCGGTGGTTGATTTGAGCGACCCCGCAGCCGCGAAACGCCTCCGGGCGGAACGCGCTTGGAATCAGAGACGGCCAGCCGGCAGATCCAAGAAATTCCAAGAATCTTATGCCTAAAGTTTTGTTGATATTCGGCGTGGCCCTCGCGGCAGCTATAGGACTGACTGCCGGCGCGCAAGAAACAAATTACTGGATTTGGGTGGATTGGCGGGCGGATACTTATGCGCCGTCGGGTTACGCGGGCAAGGTGTTGCCCGTGGCGGGGTCGTTCATGGAAGCCACGGTGTTTGTCACTGAAACTACCGGCCAGCTGGTGGATCTATCCAAACTGCCGATCTACTGGTACCTAAACGATCGTCTTTTGGAGGGCGGCAACGGCAAGCAGAAGATTGTTTTCTTGGTGCCCGAGGACGCCAGTCGTAATCTCAAGTTGCGCGCGCGGGTGGGGGGGTTGAAAAACGGGGATGCGATCCAAACCCTGCGGCTGCCCGTAGCCGCCCCGGACATAGTTATCGACGCTCCTTATCCCAGCAACCGTTTCGGAACTACGGCGGCGGAGGTGTGGGCTCGGCCGTTCTTCTTTAAGATCGCCAGGTTGGGTGATTTGGGTTTGACTTGGCGGGTCAATGGCGAGTTGGTCCAAAACGCGGAGCACCCGGAATCACTCCGAATGGAAATTGATCCCAACACTCCCGACGGAACCGCGGTTGATATTTCCCTCGCCGCGCAAAATCCGCGCGGTTTATTCGAATCCGCCCAAAGCGCCGCGCGGTTGATTTTTCAAAAATAAGCATGCGTAAATTGATCCTGGTTTTAATAGTGTTGGTTGTCGGCGCACTGGCGGGCTATGGTTTGTGGCAAGTTTTTCGATCCGTTCCAGCCCCCAGCCACCCCAATCCGAGCGGCGTCGGCGGCGTCATATCTCCCGGCATAGTTTCTCGACCGGGCACGGTGGTTGTTCCGGGCGCCACCAGTTCCAGTCCCGGCGTCACTGCAATGAGTCAGAAGTTCGGCGTGGTCGCCCCCGATCCGGTGTTGGATTATTTCGTGGACAAACAAAGTGTCGTTTGGTTGATCCGTCCCGACGGGCAAGTGGTTCGGGTGGCGGGAGGGCGCACCGGCACGGCCAGCGCCAGCACCTTGCCCAACCTCACCCGTGCCCGTTTTTCGCCCAATGGCCGTTTCGTCCTAGCCGAGGGTAAGTCGGGCGCTTCTCTTTTTTCGACCGCCTCCAGTACTTGGCAAGGCCTGCCGGTCGCGGTAACCGACGCCGCTTGGTCCGCCGACAGCCGAGTTGTTTTGTTTTTGGCTCGGGGTGATAAGACTAACGTTTTAGCCGAACTGGACCCAGCCCGCCCCCAAGCTCCACCCCGGCCGCTTTTAGGCGTGAACGTTAGCGATGTGGATATTATCGCTTCCAGTCCGGAGAAGATCCTTTTGGTCGCTCGGAGTTCTGCGGAAACCGAAGGGGCGGCGTGGTGGGTTGATTTGGCCAAACAAACATCCCAGCCCGCCCTGGCGGGTCGGGTGGGATTAGTTATTAATTGGAACGGGGCGGCGGGTTATGGGGTCGCTTTTGCGGCCAACAAGAACCGCCGGGGCGGCACCTTGTCCCTTTTGGGGCGAGGCGGCACCGTCCTGCACGATCTGAACTTTCTCACCCTGCCCAATAAATGCACCTTGATAAGCGAAGAGCGAAGCGCGAAGAGCGAAGAGTTGGGGCAGGCTCATTCGACGAGCTCGGGTCAGGCCACTTCTACGGAGGGGGCTGGTTTGATCTGCGCCGTGCCTCGGGACGCCCGGGCTTTCGCGGCGGCGGAGCTGCCGGATGATTACTTCAAGCGCCGTCTTTACACGGTGGATGATTTTCTCTCGATCAACTTAACCACCGGCGACGTGTCCAGCTTGCTTAATTTAGAGGGGTTGAGCCTGGACGCAGATGAACTTCGGGTGTACCAAAACCGGCTGTTCTTCATCAACCGATACGACCGGCGGTTATACGGTCTGACTTTGGACTAGGGACCCTTTCGGTTCATCCGTGAGGGGTTTGATCACCACGCAGCGTTCTCGTCCCACTCCGTTGCTCTCGGTAACTACTCCCGGATGGGTGGCGAGCTCCACGTGGACCAGCCGCCGCTCGTAAGAGTTCATGCTGGGCAAGGTTAGTTCTTGTTGGGTCGCGAGCACCTTGCGGGCCGCGGTTCGAGCCAGTTCGGCGATCAGCCGCTCGCGCTCGCGGCGGTAATTATTTAGATCGAAGAAGATGGTCTCGGCATTTTGTTGTTTGGCCGCCATTTGCACCAAATGGTTGATGCTTTCCACTAAGTCGGGCAGGTTCTCTTGGATCAGGTTCTCGTGGCTGTAAATAAAGATCGAGCCGTGCCGGTGCTCGGCGTCGACTTCTATTTTGCAGTCCTCAAACCCCATCAGGGCTATCAGTTTTTGAACAAAGGCTTCGAGGTTGATCATGGCTGGTTGTTAACTGCCGGCGAATGATAACGGTTTGACCAATGGAAGCGATAGTGGAGGCTAACCAATATAGACCAACGGCGGCGGGCAAGCGCGAAAAAATTACCACCGTGATCACCGGCCCCATCAAGATCATCATTTTTGAGGAGGCTGGACCAGGACCAGATCCCGCCAGTGGTTGGAACATTAGCCAGCCTTGAAGTAGCTGCATGGCAGCGGTAAGAACTACCAAGAGAATACTGGGCTGCGGCAGATTTATCAAGCCCAAAGAGATGTTGGCTAGGGCGGCGGGCTGGGACACGAAGGAGTATAGTTGGGTTAAGGTCTCGGCGGCAAAAATGTGCAGGAATATTTGGTACAGAGGAATGATCAGGAGCAGTTGCACAAAAGTCAGGGCAAAACCCCCGAAAGGCGATATGTGGTGTTCGCGGTAGGTGGCCATCATGGCCTGGTACTGTTTGGCCGGATCTTTTTTATAAAGTTCTTGGGTGCGGCGCAGTTCCGGCTGAATTTTTTGCATAACCATTTGGGTTCGGAGGTTGCGCCGGACAATGGGGAAAAGGATTAGCTGAATCAGCACCGTAAGTTCTATAATGGCCACCCCCAAATCGCCCCCGGCCGTAGTTTGGTAGAGGATCACTAATAGATTTAGTAGGGGTTGATATAAGACGAGGTGGTATAAATTGGCCATATTGGGATATTATAGTTTTGGGGCAGCGACAAAGCCGGTTAGAAAGTTCTTGACTTGCTGGCGGCTTCGGATGTGTGGCTTGAGCCGGATCAGTCTGTCTTCTCTGTAATTCGGCCAGTTTCTCACCAGGGCGTATATTCGCCGACGGGAATAAGCCCGGTCAACTGCCCGGGTTAGGGTTTTATTGGGGATAACAATGGCGTATCGGTTGTGGTTGGTGGAATTGGGTTGCGCCCAAAGATCAAACCAGGCGCAGGTAAAGCGCGGGGGGGTGCGCAGGGGGAAAAACCGGGCGATTTCCAGACGACTAAGCCGCTGTTTCCGGGGCAACATAGAATCCAGCTGTGTTTTAAACACTAAGCTTCCGGCGGCCCTTTTGGCGCCGGCGGGTAAGTACCCGTCGTCCGGTTGGGGTAAGTCGCCTGGCCCGGAACCCGTGGGTTTTGGCCCTTTTCCGCTTTTTGGGTTGATAGGTGGTGGACATGTAAGGCTACTCTAGCATAGACTGATACAAAATTTAAGGGGGTTGGGGGGTAGGCACTTCTTAACAAGTAATCCCCATATCTTCGGAATTGGTTTTGACTTGTGTTTGGGTGGGAGTAGAATGATTGCACCTGAAAAATACCCTCTAACTTTTGGCTTTTATGGATTTGGAAAATTTGTGGAGATTGGTTTTGGGTGAGATGGAGCAAAAAACTTCTCGGGCTAATTTCGCTACTTGGTTAAAAGGCAGTTGTTTTTTGGATCGGCGGGATGGGGTTGGTTGTGTCGGCCTGCCAAACAATTTCGCCAAAGAGTGGGTGCAAAACAAATATCACAAAGATCTTTTGGGGATCATTCGGATCTTTGACGACTCGGTAAAAAAACTGGAGTTTGTGGTTATCAGCGAAGCCGCCGAGGAAGCCCATAAACGGGCGGCGGCGGCCGGGGAGCGAACCAGCCCCAACCAGAGTCAAATTAGTTTGGAGTTTAGGGTTGATCCCGAAACCAACCTTAACTCCCGATACACCCTTAACAGTTTTGTCGTAGGTTCCTCTAATGAGCTGGCTCACGCCGCGGCCAGCGCGGTTGTGCAGGATGTCGGCACCAAGTACAACCCGTTTTTTGTATACGGGGGAGTGGGTTTAGGCAAGACCCATTTAATCCAGGCTGTGGGTAATGAGATCTTACTGCGTTATCATGGCACAGTTAGGCCTAAATATGTAACTTCGGAAAGGTTCACTAACGATGTGGTTTGGGCGATCCGCAATAAACGCATGGAGGACATTAAAAAGAAGTATCGGGATGTGGATGTGTTGATCATCGACGATATTCAGTTTATTGGGGGTAAGGAAAAAACCGAGGAGGAGTTTTTCCACACATTCAATGCTTTATATGAACACAATAAACAAATAATCATTTCTTCCGATCGGCCTCCGCAATCTATTCCAACCTTAGAAGAACGTCTGCGCTCGCGTTTTGAGGGTGGTTTAATTGTGGATATTAGTTATCCGGAGTATGAGACCCGGGTGGCGATTATTAAAAGCAAACTGCAACAGGGCGGGCGTTTGCTTTCGGATGAGGTGGTGGATTTGATCGCCCGCCGAGTTAAAAAGAATATCCGCGAGCTGGAAGGAATTTTGAATAAGATTGTTTTTTATCAGGATAAAAAACAAACTGATATCAGCCGTAAGGTGGCGGAGGAGATCATTGATAAGTCCATTCAAGCCTTCTCCCGGCCGGTCAGTGACGCGCAGGTTATTGGCGCAGTAGCTGACTTCTATAATATCCCCACCACTGATTTGATCGGGCGGTGCCGCCGCAAAGAAATTGTGGAGCCGCGCCAAGTAACCATGTTCCTGCTTCGGGATATTTTGGGACTATCTTATCCATATATTGGGGAAAAGATGGGTAGGGACCACACCACCGCCATCCATTCTTTCGAAAAAATAACCGTAGAGTTGACTAAAAACTCCAATTTAAACCAAAAAATGTTCCAAATCCGAGAACTTATCAACAAGAGCTGAAATTTGTGGGGATTTCTTTCCTTTTTTTTGGTATTATTTACTTTGGTTTATCCCTCTTATCCCCACATCCCCAGCCACTATTAACTACTACTAGTATTATTATTTATAAAAATGAAGATTATAGTGCTTCGGGCTCATCTTAAAGAAGGGTTGGTGGTGGTGGAGCGCGCGCTAGGCGAGGGTGCAAGTTTGCCGATTCTAAAAAACGTTCTTCTGGAAGCTAGGGGCGAGGACATAACCCTAACCGCCACCAACCTGGAGATCGCCCTCCGATATTCAGTTCCGGGCAAAGTTCTGGAAGGCGGCAGCCTAACGACACCACTGGGACTACTTTCTAATATTGTCGGCAATCTAACCAGCGAGCGGATTAATCTCGAACAGAAACAACAAGCCCTACTGATTAAAACCGAGAATTACGAAGGCAGTATCAACGGGATGCCCGCGGAGGACTTTCCAATTATTCCCAAAATAAGCAACCAAACCGAAAAAATTTCTATGACCGGAAGCGTTTTCCGGGGAGCGCTGGGTCCGGTGGCCGGCGCGGCGCAAATTACCGACCTGCGACCGGAACTATCCTCTGTTCTGTGGGACTATTCCATCGATAATATACGGTTGGTTGCGACCGACACTTATCGCTTGGCGGAAAAAACCGTCACCGGCGGACAATACCAAGGCGGCTACCCGCAACCCCTACGAAAACTGATCCCCCTGCGCACCATTCAAGAGCTGTTACGAACCATTAAAGACACCGACGAAGTTGAGCTCCTACCCGACCAATCCCAACTTTTAGTGCGAACAAAAAACTTCGAGTGCATTACCCGGTTTGTGGAAGGAGTTTTCCCCGACTACCAAACCATTATCCCCTCCGCTTTTACCGCTGAAGTTACTTTAAAAAAACAAGAGTTGATTGACGCCCTGAAGCTAGTCAGTGTTTTGGGCGGGCGCAACAACGAAGTTCGCGTCGAGCCGGAAAAAACACTAAACGGCATAAAACTTTCTTCCGGCGACACGGTGGCCGGAGAGAACCAGTATCTCCTCCCGGTAAAACTCACCAATGGGTTCAACCGCGTAACCTTCAACGCCCGCTACCTTTTGGATGGACTTAGGTCTTTAATCGGGGAAGATGTTTTTTGGGGAATTAACGAAGACAAACCCGCCCTGCTTAAAAACCCCAAAGACCCCTCCTTTTTCTACATTATCGCCCCCATCCTGACTTCCTGATATACCTGACTAGTGGTATAAAATTATTCCCTCCCGACTGGTGCTACTCGCGTTTCGCGCCTCAATTTCTAAAATGTTTTGAGGCTGGGGGTTGGCGGGAACAAAAGACCAGTTGATCTGGTATGGTCCGGGTGACTCCGGAGCCACCTCTTGAATCAAGACCCCGTTAAAAGAAATACTGATTCGCTTCAAGGGCGTGGCGGAAGCCACCGACGCGGTTAAGTTGATGGAATCAACAAAAGAACTGCCATTGGCGGGAGAAGCGAAACTAATTTGCGGGGACGAGGTGGCATTATTGCCGGCTACTAAAGCCGGAACATTCTTTTGGGCCCAAAGCAAAACACCCATTTCCCAATTATAGAACTGGGGATCACGCTCCGGGCGCTCCGGGGCCGGCCCGGTGGGATCGGTTCGGTTGACGTAATACAAAAGCGAATGGATCTGATTATTACTGACCACTTGACCACTGAACATCGGTTTGTCGGAGCGCGCGACCGGTTCCGGCGCGGGAAATTTTTCCGGTGGGACCCGAGGGAAGGCCTCGACTGCGAAGCTGTGCCAGATCGGAACCGCCGCCAAAAGGCTGGAGCCCTGGCGCTGCATGGGCTGATTGTTATTATTACCCGCCCAAACCCCCACCACCAAGGCGGAAGAGTAACCAACCACCCAAGCGTCGCGGTAGTCATTGGAAGTTCCGGTTTTAATGGCAATATCATGTCCGGGTATAGTAGTGAGCGCCAGACTGCTGTGGAACAAGCCAGATCGCGCGTCCAGGTCGGTTAATATGTTATTCACCAGCCGCACCGGTTGCGCTTCTGCCACTCGCTCCGCGCTGTCGCGATAAGTCTCTAAGATTGCGCCCGAACTATCCTTAACTTCCAAAATAGATCCTTGGGCATGACGCACGCCGTCTCCCGCTAAAACTGAATAGGCCTCCACTAAATTTACTAAACGGACCGCGCCACCGCCCAAGACCAAAGACAAGCCATACTCGGCCGGGTTAGTTAGGGTGGTCAATCCAAAACGAGTGGCGTTGGTTAGGGCGTCCTTGAATCCCACCAAGTACAAAACCTTCACCGCTGGAATATTACGGGATTGGGCCAAGGCGCGGCGGAAGGGAACCGGACCCAGAAAAGAATCATCAAAATTTTGGGGATGGAAACAAGTGGGACTCTCTATCTCAAAAACCGGTTCCGGCGGACAGTCTGGGTCGCGCGCCACAAATTCAGTCGGGACATCGAAAACCACCGAGTCTGGAGAATAGCCTTTTTGGAAAGCGGTCAAGTAGACGAATGGTTTAAGGGTCGATCCGGGCTGGCGCAGTCCTTGAGCGGCCACATTAAAGTTGCCGTTATGTTCCAGGTCAAAGTAATCTCGGGAGCCGACCAGGGCTAAGACCTGCCCGGTGCGGGGATCTTCCGCGACCAAGGCCGCATTCCGTCCCTGGTACAACTTTTGATTGCGTTCCGCGCCCTCTCGCACCGCCTTTTCCGCCGCCTGCTGCATCTCCCAGTCCAGGGTGGTGATCACTCGCAAGCCGCCGCTTCTAACCAACTCCTCCCCGTAACGTTCGATCAAATAATCTTGCACCCAGAAAACAAAATGGGGCGCCTTGATCCCATGAGTAGGCGGAACAAAACTAAGCTTGGCATTCAACGCCACCTCCAGTTCCTCGGCCGAGATCATTCCCAATCTGTTCATTTTCCGCAAAATAGTCCGCTGTCTGGCAATAAGTTCGTCCTGGTGGCTGCCGCCGGGCGCTAAACGGCTCGGGGCCTTAGGCAGGGCGGCTAGAACCGCGCTCTCGGCCAGACTCAAATCACGAGCGGGTTTGCCAAAGTACAACTGACCCGCACCCTCCACTCCATAGATCGTTGGTCCGTAAGGTATCTCATTTAAGTACATGGCCAAGATCTGGTCTTTGGTGTAGTTGCGCGCCAAACGGATCGCCAGGAAAACCTCCCGGATCTTCCGGGTTAGGGTCTGATCCGAAGTCAAGAAGGCGTTTTTGGCCAACTGCTGGGTGATGGTGGACCCGCCCTGAACCACCCGGCCACTCCTCAAGTTTGTCCATAGCGCGCGCAACAAACCGCGGTAGTCGATGGCGGAATCAGAGTAGAACCGCTCATCCTCTGCAGCGATAGTCGCGTTTTTGAGCGACTGGGGTATTTCCTCCCCGGAAATAACGGTTCGTTTTTGATCCCCCCCAATCTCATATAAAACCACCTGTCCGGTGCGGTCGTAGATCTTGGTCGACTGACTTACCCGGCGGCTCAAAATTTGTTCCGTAGACGGCAGGTCTTGGAGCAATAAGGCCACCCAAATAAGGGCGAGCACCGCAATCACCCCCACCACCAAAACCAACCACAACCAAATTCGGCGGGCCCGCCGTCCGGGTTTCCTGGGACGTTCTCTTTTGGGAGCGGCAGACCCCACTAGAGAACTTGTATTCTCTGGTGGGGTAGATAGACGATGCCCAAACAAACGCAACTTGTGCCTTATCCCTTCGGGGGAACGTTCTCTGGTCAACCGCATATCATGCATTATCGGAAAAACCACCTCAACTGTCGAGGCCGCGTGGCGCTGTTCGGAAACCACCGATTTTATTGCCCGAGCTTGTCGAGGGCCATGCCATGTACCCGCCCAAAAGCTACCCTTCGACGGGCTCAGGGAATAACTTTTTGACGTTTCCGAATAGCGCCAGGCCGCGCCATCTGACCTTGAATTACGAAACTATGTATTTGTCTGTCATTCCGGAATGGTCAGCAGGCCATATCCGCCCGCCTGACGGCCGGCAGGGAATCTAGGCCCGGAAATTCTGGATTCCCGCCTTGCCTACTCCGCCGCCCCAGAACTACATCGAACCAACCAGCCTAGATTTCAGAATCCCCTCCCTCCAAATCATCGTCATCTTCATCTGCTTCCGCGCCCTCCTCTAGTTCTTCCTTTGGTTCTTCCACGCCATCATCATCGTCACCATTGCCTTTACTAGGGACACCAAAACCACCTCCCACCTCCTCTTCACCGCCAGTGTCTTCATCACTCAAGCCTCGAAATGCCATTCGGATATTTAGTAACTCGGTGGACATTCCACAAAAATGGTAGCCGCCGACCTTTGATAAAAAATAACCTTTAAAAATATTAATCGCTAGCTTGGGATACAGAATAGATTGTGGAGGTTGTTTGTCAACCCCCTCCGCTATTCCCAGAATTTTTCGGTTTAATGTTGAAATTATTTCTAAATTTTTGAGCGGCCAACAGGGCGGAAGCCAGGGCGTCGGAAGCGTCATCAATCACCACTAGGGCTGGCTGGTTTAGAATAATTCGGACCATTTTAAGCACCGCCCGCTTATCCGCCGCGCCATTGCCGGTAATACCCGCCTTGATCTCATTGGGGGCGAATTCATAAACCGGCAAACCCTTTTGCGCGGCCGCGAGTAGCGCGATTCCCCGCGCCTGGGCTACGGCAATGCCTGTTTTCTGATTGCGCACGAAGAACAGCTTCTCCAACGCGACCGCGGACGGCCGATACTTGCGCAGCAGCGCATCCAAACCGGTTTTGATCTCCTGGAGCGCCTCCGGCTCGGTTCGGGCGGTGACCGGTAAAACGCCGGCGGCTACAAACACCGGTTGCGGGCCGGATTGTTCCACCACACCATATCCCATTCGCCGCGAGCCCGGGTCGATGCCGAGGATAATCATGGGGTAGAATTTAGAAGTTAGAATATAGAATTAAGCAAAAATAACGAGAGCATAACCCCCCCTAATTCTTAATTCTCCATTCTTTATTCTAATTTAGCGTTAGTATAAACCTCCTGTACATCGTTATGCTCATCTATGGCCCCCAGGAGATTTTTTAACTGTTCCATATCGGCGGCGGATAACTCCATGGGAAATTTTGCCTGCCACTTCAAACCATCCGAACCAGAAACACGCTCAAAGGCCCACTGGACGCTGCCTGAATCCGCCCACTTCCCTCCCCGTTCAGAGAGAATATGCTTCACCTCCGCAACGGTCCGGTTGCGGCTGTCGGTGATCGCCTCGATCAAGATCGCCGTCCCGCCGGGACCGTAGGCCTCGAACATTAATTCTTCTAAAACAGCAGAGGTGTCAGCGGCGCGCCTAATGGCTCGCGTGATATTGTCGTTGGGCACCTGGGCTTCGCGCGCCGTTTCTACCGCGGTCCGAAGCCGAGGGTTGAACTCCGGGTCGGGCTCGCCCTTGGCGGCGATAGTAACCGCGGCTAAAAGCTTGGAAAACAAAACCCCGCGTTTTTGATCGGTAACGCCCTTTTTGTGTTTAATGCCAGCCCAATGAGAATGACCAGACATGTGGTAGAAGCGAATTTACGCGAATATCTACGCGAAACGACGCGAATTATTCACATGCACTATTGGTTCGACTTCACTCGCCATGAGTCGTTTCCTCTGGAGGATCTGTCTTCGGCGGAAGCGTACCCACATCTAATATCTGACCCCTCCCCTCCTCCCCTTAGAAAGGGGAGGTTAGGTGGGGTAATTCACATACACTACATATTAAGCGTATCTACTAGATTATAGAACAAAAATAAGAAAGCCGCGCAGCTTTGGGAAGGCGCAGAAATATTCACCAACCCCACACGTTAACCGCACCAACTAATTCCACTTTCTAACAACCTTAATTCTGCCATCTGGTTCCTGGACGAAATCTATACTAATACTGCTTTCCTGGCCTGCCCCTGGCACCCATTCCTGCAAGTTCCCAATAGGAATCTCGCGCGCGCCCTCCCGATCCCCGACTCGCTTCACAATTTTCTGCCAGCCATCAATTTGGTCTAGTAATCCCTCGGAGCTACGCTCGCTATCGCGGCCCAACACCTTCCGCCCCTTTAAAGATTTTTTATATGGCTCCACAAGCGCCCTAAGAGCTGCCTCCTCGTCTTTAGAGATGTTGATAATACCTCTAATTATCTCTGGCATCTCTCTTTCTGATCTCCCAGCAAAACGTATGTCATTTTTTAGGAGCCATTCCGTAAATTCGGGCGGAGGATTTTCGATTGGTTTTCGTCCCGTTGGTTCTAAAACAAAAAAGTCCATCCGGTTAAATCTCCCCTGTGGTTGAGTTGCAAAAATTCTTTTACTTGAAACCTGGCCGGGCCTCAAAGTAGTCCTGCCTATTTTCCCATGCCCATTCTCAATAATCACGATAGTTTCGCCAGTTTGATTACTAAATCCTATTTTAGTTGAAGCCTCCGCCTTTCGCTCGGTTAGGGCCCCAAATCCAACCAAACCAAGGACACCTTTCAGCAACCTCCGCCGCTTTGGATTTTCCGGCCCATCCTGCCCCTGACTTGGAGTTCCCTCTGGTGATTTCATAGATGGGATTATAGCACACCACCTCTAAAATTACAACACAAGGGCCCTAGTTGGTCAAAACCAGAAACTTTCTTTGCGACTTCGTCTTAATTTCCTTACACTTATGGCATAGATCATGAATCATGTAGCACGTAGCAATTAACCACGTCCCCAGGGCGGAGAAGAAGCAACTTCTACGCCGTGTGAGTCCGGGGGCGTAGAAGTTTCCTTCCCTCCAGCCCCTCCACTTTATAACTTTACGAACTTTATAAATTTTATAAACTCGACAACTCGCTTCCATGCCCTCCAACCTCCAACATCAGCTTGCGGCGCTCCAGCGCGACGCGGAAGAACGCGACGCGGAGCGGCGGGCCAAGACCCTGGGGTTCCCCTATGTGGACCTGCGTAAAACACCAATATCGCTCGAGGCCATGAAGTTCCTGCCCGAAGCCGATGCCAAAGCGACTCAAACCGCCGCCATCCAAATTCGAGCGCACGAACTGGCGCTGGTCATGTTCGACCCCCACCTGGAGCCGGCCAAAAAATTAGTCGCGGGTTTGATCCAGAAAAAATTGAAAGTCAAAATTTACGTGGGCTCTCAGTCCAGCTTGGACCAAGCCTGGGCCTTTTACCGCTTCATCTCCCTACCCACAGCGGACATCACCGGCACCCTGGGAGTGACCGCCGAGGAGCTCGCGGAGCTGGGCGCCAAAATAAATTCCTTTCAAGCGCTCAAAGTCGAGTTGGACTCCTTGGACTACAGCCGGGTGGGTACCGCGGAGCTGTACCGCCGAATCATAGTTGGGGCGCTGCAGAACAAAGCCTCCGACATTCACTTCGAGGCGACCCAGGGCGGCGCGGAGATACGTCTCCGGATCGACGGCCTGCTCCACTCCGCGGGGGACGTCCCCCCAAAACCCTATGAGCACCTGCTCTCGCGGATCAAACTGGTTTCCGAGATGAAACTGAACGTCAAAGACGAGGCCCAAGACGGCCGGTTCACGATCACCGTGGCGGGCAAAGAGATCGAGGTCCGCGTCTCGATCATCCCTTCCGAGTTCGGCGAGACGGTGGTCATGCGCATCCTGGACCCCGCCGGGATATCCGTAACCCTGCCCGAACTGGGCCTCCGGAGCGACCTCTTAAAACTGGTGGAGCAACAACTAGCCAAGCCCAACGGTTTAATCTTAAATACCGGGCCCACCGGTTCGGGCAAAACCACCACTTTGTATGCATTTCTGCGCCACGTGCTCACGCCCGAGATAAAGATCATCACCGTAGAAGACCCGATCGAGTACCGCATCGCCGGTATCGAGCAAACCCAGATCGACCCGGAGGCCGGCTACACTTTTGCGAGCGGCCTCCGAGCCATCTTACGGCAAGACCCGGATGTTATTCTGGTGGGTGAGGTTCGAGACCAGGAAACCGCGGACATTGCCCTCCAAGCGGCACTGACCGGCCACCTGGTTTTTTCCACCCTCCATACCAACGACGCCGTGGGAGCCATTCCCCGTTTGGTCGACCTGGGGGTCAAAACAGCCACGGTCGGACCGGCGCTTTCTTTGGTTATCGCCCAGCGTCTGGTGCGGCGGCTATGCGCTAAGTGTCGCAAGCCCCAAGAGGTACCAGCCGAACTTCGTCCCAAGGTCCGCGCCTTTCTGGAACACCTGCCGCCCCAAGTAGACCAAGCTCCCTACGCGGCCTTTCTGGCCGATGGTCCCGCCACGGTCAATACCCAAACGGGTTGCGAGGCCTGCAATCAATTTGGTTTTCGGGGGCGGATCGGCATATTCGAATTCCTGGAAACCGACCAGCCGGAGTTTCAGGAAGCGGTCCTTCAGTCTGCGTCCCACGTGGCGCTGCGCAAGTTGGCGCAAGAACAAAAAATGACCAGCATGCAAGCCGACGGGATCCTGAAATTTTTAGCCGGCCTGACTACTCTGGCGGAAGTGGAAAGCGTGACCGGACCGATCGAGTGGTAAGTCAACGAATTACGAATATGTCTCGAATCTACGAATTCGAAAATTCGTAACCAATTCGTTATTCGCTGATAAATAACCTGCCTTGCGGGCGGCAGTAAAAAGTGATTATCTGAGATCTAGGGGCGTGTCCCCAAAGGGTTAAACTCTTTAAAATAAAAGAGATTGGAAGAATCCCGAGGATGGGTTTCGCCGGAGCCAAACCGTCCTAGGCTAAGGATGTTTCCGGCCCCCACACTCAAGAAGAAAGACTGAAAACCGTCCTCTTGAGTGCAGGGGCAAAGCCCCCAGATCTCAAATAACAACCAGCTTTCAATGACACAGATACTAGCACAAAACATTTTCGTTGTCAATAGAGTTGGCCAACCCCGCCCCTATTCTAATGAATGATAAAAAAGCCAGTAAAAATAAGGATTTAAACGTGCATGCCGGACCGGATGATGCGGCCCTGGACCTAACCCTGCGACCCGCCAACTGGGATGACTTTGTGGGTCAAGCGAACATAAAGAAGAGCCTCCAGGTCATACTGCGGGCCGCCAAACAAAGGAAGGAAGCGGCGGATCACCTGCTTTTTTCCGGACCGGCGGGCTTAGGCAAGACCACTCTGGCCTATCTGACCGCGCGCGAACTCGGCAGCCAGGTTAAAGTAACTTCCGGTCCGGCCCTGGAGCGAACCGGAGACCTGGCCGCCATTTTGACCAACCTAGAACCCCGAGACGTGCTCTTCATCGACGAGGCGCACCGGATCAACCGCATGATCGAGGAAGTTCTCTATCCCGCCATGGAGAGTTACAAACTCCACCTAGTGGTGGGTAAGGGTCCCAGCGCTCGCGCGCTCATGATCGACCTGCCCCCCTTCACCCTGATCGCCGCAACTACTCGCGAGAATCTTTTATCCCAACCCCTGCGCTCGCGCTTCGGGGCTACGTTCCGGCTAACCTACTATCACGACCATGACATTGAAAAGATCCTAGCCCGCTCCGCGAAAATTTTGGGTACGGCAATCGCGGCGGAGGCGGTCTCGATCCTGGCCGCCGCCGCCCGGGCCACCCCGCGCGTGGCTAACCGGCTGTTGCGCCGCGCGCGCGACTACGCCGAAGTGCATCGACAAGGCGCGATCGACGTGCCGGCCGCCCGGGAAGCGCTGGAACTCCTAGAAATCGATGCGCGAGGCTTGGAGCCGCACGACCGCCGCCTGCTGGAAACAATAATTGACAAGTTCGGCGGCGGACCGGTAGGCCTGAACACCCTGGCGGCGGCGCTGAATGAGGACGAGGATGTGATCGCCGAAGTGTACGAGCCCTTTTTGATGAGCCTCGGCTTCCTCCAGCGCAAACCGGGAGGCCGGGTGGCGCTTGCGCCCGCCTATGAGCATTTGGGAAAAAAACAGCCAGGAACACTGCTGTAAGTTAATTCAAGACACATTTTATTCACGAAACAATGGCCCAACTGAATTTCAAAGGAAAGCAATTCGTCCAGAATCATCATCTGGCGGTGAAGTACCGCGAGCTTATTCCGCGACCTGCCTTGAGTTTGGTCGAAGGGAAGGATAAAAGGGCAGGCAATGTCCGGCTGGATGATAGCCTTATTATCCACGGCGACAACCTTGTCGCCCTCAAAGCGCTACTCCCTACCTATGCGGGCAAGGTAAAGTGCATTTACATCGATCCGCCATACAACACCGGCAATGAAAGATGGGCGTATAACGACAATGTGAATTCTCCGATGATGCAGGAATGGCTGGGGAGGGTGGTGGATCGCGACGATCTAACCCGCCACGATAAATGGTTGTGCATGATGACACCGCGCTTAAAGTTATTACGAGAATTATTGCGAGACGACGGCGCGATTTTTATTTCGATTGATGACAATGAACAACATCATCTAAGAGATTTAATGGACGAAGTTTTTGGCGAAGAAAACTTCATTACCAACTTTTCGATCAAAGCTAATCCGCGCGGTCGCCAATCTGATGAAAACGTTGCTACGTTGCATGAGTATTGTCTTTGTTATACCAGGGGCATAGACGAAGTAATTTTGAATGGTTTGCCTCTGACACAAGAAAATATTGATGAATACGATCAGCAAGATAAAGACGGCAAGAAATGGAGAGAACTTGGTTTACGCCAGCGCGGAGCCGCTTCTTTACGCGAAGAAAGACCAGAAATGTTTTTTCCAATTTATGTTAATTCAAAAAACGGGATTGTAAGTTTAGAGAAAACTAAAGATCACACAGTTGAAGTTTTCCCAAGAAAATCTGACGGAAGGGATGGTAGATGGATGTGGGGCAAGAAAAAAGTGATGGATGAAATTAATCGAATATATGGCCGAAAAGTAAGCGGTCGAGATGAATTCGACATTTTTATTAAAGATTATTTGAATCGAAACGGCGAACAAAAAACCGCTAAACCTCGTTCAATGTGGTTGGATTCAGAGGTCAATACGGAATTAGGGGGCAAGCTTTTAAAACTTATTCTCGAGAGAAAAACAATTGAATATCCTAAGCCGTTAGGTTTACTGAAAAGAATTGTAGAAATTGCAACAGATAAAGATTCCATAATTCTCGACTCCTTTGCCGGTTCTGGCACGACTGCTCACGCAGTTTTGGCGCTCAACAAAGAGGATGGTGGCAATCGAAAATTTATCCTCGTTGAGATGGAAGATTACACTGACACAATAACCGCGGAGCGAGTGCGGCGCGTCATCAGGGGAGTGAAAACCGCCAAAGACGAGAATCTCAAAAAAGGACTAGGTGGAACATTTAGCTATTTTGAACTCGGCAAACCGATAGAAATGGAAAGCATTTTGTCGGGCAAAAATCTGCCTTCCTACAACGAACTCGCGCGCTATGTTTTTTATACCGCGACCGGCGAGGAATTCAACGAAAAGAAAATAAACGAGAAGAAGAATTTTATCGGCGAAAGCAAAGAATACGAGGTTTATCTTTTCTACAAGCCAGATCTCGCTTATCTAAAAAATACTGCTCTTACTCTGGATAAAGCGAAAGAGCTTGGGAAAGTGAAAACAAAGAAGCGCTTGGTTTTCGCGCCCACAAAATATCTAGACCAGGAAAAACTGGACGGATACCGCATCGTTTTTGCCCAATTGCCGTTTGAGATTTATAAACTGGCGAAATAAAGCTATGGATATTCCACGAGACGTTTTGAATAAGTTTATTGTGAGACAAGATTATTTGGAATGGATAAGTAAAGAGACATCAATCTTTGCTTATTTAGATTTAACGAATATGTTCCATTGGCAAGATGTTCTAGGGTGGAAATTCCGCATAGAGGACATAGTGGAGCAACTGTTTAACTTTCCCAACATAAAAGAAGTTAAGGTTTATTACGGCTTGAATGAGCGAGACGAGAAAAACTCCGAAGCTTTCCATAATCGCATTAGGACGGCCGGCGCTATTTTAAGAACAAAACCGATGAAGTTTATTCCAAAAAATATTGACGAGGGCTTATTCTTCCAGCGCCGGACGCTGACTTTGTTTGATGAAGGCGTTAGGAAAAAGATTCAGGAGCTAATGAGTGAGCTTAATAAATTCGGCACGATAATTGAAGAGCCGAAGTGTAATTTTGATGTGGAAATAGCAATGGATATGCTGGATGATGCCGAAAAAGCGACAGCAATCATTTTATTCTCTGGCGATTCGGATTTATTAAAACCAATAGAACGACTGAAAGTAAAAGGCAAAAAAATCGGCATTGCTGGCGTGCGGGGGAAAGTGGCAGGAGAATTACATGGCATCAAAGATAAATATATTGACTTTGGCAAATTTTATACCGGCAAAAGATTTTACGTATAAAAAGCGAAAATCCCGCTTTTGGCGGGACCGCGTGAGTAGTAGGATTTCTCCTACGCCTGCAGTATAGCAGAGATTAATGTAGAAAGTCAAAGTTATCCACAGTTATCCACAGGCGACCCATGGAACTCAAGGATTATCAAATAAAGACCCTGGAACAGCTCAAGCATTACCTCGAGCAACTTAATGGTTGGCGCACGAAAGCCGCGCAAAACCCGGAGCTGGAGATAGATTTTCCGGCGAAGGCGTGGGAAAAGGCAGAAGTCGGCAAGAAGTATCACTCGCATAAAAACGGCATTGGTAATCCATTGCCTAACTTCTGCCTCAAGATCCCAACCGGCGGCGGCAAAACACTGCTTGCCGTAAAGGCGATCGATCTCATCAATACAACTTATCTCAAAAAGCGCACAGGGCTTATTCTTTGGATAGTGCCCACCACGCAAATTTATAATCAAACGATAAGAAGTTTACGAGATCGAGAACATCCCTATCGGCAACACCTTGATATTGCGAGTGGTGGTCGGACTACGATTTTGGAGAAAACGGATCGGTTTGTCCCGCTCGATATAAACGAAAATCTAGTAGTCCTTATACTGATGTTGCCGTCGGCTTCGCGTCAAAACAAAGAGACACTCCGGATGTTTAAAGACAATGGCGGTTTTCAGGACTTCTTCCCGCCAGAGGACAACATCAAGGCCAATCAAGAATTACTAAAACAAATTCCCAACCTCAATACTTATGGCGAGGCGGGAAACTTTTGGGAATATCAGATCAAAACATCACTGGGAAACACGCTCCGGCTTTTAAATCCTTTAATCATTCTTGACGAGGGACACAAAGCATACAGTGAAACGGCGCAGAGCACGCTTCGCAGTTTCAACCCCTTGATGATTCTTGAACTTTCCGCAACACCGCCGGAAGAAAGCAATATTTTGGTTGATATTCGCGGCGCGGAACTTAATCAGGAGGGAATGATTAAGCTTGACCTGCACATCATCAATAAGGCGAGCACGGATTGGAAAGATACACTTTTGGCGGCGGTAAACCATCGCGGTTTTTTAGAAGAAAAAGCACAAGAGTACGAGGCGAATAAAGGAGCCTATATCCGCCCGATTGTTTTGATTCAAGTTGAACGAACCGGAAAAGACCAAAGGGATAGCGGGCGTATCCACGCCGAAGACGTGCGCGAGTTTCTCATAAAAACCATGGGCATTCCGGCCGAGCAGATCGCCACTAAAACAAGCGAGAAGGACGAACTTAAAGAGGTCGATGACGTGGGCGGACTTTTGTCGCGGGATTGTCAGATCAGGTACATCATAACCAAGCAAGCGCTTCAGGAGGGCTGGGACTGCCCGTTTGCGTATGTGCTAACCATTCTTTCAAATCCGACATCCCAGAATGCTTTAACCCAGCTCGTTGGACGCATTCTTCGTCAGCCGTTCGCAAGGAAAACAAAAGTGAAAGAGCTTGATGAAAGTTATGTGTTTTGCTACCAACAACGAGCCAGCGCTCTTTTGTCGAACATTCGATCAGGATTCGAACAGGAGGGGCTTGGCGATCTTGCGGGGCAAGTGGTAACGGACGAAGGCCTTGAAGGATCAGAAGCGGTTAGAGAAAAAAACGTTTTGATTCGGGAAAAATTCAAAAAAGCGGTGAGCCAGATTATCCTGCCCGTATTCGTCATGCAAGACGGGCGGGAATCTTGGGTCGTAAATTATGAGCGCGACATTGCAAGCCGCATTGACTGGAATGAAATAAATATCGAGCCGATGTATTCGCTTCCCCTCTCCCTCATCGAAGAAAAAGACATCGAGCAGATCGTGTCGCTAGCTACCAACCCGCACAAACTTATCGAACAACAGGGTGTAAAACATTTGAGAAGCGGCGCTTTAAAGTTAGATGAAGTTTTTCTCGCTCGGCACCTGCTCGATATTGTACCCAATCCATGGCTTTCCTATAAAATCGGTGCCTTGGTGCTTAAAGAATTAATTGCCCGGCACAATATTAAATTGGTGGCCAATAATTTTGTTTTTGTTATCGAGGAATTGCGCAAACTTCTTTCAAGCGAGAAAAATCGCCTTTCGAAACAAGTGTTTCAAAAACTTCTTGACGCGGGACGACTGAAGTTTCTGGTGATCGGAAACGATCTCGGCTTCAAATTCCCTAAGCAAATCAAGGCAAAAACTTTATCACGCCCACTCTTACGAAATGATGGGCAGCCGCTTCAGAGAAGCTTGTTTGAATTCGTAGCAGAGGACGAGTTTAACAAAACAGAAAAAGCGGTGGCATGGTATCTAGAGGACCAGGACAAGTTGTTTTTCTGGTTCCGGAATGTCGCGCGTAGCGATTATGCCATTCAAGGGTGGAAAAAACAAAAAGTGTACCCCGACTTTATTTTCTCCGTAGCCAACGGAAAGGTCGGCGGGTCGGTGTTTATAATCGAAACAAAAGGGGTGCACCTAAAAAACGAGGATACCGATTACAAAAAGTCGCTTTTCGAAGTGTGCAATAAAATGGCGGACGAAAAGAAAATGAGCGATTTGGGATTAGCACTCCAAAAGAGCCATATAAATTTCCAAGTTATTTTCGAAAACGAATGGAGGCGGAAATTTAATTCACTTTTTAATTCAGTGTAAGTTCGAATCTCTTTAATATGATTCTCATCAACGAATGGCTGCCCAACCCCAAAGGAAATGATGCCCGGGGCGAATGGGTGGAGCTGGTAAATACCGGAGACGCGCCGGTCAATCTCCAAAACTGGCAGTTGGCGGTGAATAAAAAAAGCGTGGCCCTGGATGGAGTTATCGCTCCCCATGGATATGCGCTGCTTGCTCGGTCCGAAACTAAACTCACCCTGGGGAATCAGGGCGGAGCAGTCAGTCTGTATGCGGCCGGGGGTCAGTTGGCCGACCAGGCGGCATTTCTGGGTGCGGCGTCGGAGGGGCGGAGTTTCAGCCGATTTGGGAACCACTTCCGGTTCTCGGAGCCGACTCCGGGACGAGCCAACCAGTTGGCGGCAGTTCTAACTCAAGACACCTATCCCTCCAGCCTAGTGGTTCGGTCAGCGGGTAGTTTTTGGGATATAATGCTGTTGGCCCTGGGCGTTGCCCTGGCGCTGGCTGGCGCTAGCCTGTTCCTATTTAAGCAATATGACCAAATTTACAACCTGTTCTTCCCGCGCGACAGTAAAACTGGGAGCGGCCTGGGCGCAAACCCTCTCGGATAACAAGTCCCATCACGGTCCCAAGCGCGCCCTGGTGATCGCCCTGGCGGGGGATTTAGGCAGCGGCAAGACCACCTTTATTCAAGGGTTCCTGCGCGCGCTGGGCGTGCGCGGCCGCCTGACCAGCCCCACGTTTGTGTTGATGAAAAAGTATGTCCTCCGAAAGCGAAACTGGAAACGGGCGTTTCATTTGGATTTTTACCGTCTGCAACAACACGCCCAACTCGGTCCGCTCGACTTCGCGGCGCTCCTGGCCGATCCCCAAAATATAGTATTAATAGAATGGGCGGATCGTTTGCCCCGCGCACTGCCCTCTCGCCAGACAGTTTGGCTACGCTTCCACCACGGACAGCGCGAACACGAGCGAGCCATCGAAATCGGCGGGCGGAGGCTATCTAAATTAGAAATTAGTAATTAATTAATCCTTGTTTCATTCGCGTTATTACCTCTCCAATTAGCGTTATTTGCGATTACTCTTATGAAAACCCTCCTCCTCTTAGACGCCAACTCGCTCATCCACCGGATGTTTCACGCCCTGCCGCCGCTCTCGGCTCCGGATGGCCGTCCCACCGGAGCGCTCTACGGCGTGGCCCGCATCCTCTTGAAACTTTGGCGCGAAGGCAAACCGGATTTCGCCGCCGCCGCGTTCGACCGTCCCGAACCTACCTTCCGCAAACTCCAATTTCCGGCCTATAAAGCCCAGCGTCCACCCACTCCCGGAGAATTGGTAACCCAGATCATTGCCGCCCGGGACCTCTTCGCAATCTTGGGCATCACCAGCGTGGAATGTCCCGGCGTGGAAGCGGATGACATTATCGCGACCCTGGCGGAAAAATTTCGGCGAGAAGAGGATTTAAAGATCATAGTCCTGACCGGCGACCTAGACTCTCTGCAGCTGGTCGACGACGGCCACATAGCCATCCGCACGTTTAAAAAAGGGATCAGCGACACCATTGTGTACAACTCCGCCGCCGTTCGGGAACGGTATGGCCTGGCCCCGAATCAGCTGGTGGATTATAAAGCGTTAGTGGGCGATGCCTCCGACAATGTTCCGGGTGTGCCCGGAGTTGGGCCTAAAACTGCCTCTGGTTGGCTGGCCGAATATCACACCCTGGATGCGCTGCTTCAGCAATCGTCCCAAGATGCCAAACTGCGGGCTAAACTGGAACCTTTCCGGAAACAAATACTGCTTTCCCGCGAACTAGTCACCTTAAAACGCGATGCCGAACTGCCGATCCAGAACCTGGAACAACTCCGGGTGCGAGACCATGCGCCCGGCGAGCCCGCGGCCACCTTCCGCCAGCTTGGTTTCGATTCTCTGGTTCCTAAACCAACCACCCCCACCCCGCCTCCCCGGACTCTCGGCGGCCTTTTCGCCCCTCCAACTTCTTCCCCCGTGGACGCCGGAGACGAATCGCGGGCTTGCTGGGTAATTTCCAGCCAAACGGCGGCCTGGCCCGGGCAAAATGATCCTCGCCGGATCAAGATCGGTTTTGATCTAAAAACCGCCCTGAAACGGGCCTGGGCACAAGGTCAAGACTTGGTACCGCCCTACGCCGATTTAGGCGTGGCCTTTTGGCTGCTCGAGCCCGACCTTAAAGATTATGCACCCGCCACGGTCGCGGCGCGTATTTTGGGACGCGATGGCCGGCTAAACCCCGTTAGAAACGAAGATTCTAACAGGGTAAACGAGCGCGATTTGGCGGAGCTGTACGCCGCTCTAAGAACTAAACTGCAGCACAATCAGCTACTTGCTGTTTTCGAACAAGTGGAAATGCCCGTGCTCCGGATCTTGGCGGAGATGGAACAACGCGGCATTCGTTTGGATGCGGCTCGACTCGTAACCATCCAGCACGAACTAGGCCGGGCCATCCAAGAGCTGGAACAAAAAATCTATAGATCAATAGGACACGAGTTCAATCTGAACTCCCCGGCGCAACTGGCTACCGTGCTCTTCGAGGAGCTGAAACTTCTGCCGCCCAGCGCGGTCAGAGCCAGCCGTTCCACCGACGCGGAGCGCTTGGCCGAACTCTCGGACCGACATCCGGCCATATCCTCAATCTTGGCTTATCGAGAACACTTCAAGATTCGATCCACCTACATCCTGCCGCTTTTGGAACTGGCTCGTTCCATAGGCCGCGCTCACACCGAATTTATCCAGACCGGCACCGCCACCGGACGCTTAAGTTCCCAAAACCCAAACTTACAGAACATTCCCCGCGACTCGCCTTGGGCGCCGGCGCTGCGGAGTGTCTTCCAGTCAGACCCGGGGCACACCCTGGTTACTCTGGACTATTCCCAATTGGAATTGCGCATCCTGGCAGTGCTCTCCGGCGACCCGCAGCTGCTCCAAGTTTTTCGGCAGGGTGGCGACGTGCATCGTGCCACTGCCGCCGAGATCTTGGGCAAACCACTCTCCGCCGTAACGGATGCGGATCGGCGGATCGCCAAAACCCTGAACTTCGGTTTGATCTACGGCATGGGTGAAAGCGCTTTTGCCCGGACGGGAGGCATCGACCGGGCCGCCGCCCGCCAGTTTATCGCCGCGTATTTCCAGCATTTTCGGGGCGTCCGCGATTGGCAGGAAGCGACCCAACAAACCGCCCGTACTCTGGGTTATACCCAAACCTTGACTGGCCGCCGGCGCTACTTTCCGGAGTTCATCTCCAACTCCCCGCGCCTGGTCGCGGCTGCGGGACGGGCCGCGATCAACCATCCCGTGCAAGGTTCCGGAGCCGACCTGATCAAACTGGCCATGATTCGAGCGCGCGCGGAATTAGTGCGCCGCAACTCCTGGGACGGTACGGTCCAACTGCTTCTCTCGATCCATGATGAATTGCTGTTCCAGATACGCGATGATAAGATAGAAGAAACCATACCCGTGCTGCGCGAGGCGATGGAGCGTGCCGCTCCAGAACTTGGCGTGCCGATATCAGTCAAGGTCTGCAGGCGCTGTTCGAAAACATTGATTCCCCCGCTTGCCGAGCGTCATCCCGGGCTTGACCCGGGATCCAGTGACTAAGAAAACCTGGATTCCGGCTTTCGCCGGAATGACAAACCTGGGGTTTTCGAACAGCGCCAGGTCTGTACCGGGAAGGACTGGGGCCATCTCGAGCTGCACGGTTGATCTGGTTATGGATAAATTGCGTCAACAAATACAAGAAGCGATCCGTTTGCCTGCCATGCGGGTGTTTTGGTTTTCCCTCCCGCTCTGGGCGATGGTTCTAATTGGGCTGGCTTGGCTGCCCGCCCCCTGGCGATATTTGGGCATGATTGTGCTCCTGGTCTTGGGCGGACTGGCTTTTATCCAGACTGGCCGCGCCGCGGCGCTGGGCCCGGAGGTGACGCGGGAGCAAAACGAATTGCGCCATATTATATTCGGCTTGAGCGACGCCCTGATCGCTTATGACCCAAGTTTCCGGATCATTTTCTTTAATCCCGCGGCCGAGAAGTTGTTTCGCGTGACCGCGGACCAAGTTGTGCGGCAAAAGATCGAACCGCGGGATGCCCAAAAGCCGGAACTGCAGCGCCTGACCCAAGTTATCTACCCGGCGCTCGCGCCCGTGATGGCGCCCCGCTCCGAGGCCGGTACCTATCCGGAGATAATCGACCTGTCTTTCGAGTTGCCCGCGATGGAACTCCGGGTGGCAACCTCGCTGATCCGCGACGAATCGGGCAACCTGATTGGGTTTGTTAAGATCGTCCACGACCGCACTCGGGAATTGGCGTCGATCCGCTCCAAAAATGACTTTATCACCGTAGCTTCGCATCAACTGCGTACGCCCATCACGGAAATTATTTGGGCCCTGGAGGCGCTCGCGAGCGACTCTACTCTGAACCCCGGCGCGCAAACCATTATTCAAGCCACTCTGGGATCCAGCCGGGAATTGGCGAAAATTACCGAAGACCTGCTGTCCATTGCCAAAATCGAAGAGGGCCACTTTGGCTACCAGAAAGAACCGCTGGATCTCGCCGCCCTGGCGGACAAGCTTATGACCCAGCTTTTACCCCTGGTCCAACAAGCCGGCCTCAAATTGTACTTCGATCGGCCCAAAGATCCATTGCCGCCCGCAATCGCAGATTCCCAAAAACTCTCCATTGTGATCAATAATCTGCTGGAAAATGCGGTGCGTTACAACATCAAAGACGGGGAAATCATCGTTAAGCTGGAACAGCTGCCCGATCGCCCCTACCAAAAACTGTCCGTGCGCGACACCGGGATCGGCATCCCGCCGCAGGAGCTGGACAAGATCGGACAAAAATTCTTCCGCGCGGAAAACGCCCTGAAATACGAAACCAAAGGCTCGGGCTTGGGTTTATTTATCGTTCAGAGTATCATCAAGGCGCACGGCGGGGAGTTTAGCATCCAATCCGAAGTCAACCGAGGCAGCATTTTCTCTTTTACCCTGCCGACCGATCCCAAGCTGGCGCCCAGCCACGAGATCCCCGCGGATCTATGAGAAACGATACCAATATACAAATGGTACTAATGATACGAACTTGACCCCTCGATTCCTCCCCTTGCTAAGGGGAGGCGAGGCGGGGTAGTTCGCATGCGCTATTCTTCAAGCATATCTACATCATGAAGTACATATTTGTAGCCGGCGGTGTTATGTCTAGTGTCGGCAAGGGAGTTGCGGCGGCTTCCATCGGCAAGGTGTTGCAGGCGCGAGGCCTCGCGGTGACAGCAATAAAAATCGACCCTTATGTGAACGTGGACGCGGGTACCATGAATCCCACCGAACATGGGGAAGTTTATGTTTTGGATGATGGCACGGAGTGCGATCAGGATATGGGTAATTACGAGCGGTTTTTGGATTTGGATTTTAGCCGCGCCAACTACATGACCACCGGCAGTGTTTACCTCGAAGTCATTACCCGGGAACGCAACCTGGGTTTTGGAGGACGATGTGTCCACGTGGTACCCGATATCCCCCTGGAAGTTATTAAAAAGATTAATTTGGCAGGAAAGAAAAAACAGGCGGATGTGGTCATTATCGAAATTGGAGGCACAATCGGTGATTATCAAAACGTGTTATTCCTGGAGGCAGTCCGCTTATTAAAATTCAAGAAGCCCGAAGATGTCCTCCTAGCCCTGGTTAGCTACATCCCCTCCCTCGGTTCGGGAGGCAATGAGCTCAAAACCAAGCCCACTCAGCACGCAGTTCGAAGTTTAAATTCCGTGGGGCTGCGCCCCGATTTTGTTTTTGGTCGGGCGGCGGTACCCCTGGATGAGAAGCGGAAAGAAAAACTGGAGTTTATGTGCGGTCTCGAGAAAGGCTCTGTGATCTCGGCGCCCGACGTCCAGAACATCTATCAAATTCCCCTGAATTTTGAGAAAGACGAATTGGGATCGAAAATACTTAAGAAACTGGGCCTAAGATCGCGCGTCACTGATCTTACGGGGTGGCGAAAGTTGGAACGAACCGTGCGAACCGCCTCGCGAACAGCGGATATCGCGATTGTGGGTAAATACTTCGGGACCGGAAATTTTGTCTTGACCGATTCATACATCTCTGTTTTGGAGGCGATCAAACATGCGTGTTACGCCAACGCAGCCCTTCCTAAATTTAGCTGGGTTGACAGTGAGCAATTCGAAAAAGACCCAAAGAAGCTTCGCGAGCTCGCGAGATATAGCGGCATAGTCGTGCCCGGAGGATTTGGTAGTAGGGGAGTAGAGGGCATAATCCGAGTGGTAGAATACGCGCGCAAGCATAAAATTCCGTATTTGGGTCTGTGCTACGGCATGCAGTTGGCGGTGGTGGAGTTCGCGCGCCACGTGGCGGGGTTGAAATCCGCCCATACCACCGAGATCGATTCTGAAACACCCCATCCCGTGATCGACATCCTGCCGGAACAGCGCGAGAAGCTGGCGCGCAAGGACTATGGCGGCTCCATGCGCCTGGGCGCCTACCCCGCGGTCTTACAAGCAAAGAGCATAGCGCATATGGCGTATAGTAAGAACAAGAAAGACGCCCAGTCTAAATCCCTAAAGCATGGCAATAAACCATCTGCCCTAAGCGGCATGCTAATCTCCGAGCGTCACCGTCACCGCTACGAGGTGAATCCGGACTACATCGAGAAGATCGAAAAAGCCGGCGGCGTTTTTTCCGGCCGTTCGCCAGACAGACGACTCATGGAAATCTTCGAACTGCCCCGGTCTAAACATCCCTTCTTCCTCGGCACTCAATTTCATCCGGAGTTTAAGAGCCGGCCTTTATCGCCCCACCCGCTGTTTGTGGAATTTATTAAGGCCAGTATCAAGAAGCGAGCCGGATGAAATTAGGGAGGGGTCGGGAAGAGGTCGGGCCTTGAGGAATCCTTAAGGCCCGACCTCGGCTGCAATTCTTCCGGGTACGGGCTAATTGGAAATGGCATCAAATTGCGCCGGGTGATTCTAGGCCCGTAAAACAAGGCCCGAACGCAGTTGCCCGCCCTGCTGGGAGGCGGTATGCTTTAATCACCATGTTTCTCTTTTGGGTTGTTTTGATCCTTTTGGTGGTGATTTTGTCTCTAGTTCTAAAGATCGCGCAACTCTCCCGGGCGGTTCATCGTCTCCGACGCATGCTTTTCCAGCTGGAGGTGGGCAGTCGGGGGGGGCGGTGGGACGACACTGATGACGACTCGGAAACCGGCGACGCCCAAGGCCATTAATCCATGATCATTTTTCTATCCGGACCGGATGCTTACCGCCGGTCCGCGGCGCGAGATAGAATATTGACCGACTTGCAAGCCGGGCACCCCAGCGCGAGCGCGGTCAGTTTCGACGGCAGCGAGGATCCGGTCGCAGCCGGAGAGTTTCTCGGATTTATTCGGGGGCAATCGCTATTCGCTGCGCCGCGCATCGCCGCCGCGGCGAACTGTTTGGCAGACCTGGATGCGCGCGGCGCAGCCCAGCTTAAGATCCTGGCCGAGCAAACCAAGACCCACATTGTTCTAACCGAAGCCGCCCTGCCCAAAGGCAAGCCTTGGGCCTTTTTGTCCCAACCGCCGGTCCGATCCGATCACTTCGAGTTCTTGAAAGGTTCACCTTGGCGGGCCTTTGTGCGGAGCGAGCTTCTGGCTCGCGGTCTGCACCCGGCGGACGCGGCGGTGGAGCTCCTGGCGCGAACCCATCAAAACGATACCTGGCGTCTAGCAACCGAGCTGGATAAATTAGCCAACCTGGGACGTAAGAATTTAACCGTGGCGGATCTCCAAGAAATGGGCGTGGAAGAAACCGGGGACTTCTGGCAGCTTCTAACTGGCCTCCACGCCCCCGCCCTCCGCGTCCGCTTGGCCGCGCTGGAACAAATGTTCGCGCAGAACGAACCGGCCGCCCGTTTGTTTTATATCGCCTCGGCGAAGGGGGGCGAAAAAACGCCGCGGTTCGCGGCGTACGACTTGGCCATCAAGTCCGGTAAGCTGGACTACGAGGAGGCCTTGGTGGATCTAGTAATGAGTTGAACGGAATTGCATCCGAGGTCGGGCCTTAAGAATTCCCAAGGCCCGACCTCCCGAAATTCGGGTGGCGCTCCCCGTTCGCTTTAATTCACGAGTAGCGGTCAATTAGAGATGGCTCTAGAGGTTTCACTTCTGGCGGGGTTGACCAGACGGGCCAAGCGAGACTTGAGCCGACTCGCCTTATTCGCTTTTATGGCCCGTGCCTTGGCCGCCTTGTCGATCGCTTGGTATACCTTAGGCAGTAGGGCCGCCGCCTCGGAAGATTTAGCCGTTGTGAGTTTCCGCAGGTCTTTGGCCAGCTGCCGATAAGTGCGCAGCCGGGCGGTATTGCGCGTGTGCCGGCGGGCGCTTTGTCGCAGAGCCTTACGGGCGGAGGCAGTGTTGGGCATGGCGATAGAGAATTTAGAAGTTAGGATATAGAATATAGGGGGCCGAGGTAAACGACGAGAACAGTATACCGGCCCAGCGAGAATTTGCAACATTTTCGAGGTCGGGCCTCGGATTGTGGAGGCCCGCCCTCCAAACATTTAATTTACACCCCTATTCTTAATTTTAACTTCTTGCCCGCTGCTTCATATTCTCCCGCCGAACTTTATGCTACTCGCATGATTTGCACGCTAGAGGGCCAAGTGCTCAAAAAAACCGACTCTTACCTGGTTCTTGTCGTCCAGGGAGTGGGCTACCAGGTTTTCGCCCCGGCCCACAACCTTCTCAAGTTTCCGAGTCCGGGCGGTTCGCTTCGTGTTTGGTGCCATCAACACTTCACCGAGGCCAACGGTTTTACCTTATACGGTTTTGAATCGGAACCGGAACTCGCCTTTTTTGAGCTACTGATCACCGTGAGCGGCGTCGGCCCGCGGTCCGCTCTGGCAATTTTAGAGGTAGCGCCCCAGCAGGAACTCGCGGCGGCGATCCAGGAGAATCGTCCCGACTCGCTGGCGCGCGCGGCGGGAGTCGGCCGTAAAACCGCGGAGCGGATTATTCTGGAACTGCGGAACAAAGTGACGGCGGCAGAAAGCGCGGAAACTATCGCTCGCATGGGCACGGATACGGACCTGGTGGAGGCCTTGGCCGGATTGGGTTATCGTCGGGAGGACGCCAAGTCCGCCCTGGGCCGGGTGGACCAATCCCTGGTTAACTTGGAAGATCGTCTCCGCGCCGCGCTTAAAATTTTGAACCCGCCGCGTTAGATATGTCATTATCCCACTACAGCGCCGAGGTTTACAAAACCGCCAAGCCGGGCGGGGCGCGGGCTCACGGCGGAAGATATCGCCCATTACTGCCGCACGGCCGCCGCCCTGACGCGCACTCTCGAATTGCAGAGAGAAATTGACGCGGCCTACCAATCTGCGGGAAGATAAACATGGTCCACATCTTTCTGGATGAAAGCGGGGATTCGGGCTTTAACTTCGCCAAAAAGCGAACCACTAAGTATTTTTTAATCACTGCGCTTTTTGTCGCGCACAAGGGTCCGGTGGAGAAAATCGTGCGCAAAGTCAGGCGCGCACTAGCGGGACGTGAGAGGAAGCGGCACGTCGGCGTACTGCACGCACACTACGAATCACCCAAAGTGCGCACCCAAACCCTCTCGCTTTTGGCCGAGAAAGACGTCAGCATACTTTGCATTTATCTTAATAAGCGTCGGGTATATACCAATCTGCAAGCGGAACAAGATGTCTTATACAACTACGTTACCAACATACTTCTCGATCGAATATATCGAAAGAAACTTTTACCGGTAAATGAGCCAATCACACTCGTCGCGTCGCGCCGGCAGACAAATAAGTTTTTAAACGAGAACTTTAAGTGGTACCTCGCACAACAGACCGAACGCAACCATGCCCTGCGCCTGACCGCAGAGATAAAATCAACCAGAGAAGAAGCAAGCCTGCAAATCGTAGATTTTGCTTCTTGGGCCATCTTTCGTAAGTATGAGTACGGAGACGATACTTACTACAATCTCATTCGCCAGAAAATCGTGGAAGAAAATCCCCTATTTCCTTAAAAACAACAGAGCCCCACCCGCTATATAGAGGAACCCTCCGGTACCTCACGAGTAGGGACTCACCTGTTGGTAGACCTATTATACACCAAGTTATCCACAGCCGCAATCAACCAAAAATGCTAGATAAAATAAAGCGAATTCCGGGTGTCCGGTATCTGTACCGATTGCCGTTTTTATTGTCGGCTTATCACCTGACCCTGGCTTTTCTGGGCGCGCTGGTTTACGGTTTTCCGTCCCGCCGCTTGACCGTGATCGGGGTGACCGGCACCAAAGGCAAGACTACCACTTGCAATCTCATCGCACATATTTTAAACGCGGCCGGGATGCCCACCGGTCTGGCAACCACGGTCAACTTCCGGATCCGAGATCGGGAGTGGAGCAATACCACGCGCCAAACCATGCTGGGACGATTCCAGCTTCAGAAATTACTCCGGGCCATGGTCCGGGCCGGGTGCACCCACGCCGTAGTCGAAACCTCCTCGGAAGGCATCCGGCAGTATCGCCACCGTTTCATCCGCTATCACGCCGCGCTGATCACTAATCTTTACCCGGAACATCTGGATCAGCATGGCGGCCTGGAAAATTATCGCGCCGCCAAGCGCAAACTGTTCGAACTTATCGCCCGCCGCCCGGGTTCTGTGGGAATTTACAACTTGGCCGACGCCCACGCCGAATACTTTCTGGCGGTTCCGGTTGCCACGAAGTACGGCTATTACCTGGATACCGGCAACCCCGCCGTAGGCGCCGCGGCCCGCGATCAAATGGCCGAGGTATTACTGGCCGACCGCCTGGAACTCGGCCCCGCCGGGACCAGTCTTTCTGTAAATGGCATCGTTCTAACCACTCGTTTAGTGGGGGAGTTTAACGCGGCAAACTCGCTGGCCGCGGCGGCCGCCGCTCGGGCGCACGGCTTGTCTTGGAACGTGATCGGCGCGGCGCTGGCCGCGGCGGAGCCGGTGGCGGGCCGCATGGAAGAACTTAAGCTGGGGCAACCCTTCCGGGTCCTGATCGATTACGCCTACGATCCCAGCGGTCTTGCGGCCGCGCTCGCCGCCACCCGAATTTACCAACCCCGACGGACTATTGTCTTGACTGGTATTGCCGCCGGTCACCGCGACCGCTGGCAGCGGCCGGCCATGGGAGAGGTCGCCGACCGGGGCGCGGATGTGATCGTGGTGACCACCGACGATCCCTACCAGGAAGACCCGGCGTTGATCATCGATCAGGTGGCGGCAGGCGCGCTCCAAAATCCTCGGCGCAAACTGGGCGAGAATATTTTTAAGATCGTGGATCGTAAGGAGGCGATAGCTAAAGCCCTGGCGCTGGCGGAGCCGGGAGACCTGGTGCTCCTGGCGGGCAAAGGCGGCGAAACGGCGATGAAAATAAATGGTCGCAAAGTTGGCTGGGATGAGCGCGCGGTCGCGACTGAGGCGTTAAAAGCTATGGGCTTCCGCCAGCCGTTAGCATGACTTATAATACCTTGAATTAAGAAACACCCGTTCTTAGTCCCTCCCCTTATCTTAGGGGAGGTGAGGTGGGGTTAACCGTTCATGTGCATCACTTTTTACGGCGGAGCGGGGAGCGTCACCGGCGCCAACTATCTCTTGGAATCGGGGGGTTTTCGACTGATGGTCGACTGCGGACTGATCCAAGGCGGTCACTTTGCGGAGAGGGAAAACTTCCAACCTTTTGCCTTCCAGCCGCGGGACATCAACGCCCTGCTGGTAACTCACGCGCACCTGGATCATGTGGGACGCCTGCCCAAGCTGGTCGGGGAGGGATTCCGCGGCTCGATCTATTCCACCCCGCCCACCCGCGACCTGGCGGAACTTATCCTGATCGACTCGGAGCACGTGTTGTGCAAAGAGGCGGAACGCGAAGCCAGCTCCCCTTTATGCTCCATCGATAGCGTGGATCGAACTATGCAGCGGTGGTTGCCGTTGCCGTATCACCAGTCGCTTACCCTCGGCCCGTTCAATGTGGAGTTTTTCGATGCCGGTCACATTCTCGGTTCTGCTTTTATCCAAATCCGCTCGCGCGAACGCACCATTGTTTTCTCCGGCGACCTGGGCAACAGTCCCGCGCCCATTGTCCGATCCACCGAACCCATGCCCGAGGCGGATCATTGCGTGGTTGAATCTGCCTATGGGGACCGGGTCCATGAGCGCGAAGCGAACCGGCAAGAAGACTTGGAGCAGGCCGTGCGCGACACCATAGCTCGCCGTGGCACCCTCCTAATCCCCACCTTCGCTCTCGAACGGACCCAAGAAATCTTGTATCATTTGAACGAGGCCTTTGAGCATCGCGGCGTGCCTCGGGTGCCGGTGTTTCTGGACAGCCCGCTCGCGATCAAAATGACCGCCGTTTACAAGAAATACGAGAATTATTTCAATCGCGAAGCCTCCAGCCTGGTTCGCTCCGGAGACGACATCTTAAACTTTCCCGGGTTGCGCCTGACTCTGACCACGGAACAGTCCAAAGACATCAATAATGTGCCGCCGCCCAAGATCATTATTGCCGGTTCCGGCATGTCCCAAGGCGGCCGCATTCTCCACCACGAGCTGCGCTACCTCCCCGATCCCCAAAGTATGATTCTCTTTGTGGGTTATCAATCGGTGTCCTCCCTGGGCCGCCAAATAATGGAAGGCGCTCCGGAGGTTCACATCTTCGGGGAACGAGTGCCGATCCGCTGCGAGCGCCGTTCGATCACTGCTTATTCCGCGCACGCCGACCAGCCGCGCCTCTTGTCTTGGCTCCGCCCCCGAGCCGCCGCGCTCCAAAGCGTGTTCGTGGTTCAGGGGGAGGCGGGAGCCAGCGAGACCCTGGCCGGCAAAATTCACCACGACCTGGGCGCGACCAGCCGTGTGCCTCGGGAAAATGAAACTATAGAGCTAGAACCCATCTCCAAAGTAGGTTTTAGGCCAAAATGAGAAATTTTCGAGCGAAAAACATGAAAACTGACGAAGGAATAGCCGTAGCTATTTCTAGGAGGTTTTCAGGTTTTGCAGCCGAAAATAACCATTTTGGGCAAAATCCCTTCCTCTACCTTTATTAATTTCCTACTTTGGAGATGGGTTCCACTTAACTCCCCATGTCCGACTCCCGTAAACTGTTCTGGTGGTCGATCAGTATCGTCGGCGGCACGACCATCGGCGCCGGTATTTTTGCCCTGCCGGTTACCTTCCACCAGTCCGGCTGGCTCATTGCCTTAGCGTGGTTAGTCGGGCTCTCGATCGCGCTAGCCGCGCTTCACGCCGCCTACTACCAGGCGCTCGTGCGAACCGGCAACAAGATGGGCCTCCTGGAGCTGGTCCGATCTCGACTCGGACCCCTGGCCGGAACCGCCGGACTTCTGGCGATCATCTGCGGCAACCTCCTGACCCTTTTCATTTACTTGCAACTCGGCTCCGCTTTCGTGGAGACTTTATTGCCGGGACTCTTAGGTTGGCCGGCGCTCCTGCTGCTTTGGGTGGTTTCCACCCTACCGCTTTTTATCGGGATCCGGCGCTTCGCCCGGGCCGAGGCCGTGGGCACCCTCCTTTTGGTTGGCATCGTGCTGCTCCTCGCGGTGCTCGCGCCCGATCTGACCTTTCGGGGCGAGCCGCGCGTGAATCTCGCGGCGGCCTTTTTGCCGTTCGGCGCCATCCTGTTCGCCCTAACCGGCTGGACAGCGGTGGAGCCGGTGGCGGTTCTGCGCCGGAAGTATGCCAGAACATCATTTGGCGCCCCGGGGATGTTTGCCGTCTCGGCCGCGGTGGTGGCCGTAGTCTATGCGATCTTTGCCGCCGCCATCCTGGGTTTCGGCAGCGAGTCGAGTTCGCTGGTTCGGACCATCGCGTTTTGCGGCTTGACGGCGATCTGGACCTCTTATGTGCCGGTCGGCCGCGAAGTGCTCCGTTCCCTGCGGGAGGGCGCGCGCATTCCGGAGTTCGCGACCGATCTCGCGGTGGCGCTCCTGCCGCTTCTCCTCGCGATCGCATTCCGGTCCGCGGACGTGATCCGAACCATCGGTTTTGTCGGCGGCCTGTTCCTGGCCATCCAGTACGTCTTACTGGCTCTGGTTGTGCGCTCGGTCCTGCGGCCCAGCGGCTTTAAGTCGTGGCTGCTAACCCTGGCCGCCGCCGCCTTCGCCGCAGCCGCAGTTTGCGAACTTTACTTTTTCATGCTAGGGTGAGAGCGTGCCGCTTAATAATCAATGATTAATAATCAATGATCATCTTCCGCCCTCGTCGTTCAACGGATAGGATATCTCCCTCCGAAGGAGGTGATGCAGGTTCGATTCCTGCCGGGGGCACCACGCAGTGAGACCGACCGAGGCGCAATAATACAAGCATGCAGCAATTATTATGAGAAACTTTACCAGGCCAGGAGAAAACTTTATTCTCAACAAGGAACGGTCTGCAGACTTACTAGACAAGAAAGAGAGGCAAAGAATCTCCAGAACTAGAATGGGTGTTAAAGTGACAATGAACGAAGTAGCACGAACGGCCAAAGAAGGAACTATTGAACTGTCGGTCGAGATGCGAAATTTCAGTTCCCGGGCTAGACGGTGGCACGAGAAGCGATTTTGTAAATTTGGTGTGTTGAGTCCAATACGATGGACAGAACAAGAACGCATCTTTAAATTGCGGAACCCATCTTCTATGGAGGAGGGGAACATAACTGCCCTCCGGGCGGGCACTAGCTTCGGATATATCGTCCTACATAATTTAACAAAAGAAAAACTTGTGCCCAGTTCTCTCGATCAAAGAATAAGGGATGATGATCATTTTCACCCAATTGCCATGACAGATGAAAAAAGTTTAGGCGGAATGACTAGGCCGGGTGCCGCAAAAGCAGTAAGAGAATATATTGAGGCCCGCCAAGTTCTACATGAGCTATACCACGATGCCGCACCGTTTTCTCTTCTGTTTCGCACCGTGCGAAACAAGGCGACTGGAGAAAATGAACATGTTTTCGATAGCGTAAAGCCTTTGGAGCGGAGAGGTTTGGGATATATTAGATGCGAGGCAGGTCTACAAACTCCGGCGGTCGAAGAGGGTCTAGCCATGCTCGCAGAAGAAGACGCAGACAACTTACTCCAAACACAATTTCCCAAAGGAAAAGCTTTGTACGCTAAGTTACTGAACTATGTGGCCGAAAAAGATCCGCGGCTAGACAACTTCCCGGAAGAATCTCGGAGGATATTTAATTTTGACGGTAGTACTGTAAGTTTTGGCTCCCAATCTGCCGCCGCTTTCCTTCTTGTCTCACGCCTAAGAGCAGAAATCCCGGAGTTCCAAAATCTCGCAGAGCAGGCAAGGATTGATGGCAAAATATTGCCCCTGGCCAGAGCTGTCGAAAAAAGGTTTGGCCGGAAAAGCTATAGAAAAATCATGACGTGTTCTGTGGATGAGGCATACGACATCGGTATAGAGTTGGGGTTGTTTGCAACTCTTTAAATAAAACTTCAGTACTGTAACCAACAATACGTGTCTGCCCCGTGGCAATTCGCCGTCATCTAGGGGAGAGTTTTACTGGGTTCGATTCCTCTCGAGGGCACAACGCAGTGAGACCGACCATGAGGCTTAAATGCCGACTTTCTTCTAACCAGTCAAGACGAATAGAACGAGTACGAAAGAGTAAATAACCGCTAAGAAGCTGTCTAGATTACCTCTTTGAAAGGCGGTTATAAGTTTTTACCAGATGTTTTTTCGGGGCTGTTTATTGCTATAATTTAGTTATGGCAGATTTGAGATTTGAACCTGTAGTATTGAAATGGGCACGTGAAAAAAGATTTGGCCCAAAAATGGAAATTTTGCTGGCCAATTGGGTTGAATCATGGAAAGAAGTCACCCCCGATCTCATTAAGGAGTGGGAAAATGGAATTGCTCAGCCGACCTTCGCACAGGTAAGAAAACTCGCGGAAATATATAAACGACCCCTGGCCGTATTCTTTCTCGATGGTCCACCGAAAGAAAAAAAGGATCCGCCAGATCTCAGAACTATCAACTCGGAAGATAATAAGCTCTTATCTCCGGCGGCACTCTTGGCTATTAGAAAAGCGAGAAGAGTTCAAGAGGTATCCGCAGATCTCCATGAAGAACTCGGCGAAAGACCTTTTTTTAAATATGCACGGCATTCCTTAGATGAGAACGCTTCAGAATTAGCGGAAAACATAAGAGCTGACCTTTTGATTTCGGCAAATGAGCAATTTGGTTTCAAGAAGTACGAGGATTTCTTCGAGTACCTACGGAACAAAATCGAAAGTGCGGGCGTGATAACCCTAAAAAGCGGTCTTCACGATAGTTTTCCAATAACAGATTGTCGTGCTTTCTCTTTCGCTGACCAACAGCCATATCTGGTTTTTGTGAACAATAAGGATACTGAAGGAGCAAAGAACTTTTCTTTGGCGCATGAATTTGCGCACGTTCTTCTACGTGAAGCCGGTATTTGCAACAACTTCAAATCTTTCAGCGGTCACAAGAATGGGATAAATAAGCTTGAGGTTTTTTGCAACCAGTTCGCCGCCAGCTTCTTGGTACCGGAGGCGGAATTCTTAAAGCATAGAACTTTGAAAGATAAGACAAAAATATCCCCCGAGGACCTCGATTCTAAAATTGAGCGGATAGCTTTTGATTTCAAAGTGAGCCGAGTGGTAATTTTGAGGAGGTTGCTAACATTCAATTATGTTACTTCGGCAATTTACGAAGCCAAAACAAAAAAATGGGATGGTGAACCCCGGCCGAATGGGAAGAAGGGTGGGAGATTTTCCCTGAAGACTATCTTGTCAAAAAATGGCGTGGGTTTTAGCTCTCTTGTTTTTGAGGCTTACAAGCAGAAAAAAATACCGTATTCGGGAATCTCAGATTACCTTGGATTGAAGATGAAGCATTTGCCTGGGTTGGAAAAACTAATACACTCTCATGCCAGGTGATCTCTTTTCTAAACCCGCAGAATATACCATTGATAGTTGCTCCTTGATGTCAATTTTCAGCGAAACGCCGTGGATATCAAAGAGTGTTAATCCTGGCCTCTGGGAAAGGATCAAAGAACTGATGGCCGAAGGAGTGATCATCTCCCACGCTGAGGTATTGGCGGAAATAAAGAAAGACGGGAAGAAGGGCGAGGAACTCTACAATTGGGCTCATGCCAATGAGCATATTTTCAAGAATCACGATGAGGATATAGAGGGAAAGATTATCAGGAGCATGTCCGTGACGTATAAAGTTTTTGTTAATAATAAAAACAAAGCTAGTGATGTCTATGCGGATCCATGGCTTATTGCTCAGGCCAAACTACACAAACTTAAAATCATTTCTGAAGAAACTCACAGTGGTAGCACTGATCCTGAGAACTATAAGCTGCCAAATGTTTGCGATGATCCGTTATTTGGCGTTAAATGTCTTAACTTATGGGAATTAGTTACAGAGCGAGGTTGGACTTTTCAATCAAGTCGAGTTGCTCCGTCAATCATCTAGCCCAGCTTTATTTAGGCAGTCGCGATTTTCACTTCTTTCTTCGCCATCGTGATCTTACTTCGCAGGCAGGATAGCAGCTCTCGTTTTTCGAGCATTGTTCCGTCCCGTAGGATGTATTTGGCGTAGTTGCGCACGTCGATGTCTCCGGCTTTGACCGCTTTCTCTTTGATGCCAAGTAGTCCTGATTGGAATTTCTTGTGCCGCTCGATTTCGGTTTTGATTCGTTCTTTCATACCAATCTCGTCGAGATGGATTTCATCCATTAGGTTTGCAAGTTGTTCGATCAAATCCTCCTCTCGCATGTATCCTGATTTGCAATTCTTATCCTGGAACCGGCAGCAGCCGTAGTAGACATACCGATGCACGTTGCCGTTCTGTTGTTTCTTGAATTTTTCATCGGCCGTGATACCAGATCCGCATAATCCGCAGGTCATGAGTTTCGTGAAGGCGAATTCTTTTGTTCCTCCCCGTACCGCATAGTTCGCCATTTTTTCCTGCACCATGTCGAAAAGCTCCTTGGTGATAATTGGTGTGTGTTTGCCGGTATACCACTGACCTCCGCCTTTCGGATATTCAAATGATCCGTAGTAAAATGGATTCCGCAGGGTGATGTAGATATTACCGATCGTGAGTGGCTTTCCACTCCTTACCCTGAACTTAGCTTCATCCTTGAGCCATGCGTGCAAACGCCGGCCACTCATATTTTCATAAGCCACCTTTTCAAACATCTTTTTAACCACGGATGCCCGGTGTGAATCAATCTCCACCACGCAGCTTTTCTCCTTACTCGTGCTGTTTAGGTATCCCGTGGGTGCGGTGCAGGGCCATAATCCCATCTCGCATCTGGCTCTAAGTCCTCGCTTCACGTTCACTACTTTGTTGTCGTTCTCGAGCTTTGCCTGGCTGCCTAAGATCATGAGGAGAAACTTCTCGTTCGGACTATTCGTGAATTTCTGCCCGTAGGCGCGTATCTCGATGAGCTTCCCGCTATCCATGAGGTCTACAATCCTTCCGAGATCCCCAGCATTTCGTGAGATGCGATCAGCGGCCCAGGTGAGGATGCCGTTGAACTTGCCACTTTTTATTTCCTCTACAATCTCATTGAACACCGGCCGCTGTCCGGCCTCCTTGGCGGAGTGCGACTCTTTTTTGATTTCCACAATCTCAAGGTGGTCGCGTTCCGCCATGGCGAGCATCTCTTTGATTTGGCTGTCGATGCTCAAAATTTGTTACTCCTCCGATTCCATGCTTTTTCTTGCGTAAAGTACGTATCTGACCTTTGTGGGGGCTTGAATTTCTTTGGCCATAGCCCCAACTGGCGCTTGTGTTTGGTTTGGCATACCACAAGGGATGACGCCAACCCTCTTGAGAGTCCAGGCGGGGTAGTTGATAACCGAGAACAGCCACAAGGCGACTAAAAGCCGGAGAAGGCAAGACGCCCAATAAATAAAACAAATTATAACTCCTGCATCTGCTCCAAAAGCAGATTGCTTACATCTATTTCCCTTCCGCTCTGGATGAGCGGGGTTGATGCAAGAATTTTCTTGCGCACTTCTTCTGCGAGAGCCCCCTGGGTTACAACACCCTCACGGACATATTCTTGCGCGTCGGGATTATCTGCAATTACCTGATTCACGGCATTCCAGAGTTCCAAAACTCTCTTTGTCCATCCCGCTTCCACGCCTTTCTTTTTGTATTGCGATTCAATAGCCGCGAGAACCGTCCGTATGTGGCCACGAATGCTCGCAGGTCGGCCGACCAGATCTTCCAGTCCTTTGCGCGTGCTTCGCAACAAATCGCGCTGTTGGTCATTTAATTTGAGTCCCTCTGCCACCATTCTTTTAACCAATACATCAGCAACATCCAGCATCTCCATAAATTCTCTCTGGAGTTCCGGTGTCATAACCTCCGGCTCGGGTACTGATTTTGCTTTTTCGAAAGATTCTTTCGGCGGGAGAGGCGGAGGACCGGTAACGGTACCATTCCTTTTTGGTTCGACCCGTGATCCCAAGGCCGACTGAAGTTTAGTTGCAAGATCTGGGGTTGCGGCTTCCGCCTTCGCTTCTGTTGCTTGTTTCTTCTCCTCTTCCACCCGCACCCTAGCCATGGCAATCTGCGAGTCGAATTTTGTGGTCGTCTCTTCAATTTCTGCCTGTATGTTACGTCCCTCTTCCAAATACGGAGTAACTATTATTAACTTGAATTTGGGATTATCTACAAGGCGGCGATATTCGCGACAGAAATAATTTACTCCGTCCTTGGGGACGGTCTTATCCTTGCTGTCCAAAATGAGTTTCAAGCTTATACCATCCGCCGTTTTCACATCGGCCTCCCACTGCTCTTTGTTGGTTTTCGGGTTCTTGCCTCTTCGAAACTGAATTTTGTGGACTGATCCTTCTTCCGCAGAACGGTTAGCGGATTCCAGATCGTACTCGTAGTTCGACAATTCACTCTGGAGCCTGCTCAAAACAGCATCCTTTTCTCGTTCGGTATGGGCCAGCTCTATCTCCGCGGAGGTCGGCTGGTGCCAGACGTCTTGCGTTTCCGGGACTCCCGGGTGGGCCAACGCGCTGCGGTTAACGATCACTGCCAAGTTCCAGTGTCCGTACTTAAAATACACGGCGGTTTCCACGGCTGTCTTCCCGTCCACTGTGGTTCGCCGCAGGACCGAGCCGGTGCGCCCGTCCACCTCCACGGTTTCGCCCGCTAAGCCGTTTTCGATCGCTTGGATAATCGGGCTCCATTTCGACACCTCGTGCATACAGGAACAAGAAATGCGCGGCTCCCGCTGGGGATTACTGAGCTCCTCCGCGTCCCAGCGCCAAGATTCCTTGCAGATTATGCAGCTGGCATAATCTTGGTCCAGAACCGCTTTCAATGTTTCCCCGATCTTTTCGCCTCGCCGGTAATCTTCCGGGGTCAGTTGTCGCAGTACGGCATCCAAATTCGGATCGTCGCGCAAATAATCTTGGATCAGTTCCGCAAAGGTGGTGCCATATGATTTGGAACGATATCCTTTGTGTGGCCGTAATCTTCTGTCTTGGTAAGAGTACAACCGCCATTCGGTGGCGACATCCGCATCGCAGGGACCTTCTTCGTTGCAGGGCATCCCGTACACGGTGTTCTCGTTGGTAGTCTCTCCCGGCATGACAATCGGACGAGCAGAATTCAGAAGTAGCTGGTTTTCCTCCTCCCCTTTGCGATTCGCCTCGACCACCGCGCTTTCCACCTCCGCGATGGTTGCGTCGATCTCAGCTTTCCATTGCTTGAGTTCCGACGCTTGGTATGGAAGCGATTCATAACGTCGGTTGTATAATTTACTCCGCATCTCGGAATCTATTTCGGAGTAGTAGTACTGGTCATAAAGCTTATTCAGCCGATCCTTGGATTGCTGCGCGGCTTCCTGCGCGCTTTTCAGTTCTCTCTGATCGCGCCGCTCTTTTTTCAGGCTATCTAGTTCCGTTCCGGCTTTTGCGTGGGACTCTTCCGCCTCCAAACGAACCGAAAACCATTCTGTTTTGAAACTAGGATCGGTTGAATAGTATCGATTGGAATTAAAGACTACCGTGCCGTAAGCCATTAGAGGTGTTCCATCCACAACAGACGTTCCATATGAAGCCGTTGTAATAGCGGGCAAAACCGCATCATCATCTTCCGGATTAGGGGCTGTAATTTCCGGACGTTCTTTCCACTCCTCCCATAATGAACGATTCAAGTACCCCGTGATTTTTTCCTTCAAGGCGACAATATCGGTATTCGAGAAATTCTCGCTCCAATAGGATCCGTCCCGTTTTATAGAAACCTGAATTTCTGCCACGAAACCGCTTGGCAGCTTTACCCCTTCTTCCGGAAGTTGCATCCATTTATTTCCCTCCGAAAGATCCCCGAGATTTACTCGGGCAACCATGACATTCGCGTATTCTCCAGTTTCGGATCGTTTGCTCTGCTGAGTGTACGTAACTTCAGCATCAGACCCGAGAATGGATATCTTGTCGGGGTAAAGCGCAAGTATCTTTTCGACTTCAGCATCTTCGAGCGGCGGAAGGCGTAAGTCGTCGGAGTTTTCCACCTCCGACTGCTTCCAAGCACCGGCCAATTTTTCAGAATAAAATGCAAAAACTTCTTCGTTTGAATACTGTTTTAGTTTCGCCTCTCCGACACGAAGGTTCAGGTTCGTAGCACGCTGTTGTTGCATATCGTTGGCCAAAAGCACAGCTTTAAGCTTCTCGTTTTTTGTATCCCGAGCTGCATTATATCCCGCGAGCCATCGGGCAAATCGCTGTGCGTTTTCGGCGGTATAAGGTGCGGGAACTTTTTCGCGGCCAAGGTCCAAATCGGCGTAAAACGAAGCTTCCGTCTCAAGAACTGCATCGGCGTCGGGACTGTACGCGGCATCTGCTTCTCGGCGGCTTGTGCAAAGTTGCGGCATGACCTCCTTGAGCCATTCTTTCTTGATGGGCGCTGCGAGGTCGGCGAGATAAAAGAAGCTTTGGCGCCGTGTCGGGATTTTACGCACGCCGCTCACAATCACAAGCTCGCTTCCATCTGGGCACACCGATTCCCGCCCGATCTGAAAATCCTGTCCTCGTTCGACGATTGGGCCCGTAAAACCTCGTCCGCTTTTTCGGGCGACATTGTCCGTAAGTCCTGCAGCGAGCGCCTTGGTTAATGACTCGGCATTGAAGTCGCGATTATAGGCAATGCGGTTTTCCGTACGAAGCGGCGAGTTATCAAGCTCATCAAGAATTTCATGCATGATTCGCTCGGCTTCGCGCATGCGTTTCTGATTTATGAAATTGCGCTCGCACCACGCTTGAAGCATATTCCGCCTCCATGTTGTGGGAGATTCTCTTTGCTGACCAGGCTCGCGCGGAGGTTCTGCATCGCGGAGCCGCCGCTCTTCGCCCTTAAACGCACGGTACGCCCGCACAATGGTTGCGAAGTCGCTTTTATCTTTGCCTGCCCATTGTTTGCGAACCACATTAGAAATTCCCCGGACACCATCTTCGATTGGAAAGTCATAATCGGAAATGTCGACTTCCCAATACTCTCCTTTTTTCTTCGCCCACTTTGGCAAGATGGCAATATCAACAGTTGCCGGATCGCGTGGTTCATACAACTTTTTCCAATATTCGCTTCCATACCTTTCCTCCTTTTCGACATGCGAAAGAATTTTTCGCATCACTGTCTCTTCGACCATGCACGTTTTCTGTTCGCGGTTTGGGCTGAAGAAAACATTTTCTGCCTCGAGCACTCCCGCCGCAATAACCGCTTCGGAAAGCACGCCGAGTTTCTCCGCGACGAGAAGTACCTTCGCCCGCTCCGGATCAAGCGGGAACTGCACCAGCATTTCTCCGGCTTCGGTTATTTTCTCTTCCGCGTCCAGCGCACCAATTCGCTTCAGGCGAGTAAGCGCGGTTTCAAGTTTGTCCGCCGGTGGCTTATCAATGAATGCGAAATCCCGCGCCGAGCGGTCAATGGCCGCAACTTGAAGGACTACGTTCGTAATGGGTTGCTGTAATATAGCGGGAGTCGGATAGGGGTTCAGACGTTCATATTCCGATCCGAATGACACGGGCATATAGAATCCCGGGCGGGTCCGGCCCGCGCGTCCCTTTCCTTGATCGGCTTCGGCTTTCGAAACCGCAATCTTGTCCAAGTGGCCAACGCCTTTTGCATCACTTATCAGACGTTTGATCTGAAGCGAATCGATAATGCCAATGGTATTTTGAACCGTCACTGACGAGCGAAGCACTTCCGTGCCGCAAACAAACCGCAGCGTGCCGGGCTTGAGTGGTGTCTGCACACGATCCTGCTCCTCGGGAGTCGATTCCCCATGGCAAGACAAAACTTCGACATTGCCTTCGCACTTGAGCTGCTCCGCCTTCGCCTGAATCGAGCGCATGACATCCCGGATGTCATCTTTCCCGGGGAGAAGCACGACCACCGTTCCGCCGGATATGTTCTGCGTCCCTTTTCCGTCGGGAGTCGGCGTCGCAAGTTCTCCCTTCATGAAACGCTCGAGCGCAGTCGAAGCGGCACGGGCGGCTCCCTGCGTATGATGCTCGAATTTTTCGAGCGCCACCGTTTCGGTCGACACGGGAAATACGCGGCCCTTAATCGAAGCCACCGGCGCACCGCCGAAAAATTCAGAAAATTTCTTGGTATCGATGGTTGCCGACGTAACAAGAACTCTGGTTTCGGGAGATTCGGCAAGTCGTTCCTTGAGAAGGCCGAGAAGGAGGTCGGTTGAGATCGATCTCTCGTGCGCCTCGTCCACCACCAAAATTCCTTTCGGCAGACGCCCTTCATTTTTTCTGATTCTGTTGGTGACGCTCTGATCAACGGTAAGCGTCAAACGGGTTTCGCGCGACACCATCGGATCTTCGCCGAAAAGCCGCCAACCGACTACACCGCCCGGAGCGCTACCCATTTCGGCGGCGATGCGCTTGCCGTTCCAGCGCACGGCATTGCGCCGCGTCTGGGTCATGTTGATGCGCGCGCGGTGATCTGCCAGTAGTTCGAACTGCGGAATGCGGGTGGTCTTTCCGGCTCCGGTTTCCGCCTCTACGATCACCACTCGGTTTTTCGCGAGGAGTTCGTGAATTTCGGCGAGCTTGGCATCAATGGGAAGACTATCGCGTCGCCGTCCATCCAACCATACACCGGCGTGGCGACGTATCCGTCCTTCGGGCGTAAGCGGCTCCGGCTCTTCCGGCTGCCCACCGTTCTCCCACTTCTCCTCGAGCTCTACGTATTGGCGGAGGGCTCCGGTCGCACGGGATACCAGTTCTCGTTTTTCGCGAGTTTCCTGCTCGGTACTCCCGCTGCCTTTTTCGAGTTGATTCAACGCCCCTTCTAGGGCGTTCTCCTCTTTACTTTTTCCATCCCAGTTATTCTCGGGTTTGGGCATGTTGAGAAGATTACTTCTATTCTATCAGAGAGAAGTCCAAAAAGCATCGTTTTATGGGCGCTGACGGCGATTTCGCCAAAGACTGGAAACAACCCCAAAGGAGCCTTATACTGCTTGCATCCTCCAATTCCGAGACCATGAGGGGGCACCACGCTGCGAGACATTCGATGAATTAGGATGCAGATAGTGCGTGCTCTTGGGTTTTTAATCAAATTTTCCATAGAATTTCATCATGTTTGGGTTCGAATCTCATGAAAATGATAATGGTGCAACTATCGAGAGTGCCATCCGCCGTTCTGCGGAAATAACCAAAGAGTACGGCAAGGAGTTGCCGCCACCTAATCCTGACCTTGCGGTGGTTGCGATTGTGCCTGCGTACAATGAGCTGGACAACGACAATTTTTGGAGAATGGTCCGGTCGGCATCAGCTCAAGACACCTCAAAGTCAAACTTCGAGATTCTCTACGTAGTGAACGAGAGAAAGACAAGACTCGGCCGCATAAAATACGCTATCAAACCGAGCGAAAACCTGCGGACGGTCAGGATACTGGAAGCCCTCGAAGAATGTGAGGGTGTCGGCAAAACAGAGAAAGGAGCAGCAGTTTCACCAGCGAAACTTGAGTCTCTGGGACTGTCTGGGTGGGAGCAGTCTTTGTTTCGCGAGGCAGTTCGACGCAATGTTTCGATCTACCCATTATTTTTTAAGCACAATCAGGAAGTAGGGCCCGGTCGTAAATTTTTTCCGCAAGGCATGGCCCGCGATATTGGAGCCGCTGTTGCGCTGGAAAGGCTAAATAAATTGGGTAAATTAGATGAAAGCATCATCGACTTTGTAGATGCCGATTGCTTCTTCCCAGCCGACTATTTCTCGCGGCTGCAAAAGCATATTGCCGATCCATACGTGCGAAAAATTTTGATGCCCGTGAGCCCCGATATTCCCGAAAGTGTGGAAAAAATAAAAGATCCATCATGGCGGCTGGCCCAGGTTATCAAATATCTCAGATTTTCATTCATTAAAGCGCGGCATCGTTATTTGGCTGCCGATACGACTACTGTCATCAATTCTGGTCCGGCGCTTGCGGTCCAGGCGAAGACGTTCGCAAAAGTTGGGAGTTATCCGACAATAACCTCGATGTTCTCCGGAGAAGACATTGAATTTGCGGAAGGCGTAAGGCGAGCTTCGCGCAACGAGAATACGGAGCCCAAACAAGAAGAATCCTCCTCCGTTATGCTCTACCTCTCCCAACGACAGGCGGATACGAGTACTGATGGCGCAATCTATGCAGAGTTATCGAGAGATCAAAAGCCATCGAATCTAGAGGATGAATATCAAGCTATACGCACCAATAAATTCTTTGAGCGGCTAACTAACCTGCAAGGAATGCTCAGAGATGCATTAGAGAGAAATATGATCGCATCCCAGGATCCCAGATATCTTTCCCTTCGGGCGCAATGGTTCAAGCGTGAAAAAACCAGAAAGGGCGCATCCTTACGGGTATTCCAAGGGATTCTTGAAAAAATGCGCGGAGATTTCGATGTTCCCAAGGCGCTAAATAGGCTGAATCCCAGACAGAGAGATTACCTCGAAAGCCAGCCCGCGATCTCAAGATCCTTGTCGGAGATTTTTAAGTTAGTGAAGCGAGCCAGGCAGAACTCTGCGCAAGCAGATTTCTATCTTGGAGAACCACAACCAACAGAACTTTCCGACAATGACCTTGCGATAAAATTTTTGCAAAGATTTTTGCCAGAATATTTCAATAATTCGGATGAAAATGAACCTGACTACGAAAAGCTAAGAATATCCATTAATCAACCCCAGGAGCCAAACTCCTACAATCTCGGTTGGTTTTCTCATCTCACCTTGGCGCTTGCGGAATATTCTCAGTATCCTAATTCAAAACTTGCTCTCAAGACATAACTTTCTTGAATAACAATATTTTCGCGCCAACCAAAGTGCTGCGGGGAAAAATTCAGAGCGATCCTAAAGAACGCTCGTGAGGCTTGACCCCTGGAAGTCCGAGACTACGAGGGGGCACACGAATGAAGCGAGTGTGACCGAGGCTCTCGCCCGTCCGTAGCCTTGGCCGAGAGCACCAGAAAGGAAATAGTGCTAGCATACATACCGTAGCACCACTCCAAACCGCAAAAGAACCCGGAGAAAAACACCTGCCCGCCTCTGGCGGGAACCACATTTTAATTTTGCTTGCATTGAGTGGGGTCGAAATAGGGGAAGAAAATTTTTTAATCATATGAATTCCGAGCAGGGAAAAACTATACAAAAAGTTGCCGATGAAGTAAGACAAAAACTGGAAGGTGAAGGGTCTGGGCATGATTGGTGGCACATCGTTCGTGTGTGGAATATGGCGAAACATATCGGCAAAAGTGAAAGTGCTGATATTTTTGTAGTAGAACTTGCCGCACTTCTCCACGATATAGCGGACTGGAAATTTCATGATGGAGACGATACTGTTGGTCCCAAAATAGCTCGGCAAATTCTTGAAAAATATTCTGTGTCCGCCGAAATCATCAATCAAGTTTGCGACATTATCATGGGCATGTCCTTTAAGGGTGCGGGCGTAAAAACTGAAATGAAAACACTTGAGGGAAAAGTTGTTCAAGATTCCGACCGGCTTGATGCTATTGGAGCCATTGGTGTCGCCCGCACATTTGCTTACGGTGGACACAAAAATCGTCCAATGTACGACCCGAATAAAAAGCCGTCCATGCATCAATCGAAAGAAGAATATTTCAAAAGCGAAAGCCCAACCATAAACCATTTTTATGAAAAACTTTTGCTTCTGAAAGATAGGATGAATACCAAGACCGCAAAAGAACTTGCCGAAGGTCGTCATCGGTTTATGGAAGAATATTTGGAAAGATTTTTCCAAGAATGGGATGGAAAAATCTGATTTTGATTTTTTGTATTTATAATTCATAATTAAATGCCGCCAAAGAAAAACTTGTCATGCCAGAGGCAGATCCGCCTCCGGCGGAAAATTATCATCGGTGCGGCTCACTTCGACTTCGCTCGGTACGAGCCGCCCTTCCGAATTTTCGCGGGCCTTCGCCTCGCCGAAGTGGCTTCGGCCACGCAGGCGGGGGG
>JACRFR010000017.1 GCA_016212635.1 Candidatus Liptonbacteria bacterium | reverse complement strand
GAGCCGCCTGTCCGCCTCCGGCGGAGAATCCAGGTGGGAATACTGAATGGATCCCGGATATTTTTCACAGCTCTGAAAAATTCCGGGATGACCCGAGGACGCAGCAAGCTGACGGGGTATGGACCCTAAAAGAGAATCAATTGGTCGAGGTTCAACCTCCCGGTGGAGGTTGAACCTCCCGGATTTCGAACCGTTCCAGCTCCGAGCCGTCGGGGTTGAAGTGGAACTCCGCTTCGATTTGTTTGCCCGCTAGAACTGGCGGCAGCCAGTGCTGGTCGTCCACCCACATTTGATCGAAGGGAATCTCGCGACGATAAAACCACTGCGGACGCATTTCTTCTGACTCGCTCGGTTCTCCCTGCCAGGTACGGATAAAAAACACGTGTACGTCCCAGTTCAACTCGGCGGTGTAGGAGTTGCGAAACATCAGGAATCCTACCTTCTGGAGTTCTTCGGCTGGCACCTTCACGCCCACCTCCTCTCGGAGCTCTCGAACGGCCGCCGCTTCAATTGTTTCGCCGGGCTTGACCTTGCCGCCCGAACCATTCCACTTACCCGTCCCCAGTCCCCTCTTTTTCATCGCCAGAAGCACCCGCTCTCCATCGATCAAGAAACATAGCGTCCCCTGCCGTTTGGTGTGGTTATCGATCATTTTAGAATAATTAGGTTAATTAGGTTAATTAGAATAATTAGAATAATTAGAATAATTCCTTCGCCTATATTCTATATTCTCAATTCTATATTCTATTTATGACATCTGCCCCTTGGCTTACTCTGCCGCTCTTCGCTCTTCGCTCTTCACTCTTCCCTCCTCGCTTTATTTATAATACACCTTTCCCTCCACTCGGAAATCAACATACTCCAGACTCTGGAGGTCGGACTTATCCGCGACGGAATGGATAACTGCGGCCACATCCGGCGCCGGAAGCCGCAAGCTGAAAAGCAACTTAGGGCCGTTCATCAGGATCATTTCCACCTCCTCCAGCGCAATGTCCTGCACCCGGAGCGCGCGCGGCGTTAGATTGGCATCCGTAACTGCCTGCGCAATGGCGAGCAAATTGAGCATTAGCTTGCTCGGTAACACGTAATGGCCCACGCCTAGCGGGCGAACCGTAGAATCGTGCACGATTAGAATAAGCCCACCTTCCACATAACTCGCAGGCCGGATGATGAAACCCTCCTTGTCAAACCACCAGCACGACGCGAATTGGCGCGAATCCAGCGAATTGGCTAGGTTGTCTGCCGACTCCTCGCTCCTCGCTCCTCGCTCTCTCGCCTCGCCGAAGCCTCCGGCGTAGCGCGGGTCGCTCTTCGCTATCTCCTGACACCAGACGCCTAGCGGCTGTCGCTCGACCACGGTCAGTTCGATCTTTCGATCCAGATAATCTTTATTCGCCTTGACTTCCGAGACTACCGGCAGAAGGGCCAGCTGTTCGGGGGTAAACCGGGTCGGCCAGACCAGCAAATTTTCGCTGCCCAAAACTCGGACCAACCAACCTCGGGACAGAATTTGACTTTGAAGCACACTCTGAACCTGGTCAGCGGTTACGGTAGTGTTGCCGCGCGTAATAATTTGCCGGAGCCGGAAAGCCGGCGATCTGACCGCTGCCCAAATTGCACCGACCAGGATCAGAACCGCGATGGCCGCAATGGCCATTCGCCGTAGCAAACAACGCCAGCGCGCGCGCCGCTTTTTAGCTGACGCAAAATGCGCCTCGAGTTGAGGCGTTCTTTTTATTTCCGGGCTGGTCCGACCGGACGAACGAGGCATACTCCAAGTATACGGTGCCCATTCTGGCTCGTCTAATTGTTTACGGTGAATGTAACCATTGCCATTATCTCATTAAAGCGATGTGTGGAAATAAAGTAGTAATATGCGCCTGCGGCGCGTAATAGATAGAAATAAGGCGAAAACAATATACTTCGATTTATTTCGCGTTGCTCGGCAACGCTAATTACTACTGTATTACCGCAGCTCGCTTTAGCGAGCTGCGTACGCTCACCCGATAACTTTTTCGCCGACGTACTTTTGCAGCACATCCGGCACCCGCACTTTGCCCTCCGGGGTTTGGTAGTTCTCGATGATCGCTATGAGGGGACGCTCCGAAAAAACAGTGCCGTTCAGTATATGGACAAATTCCGGCTTGGGTGAGGGATTTTTCTTGTCGCCTATGGGTTGATAGCGAATATTCAGCCGGCGCGCCTGGTAATCCGTACAGTTGGAAGCAGAATGAGTTTCCCGATACTCGCCCTGGCCGCCGTTCTGGCCCGGTAGCCAGGCCTCCAGATCGAACTTGGCTGCGGCCGGATCGCCCAGGTCGGCAGAACAAATATTCAGGACGCGGTAGGGTAATTTTAACTCCTGCATCAAGTACTCCTCAATGGCCAGGATCAGGCGGTGTTCGGCTCGGGAAGTCTCGGGCGTGCACAGAACCAGCATCTCCATCTTGTTGAATTGGTGTACTCGGATTATGCCTCGCGTGTCCTTGCCGTAACTCCCCGCCTCCCGCCGGAAACAAGTGGAATATCCCACATATCTTTTGGGCAGTTCTTTTCCGGGCAGGGTCTCGTCCATGTGCATCGGGGCCAGAGACTGTTCCGAGGTGCCCACCAGGAACATATCGTCCGCCGGTAAGTGGTATATCTCGTCCCCGCCGCGCTCCATATAGCCCATGGCCTGCATGGATTGACGGCTAACCAGAACTGGCGGCAAAACGGGCGTAAACGGATTATCTGGCAATTTCAAATGATTTTCTCGGATCAGACGATGGATGATCTTTTTATCGGTCAGCGTCTTCAGGCCGAAATGGAACATGGCGAATTCCAGCTTGACCAGGGCGCCCAGAATGTACCCGAACCGGCTGCCGGAAACTTTCGCCGCGCGCGCGGTATCGATCAGGCCCAGAGGCTCGGCAAGCTCCAAATAGTCCCGAAACGGCGCGGGTGATTGCGGTTTATCGCCCACTTCCCGCAAGGTCACGTTGTCCGCCTCGCTCTTGCCCGGCGGCACCTCCGCGAGCGGCGGATTAGGGATCAGGCGCAAGACCTCGGTCCGCTCCGTCTCCAGGCCCGCGAGCTCCAGTTCTTGTTTTTTTATTTCTTCTTTATTTTGTTTAGCTTCTTCTATTTTCCGTTCGCGACTCAAGCGATTCTGGTTGGCGCGCAGGGAGTCTAAAGTGGTTACCACTTGACGCCAGCGTTGATCCAGTTCCAGAAACTTGTCCGCCAGCCCGGCATCGGCGTTTTTGGCCAAGATGCCCTTGCGGATTTGTTCCGGCTCGGTACGTAAGAGATTGATGTCGATCATGGGTGAGAATTTAGAATTGAGGAGTGAGAATTAAGGGGGGATGAGGTTGCGAACAACAATCCGGCGCAGTCTGGCTCGGTACGCGCAAAACGCGGCCGAGCTATTTAGAGCTGGAACTGCGAGACTGATTCAATTCAAAGAAAGACACGCCCAAAGTTTTTACTTCG
>JACRFR010000016.1 GCA_016212635.1 Candidatus Liptonbacteria bacterium | reverse complement strand
GTTCGGAAACGTCAAAAAGTTATTCCCTGAGCCCGTCGAAGGGTAGCTTTTTGGCGGGTGCATGGCACGGCCCTCGACAAGCTCGGGCAATAAAATCGGTGGTTTCCGAACAGCGCCAATGACTATTGACTAATGGTTAAAACCTGGGATGGGTAACTTGAAATTGGCGTGACTCCAGTTTTCCACACCGAGTGTTGATACATAACCTTAAATCCTCGAGTATCTACGAAGCTATGATAGAAAAAAACCTTCTCGACTTTTTGCCGGAGTCCGTCCGATTAGATCAGACGGACTCCGACCCGACGCCAACCCCGGTCGCGAAGTTGGCGCCGGACAACCCCAACCCGCTGGCGGGCACCGTCTTCGCGGACGAGTGCCTGCCCGGCAATAGCTGGGACTAGGGGGTACCCATGTCCCACGCAACGCACGACCCGCGAGGAGATACCATCCTCGCGGGCTCGTTCATTTTTGGGTCGGCTCCAGAACCGAGTTCATCGGATGAGGGGCTGCCCCCGTCCCGAGTTCGTTTTGACTTATTTTTATACAGGTTTTATAAGATAAGGCAGACCATGTGGATCTACACATTGGAATTTGAGCGGGAGTTCGCCGCTGCCTTGAAAAAGGCAGGGGTGGACCCCCAGGAGGCCATCCAGTTCCTCCTAAAAAACCCGGACTTTATAGCCGAGTTGGCCGGTATGGCCAGTTCGCGCCTGTACGAGGCGCGCCACCCCGAGGTGGTGGCGCCGCCCAACGACCATTCGGACCATGTCTCCTCGGCGCGCACGCCGAGGAGATCCCGAAGGGGCTCGCATCCTTTCGGGCCGGACTGGCTCGGCCCCTGATGGCCGCGTCCGTCCGACGCAACAACCCGTGGGAGACCTACCAAGGTCGCTACTACCACGGGTTCGTTCTTTTTTGGCGCTGTTCGGAAACGTCAAAAAGTTATTCCCTGAGCCCGTCGAAGGGTAGCTTTTGGGCGGGTACATGGCACGGCCCTCGACAAGCTCGGGCAATAAAATCGGTGGTTTCCGAACAGCACCGCTCATTTTTGACAATTTTCCGGTGCTGTGCGTGAATAGATACAGATTATGGTACACGTAATCGTAGACCTACGGCGGCCGCGTCACCGCGCCGCCGTAGTGGCCGTTCTCGGCCTGGCGCTCTTGGGAGCAATCGAGCTCCTGCGCCTCGGCCACGCTTTTGTCGAGGCGCTCCGATGAGCGCCACCGACACCCCACCTCGAAACTGGCCCCTGCCGCCCCCACGACTCGGGCCTTTTTCATTTGACCAAATTCTCCCTTTTCTAAAGGGAGTACTCCGATTTATATCGGAGGGAGGGATTTCTTCTCCCTTTTCTAAAGGGAGTACCCGTAGGGGGAGGGATTTAATTCGCCCCTTAGTAAATCCTCCGGTCCCGCTTAGCGGGACCACCCGCCCGAAACGACTGAATATCGTTTCAGTCGGGCGGGCCTCCTTTAGGAAAGGAGTAATTTGAGTTAAACGCCAAATCCGCGATGTCTCTCCTAAACTCGTTTATCACCCGCCGGTGCTCCTCGAGCGGCTTGCGTTTGGGATAGGTGGTGTTGGATAAAATCACTAGACCTACCCCGCGCGGAACGTCACAGATGACCACGCAGCCGGTGAACCCGGTCTTGCCGAAGGCGTCCGGTGAAGCATGACTACCCATCTCGATGCCGCCCGAGAGCTCCCAGCCCAAACCGGTGCGCTGTCGGCGATAGGCCCCGTTAGAAATCCCATTTCTAACAGGGTAAACGTTGCCCGGTGGCAACGTTTTTTCCAAATCCCGCCCGGCGAGCTGGTCTACGCGTAGATCCCGGATAGTGGCTTCGGAAAAATAGCGCCGCCCGCGCTGCGCCATAGGCTTCGGCGAGGCGAGCCCACCCAGCTCGCCGCCCCGGAGCAACATCTCCAAAAAAGTCAGCAGATCGGGAGCGGTGGAGAACAAACCGGCACAACCCGGCACCATGATTTCCTGGAGCACCGCGGCGATCTCGTCGTGCACCTCGCCCTGGAGCAACCGGTTTCGCCAAGGGTCAATTTCGGTCGGCACCAGAACCTCCCCTCCCCCCTCCTTAGAAAAGGAGGGGCGTAACTGTTCCGGGTGGAATGTGGTCCGGGTCATGCCGAGCGGTCGGAAGAATCGCTCCGCGGCGAGCTGGTCCAGGGGAGCCCCGAGTACGCGCTCCACGACCAAACCCAAAAGGATCGCGGTGGGATTGGCATAAAAGTACGCGCGCCCCGGCGGGTAGCGCAACTTCATGTGCAAGACCGCGTCCAGCACATCTCTGGCGGGCAAGTCTTTATAGGCGGAGAGGGTCGGGCGATCGTATTGCCAATCCAGAGTGTAAGTTAAAAGGTTCCAAATTGTTACCTGCTCACGGTACTGATTTTGGAATTCCGGCACAAAGTCGATTAATCGATCTGTTAGTTTCAACTGACCCTCCTCGAGCGCCTGGAGCGCGAGCGAGGCGGTAGGAATGGACTTAGTGATCGAGGCGACATCGAAAATGGAATCGGCTTGGACCACCGGCGATTTATTATCGCCGTGCCCCGCACCGTCCCGCTCGGCGGATCTGGTGCGTGGGTACGTGAAGCGCCCTCGCGGCACAACCAGCCGCTCTCCACTTTTTCGCACCACGCCCACCACGCACCCGGGAAAGACTCTTTCCGCGATCGCGCGGTCAATTCGTTCGGTTAAGCGCTGTTCCAAATCGGACATTTTTATACTGGTGCCAGGGGGGAGAATCGAACTCCCGACCTAGGGCTTATGAGTCCCTCGCTCTAACCAACTGAGCTACCCTGGCTTACTATGATACGTTACACCACACGAATTTTTTTGACAATTACCCTGTAGGCCTTATAATTTCTCGTATCCTCGCATATCGCGGGAGGCTGGGAATGGTTTTCCCGGGCAGCCCCATAAGCTGCTGAAGCCGGTTCGATTCCGGCTCCCGCAACACTTTGACTTGCTGCGCTCGCTCAGCGCAAGCCACCAGAGGTTTTTCAACCTTGTCTCTTTAATAGTATCTAAACAATTCGTATAATTCGCATGCCCATTTTATTCGCGTTATTACCTCTGCAATTCGCGTTATTTGCGATTACTCCATGAAGATCGGCCTATTTGATTCCGGGCTGGGGGGATTGATCCTTACCCGAGCCATCGCCCGCGCCTTGCCGCAATACGACTACGTTTACTTGGGCGACACCCAGCGGGTACCTTACGGTAACCGTTCACCGGAAACGATCTACGAGTTCACCCGCCAGGGCGTGGATTTTTTGTTCCGAAAAAAATGCCGGTTGATCATTGTGGCTTGCAACACCGCCTCGGCGGAAGCGCTCCGCAAGATCCAACGGACCCACCTGCCGCACAATTACCCTGATCGGCGGGTTTTGGGCGTTATTATCCCGACCGTGGAAGAGGTCGCGCGGAGCGGCGCCCGATCGGTCGGAGTACTAGCTACACTCGGGACGGTTAACTCTCGGGTCTACCCTAAGGAACTGAAAAAAATATCCCCCCGGACCAAAGTTTACCAAGAAGCCGCGCCACTTCTCGTACCGCTCATTGAGAGCGGCGGCAGACAGTGGGCGAAACCCATCCTCCAGTCCTATCTAAAACCCCTCCTTAAAAAACGCATCCAAACCCTACTCCTGGGCTGTACTCACTACCCTTTATATAAGACCAAAATTCGACGCTGGTTGCCTAAGAATATCCGAGTGGTTTCCCAGGATGAGATCGTTCCCGGCAAGCTCCGGGATTATCTGAAACGTCACCCAGAGATGGAACATCGCTTATCTAAAAAATCGCGTCGAGAGTTCTACGTTACCGACCGCACTGCCGCCATGAAACAGCTGGCGCAAAAGTGGTTTGGAAAAAGAATTCACTTAAAATTGGTGCAACTAGCCGACACCAGTTTTACATGACATTCTCACTTTCTTAAGAAAGTGAGAATGTCATGTAAAATGTATAATTAGAATTATGAAATCAAATCTAAAAATTGCGATTTTGACCTACCACCGAGAGGGCCGCTCGGTGCTCCGTTATCTGCTGCGCCACCCGAATCTTTTTCCCGGCGCGATAATAACCGCGTGCGACGCGGACCCAAAAACCCGGGTGCCGCATGGCGTGCAAAAACAAGTTGGGCCCACCCATCTTTCCAACCTGGGACAATTCGACCTCATCTTCCGTACGCCGGGCTTGAGCTATTTCCGAAGAGAGTTCCGAAATGCGAGGCGGCAAGGTGCGCGCTTTACCAGCTTGACTGAACTTTTTTTCTCCGAGGCCCCCAAAAGGATAAACCGAAACCATTTAATCGCCGTGACTGGCAGTAAGGGTAAGAGCACCACTGCCACCTTAATTTACCGGTTTCTGAAAGCCGCGGGTAAGCCGGTTTTTTTCGCCGGCAATATCGGTCAACCGGCCCTGGAGATCTTGCCGCGATTGACCCGTAAGTCCTGGGTAGTCTTGGAACTGTCCAGTTTCCAGTTAGAGGAGCTCCGCCAGTCGCCGCATATCGCTGTTATGTGCGAACTGTTCCCGGAACACCTGGATATTCACGGCAGCCGTCAAAGGTACTACCAGGCCAAGTCCCAGCTGGTTAGAAACCAAAAGAAAAACGACCTGGTGTTTTACTTATCTCGCAACCCAGACACTGCGCGCGTCGTGCGTCTCGGCCCGGGCCGGAAGATCCCGGTTGGCGACATGTCTCCCCTTTTCTCCCCGGCCGATCTGAAGGTCCGGGGCGGGCATCAGTATCGGAACGCGGTCCTGGCTGCCACAGTCGCGGAGCATCTCGGCGTACCAGCCAAAATTATCCAGCGAGTGACTAGAAGCTTTCCAGGCCTCCCCCACCGCCTGCAACTGGTGCGCCGAGCAAAGCCCCGTACCGTCCCGCTCGGCGGGTCTCACGCGTGGGCGAAGCCCCGCACCGTCCTACCTGGTAGGTCTGGTGCGTGGGTGGATTTTTACGACGACTCCGCCTCCACTAACCCCACCGCGACCGTGGCCGCTCTTTCTGCTTTTGCCGATACGCCCCACGTGCTTTTGGCCGGCGGACGGGATAAAGATCTGAACTATCGGCCGCTCGCCCAAGCCATCCGAAAAAATCGGACCCGAGCGGTGGTCCTGATCGGGCAAGATAAAGAAAAGATCGCGCGCGCGATCCGTGCGACCCGCGTGCCGATCTACCGCTCGGCCACTCTCTCGGCCGCGGTGCGCAAGGCTTATGCCCTGGCAAAAAAATTCCCGCCCCGCTCGGCCGTGGTATTCTCCCCCGCCGCCTTGAGCTTTGACATGTTCCGAAACTACCAAGACCGCGGCGAGCAATTTCAGAAGATCGTCAGCCAGTTGGGGTAGCCTCTCCTGGCCTCCCCTGCCGGGAAGCAAGAGCCAAAGAGTGAGGGACACCCCTCCTGACCTCCCTCTACCAATGGGAGGAACGGTGGGGTCGTTAAATTTTCTTTCGTAATCCCCCCTTCTGCTAAAGTTCTCTACGATCGTAGAGAACTTTAGCAGATAGAGTTCCAAGCAGAGTTCTGGTTGCATCTCGTCCGCGCCCTGCCTACAATATTCGCATGGCGGAAGAAACAATCGCAGGCAAGGTATCGCTTGTCCTGATCGACCAGAAAATCCTAAAACACCTGGCCAAGCTTGCCCGGATCGATTTAACACCCCAGGAGGAAGAGAAGCTATTGAAGGACCTGGAGGAGATCTTGGAGTATGTGCGCGAGCTCCGGGCGGTGGATACCACCGGCGTGCCGCCCATGAACGGAGGCATGGATCTCCGGAACGTTTTTCGCCTGGACCAAGAACGGCGCGGCACCAACCAGGGCCAAGGCATGGACGCTTTTCCGGAAGGTCATGATGGGTATCTCCAAGTGCCAGCGGTCTTTGAGTAATGCTACGAGATACGAATTTATACGAAATTACGAATGAAAGCCAAATTACAGCGAGACGACTTGATCTATCCTGAGTTATGCTACCAAGTCATTGGCGCTCAATTTGAAGCCTGGAATCATGTGGGACCAGGACACAAGGAAAAGTTTTACCAAAAGGCGGTGGCGCAAGAATTATCGGGAGCCGGCCTTGTTTTCAAAACAGAGCTGCCAGTTAAAATAAATTATAAAGGCAAAACTATTGGAACATACTTTTTCGATTTTTTAATAGAAAACAAGATTGTACTAGAAACTAAAGTAAGAAATTATTTTTCCAAGAGAGACATTGATCAATTATATGCTTATCTTCGAGCGAAAAATTTGAAGCTGGGTATTATAGTTCATTTCACTAAAACAGGTGTGAAATTCAAGCGGGTGGTCAACATTGAATAAATTCGTATATTCCTACATATTCGTATTTCGTAGCTATGATCAAAGATTTAACTATTACTAAATTCCGCGACGGCCTGCGCCGCAAGGAATTTTCAGCTCTGGAAATTACCCGCGCGTATCTCCAAGAGATCGAGCGGCGCAACCCGGAACTTAACGCTTATCTGACCGTGGACTCGGAAGGCGCACTGCGCCAAGCCGAAGAGGTGGACGCAGCTCTCGCCCGAGGCGAAGAACTGCCACCTTTGGCCGGCGTACCCGTGGCTATAAAAGACATAATTCTAATCAAGGGACTACGGGCAACTGGAGCTTCCAAAATACTGGAGCATTACACCGCGAGCTACGACGCGGGCTGTGTTAAAAAACTTCGGGCGCAGCAAGCCGTGCTTTTGGGCAAGACCAATTGCGACGAGTTCGCTATGGGCAGTTCCGGTGAGAATTCCGCGTACGGACCAACCAAAAACCCGCGCGACCTGACCCGCGTGCCCGGTGGTTCTTCCAGCGGCTCGGCCGCGGCCGTGGCCGCGGACATGGCGCTCGGCTCGCTCGGCACTGATACCGGCAGCAGCGTGCGCCTGCCGGCTAGCTTCTGCGGCGTGGTCGGTTTGCGCACGACCTACGGTTCGGTTTCCCGTTCCGGCGTAATGGCCATGACCTCCAGCTTGGACCAGGTGGGACCCTTCGCCAAGAATGTCGAGGATGCCGCCTTGCTCTTCCGAGCCATCGCCGGCCGCGATCCATTGGACGCGACCAGCAATCCCCAAGAGTACGGCGAGGATTTGGTGCGGCCGGATTGGGAAAAGATCAAAAAACTCACCGTCGGTTTGCCCAAAGAATATTTCATCGACGGCATCGAACCGGAGGTCCGTAAGGTCGTTACGGAAGTAGTTGAAACCTACCGTCGCGCAGGCATAAAGATCAAAGACATCTCCTTGCCGCACACCAAGGACGCTCTGGCCACCTATTACATAATTGTACCGGCGGAGATCAGCGCCAATCTGGCCCGGTACGACGGCATCCGCTATGGCAGAACGCAGATAAACGCAGATAAAACGCAGATTGGCGCGGATGGCCAGCGTAAATCCGCATTGCTTGATTTGTACTTCCAGGACCGGGCCAACTTTGGGGCGGAACCCAAGCGACGCATTATGCTGGGCACTTTCGTTTTGTCCTCGGGCTACTACGATGCCTACTATGCCAAAGCTCAGCGAGTGCGGACTCTGATCCGACGAGATTTTGAGGAGGCCTTTAAACAAGTGGATGCCATTCTGACGCCGGTCTCTCCCCACTTGCCTTTTAAGCTCGGGGAGAAAGTGAACGATCCCTTGGCTATGTATCTGGAAGACATATTCATGATCGCAGTCAATCTCGCCGGCCTACCGGGCCTCTCGGTGCCTGCCCGCGTGCCGCCGGGCCACTTGCCGGTCGGTTTTCAGCTGATCAGCCCCCACTTCCGAGAGGCGGACATTTTGGGACTAGGCCGGTTGCATGAAATGACAACAGCGAATCAATGACTCTAGAATTTTCTGGCGCGCATCCCTCGCCAAAAGGGAATGAACCTGGATTGCCAAGCGGGCCGAAGGTCAAGCCCGAGAGGCAGCCCATGCCCGAAGACTTGGCTAAATTTCTTCTTTCTTACGCGAAAAAGTTAGCCTATACGCGCTACCCTACACATCCGCAACTTGAGGACATAATTTCAGCTGGTACAGCGAGGGCTGTTCGCGATTATAAACCCGGACAGGACATGGCCCTCCTTGGCCGGATGGCTTTTAGAGGCATGCAAGACTATTTGCGGCATTCATTTTCTTCAGATCATAATATCCCCGGGCGGACGGGTGGTGATGGACAGCCTGGCGATTCTGCACAAGTCAGAAGGAGCAAGGCATATGTAAAACATATCAAGAACCTTTCAGTTGGTGGCAGGCGCGCGCCAAACCCCAATCTCGATCTCAACTGGGCGCACGGCAGACATTTCCCTAGCCCCGAAGATAGCGCAAGCCGGGCGATGATCACCGGTGTGATGCTGGCAGCGATTGAGAAATTGCGGACAGAAAAACCGGATTATGCTCCGGCGGTGCAAATGTATTATTTCGACGGATTGTCGGAAGCGGAAATAGCCGAAAGGCTCGGAAAGACTCAACCGCGAATTACTCAAATACTCAAAGGAACAAACCATAATAACCATAGAATAAAAGGGGCATTGGAGCTCTTAGAAGAAATTCTTCGGAGAAAAGGTTACAATCCCAGGAACCTCCTTCGCGATTGGCTAAAAAGCACTAATACTTAAGGATCGGGCTGCTTAGACGGGAACATCCTATCCCCGGGCCCTCACTCCCGGGAACCGGACATTTTGGGTCTGGGCCGTCTGTACGAACAGTTGACCAAGGATTGAGGATCCGATCCAAACCCGGTTCTTGAATCGTACGAAAACACACAGTTCGACGATCGTCGAACTGTGTGTTTTCGTGGAATCAACTACCTCGCAGCAAGCTGACGAGGTATGAACTGAAAACTACCCAAGTGGTGTCATTCCGGCCCCCGCATCCCGCCAGGGGCGGGCAGGCAGGTGCGGGGCAAGCTTGGAGCCGCCTGTCCGCCTCCGGCGGAGAATCCAGGTGGGAATACTGAATGGATC
>JACRFR010000064.1 GCA_016212635.1 Candidatus Liptonbacteria bacterium | reverse complement strand
TTTGTATGCGCGAGTCGTTCATAGTGAGTGTCATACCTCGTATTATGACCGATCTGCGCCTCCACAGAATGAGCCTCTTGGGGCTCATTCTGCGTTGGAATCAGGTTCCATTTGGGGCTCATTCTGTATTGGATAAGACTGGGGGTTGACAGCGAATACGTTCCCGGGCATGCTGGGATTACAGTTATGACTTTTCACCCAACAACCACACCTTGGCTTCGGAGCCGCCGTATCTCGGGGGAGGCGAGTTTTTGATGCGCCAGGTAAATTGACCTAGTACTGAAACCGCCTCCTCCAAACCGCATCTGGGAGGCGGTTTTTGTTTTGGCGGAGATGCAGGGAAGAAACACCTCCGCCAGCCCGGAAGCCGCACCTTGAAAATTTCTCGCGCGGGCTGGCGCGAGGAATATATATGAAAGGAGCAAAGCGATGTTGAACGCAGAGCAGATCGTGTGGTGTCACGGAGCGCGGCCGGAGTACGCGCTGGATGAAGTGCCGCACGGAGATGAGTTGTACATTCCGGCGCGGGCGATCCCGGCAGTTCGGCCCGGGCAGGACCTGATCCTTCTGCCTGGGGCGCGGCGAGAAGTCCGGGAGTTCGCGCGATTTGCCTGCGCGACCCTGGGACTTTCGGCGGACCAGTTCTTCTGGACATCCGGCCGGCACTTTGTGCTTGACGATGATGTCTTGGAATTGTTGCCCGAGCTCGGTGCTTGGCTCGGTGAGCCCGGGCGGTGGCTCGCGGTGCCCTACTCGGTGACGGAATCTTTAACCCACTGGACGACCAAGCTCGGTATTCCAGTTTACGCCGACACAGAAGTGTTCAGCCGCCAGTTCGGCCACAAAGGTATTCTCCACCCGGCCCAGGATGGTTACGGGGAAAGTTTGCCTCGTGATCTCGGAATTCCTGTCGCACGCGGGTATCTCTGCCGTGGCGTCGCGGAGCTACTTAGCGCATGCCATATTCTCCGCGACAGTATTCCGCGCAGAGGCGTGATCCTCAAGCCAACCCTCGGTTCCGCGGGGGAAGGTATCGTGCATGAGCCTGCGGCGGATCTTCTAGAGAACTATGACTTCCGGTTGGGCCCCGTGGTGCTCGAGGAACTGCTTCCGGTCGACTCTTGGCCGGATGGGTCGGAGATCAGCGTCTCGGTCCAGACCTTGGGCGACCAACTGATGAGCGGAGTGACCGACCAACTAGTGGCGCGCGACGAGTGGATCGGCAACCGGGTGCCGTCCCGCACGCCGCGGAGCTTTCAGGCGCAAGTTATCCGAGCGACGCAGCAAGTGCTCGGTTGGCTGCACGTACGCGGACTCCGAGGCCCTGGTGGGTTCGACTTTCTCTCGGTTGCCGGAGAGCCGGTCCTGGTGGATGTGAACATCGGCCGTTTCACCGGCGCGCACATCCCCAAGATCTTTCGGGAGCGTTACGCACCCGGAATGGAGTTCATCGCTTGGAAGTTCCGGCCTTCGGACGCGATCGGCGTGTTCGATCTTTGGCAGCGCTTGCGCTCCGCCGGTCTAGCCTTCCTCCCTGGCCAGAGCACAAATGGGGTCTTCCCCCTGTGCTGGCTGCCCGGCATTTGGGGCATGTTCATCGCTATTGGTCGCAGTCAGGAAGAAATCCTCGGTCTGCGCCGAGCGACGAGTGAAATCGGGTTTCAGGGGGCGACCTAGGTCGCCCCTTTTTGTTATCACCACGTTTGCTTGAAGCTTTGACTTTAGTAGATTAAAGTGGACTTATTGATGCACAGAAAGAGACCGGCTGGTCAGAGTCAAGCTTTGATAATCAACACCGAGGCGTTGTGTGACGCCCTTTTGCGTCTCAAAGAACCCGAGGAAGTCTGCGCTTTCTTGCGAGATCTCTTAACCCCGGAAGAGATAGCCGAGTTCGGCCGGCGCTGGCTCGCGGCCCGGCTCTTGGCCAAGAAAGTGCCCTACACCGAAATTCAGAAACAGACCGGCTTGAGTTCTACCACCGTGGCCCGAGTCCAAAAATGGCTCACAAGTGGTGCCGGTGGATACAAGTTGGTGTTAAAAAGATTGGCCAGAAATTAAAAACCGGCGTCCCCGCCGCTCCGCTTGCTTGCCTCCAATACACACGATTGGACGACCGTCCAATCGTGTGTATTGGAGGCAGACCGGCCGGACAATTCGGATATTCTGGGCGACGACATTCAGCGAGCGAGACTTTGAGTGTTCGGTGGAATTGTGGTATATATGTGAATCATGCCCGGCGAGCCATCGATAGACGATAAGTTGGCGCAAGTTATGAGGGAGGCCGAACAGGCAGAGGCGGCTAGAGCCAGAGAAAAAACCGCCAGAGCCCTGGCCTCTTTAGAGGAAAGCGCTCGGGCGGCGGATGATATTTCCATAAAACGACGGGAGTTGTTAGTGCAGATAAACCGACTCCAAGCAGATCTGTCTGGGAAGGGGGCAGAATTACTGGCGCTTCCTGCGAAGGAAGAAGGGTTGTCTGAAAATGCCGCGCTGAGGGTCAGACCAGAACACTTGGCCCAGGCCAGGAAGCTAATCCAAGAGGAAAAAGCATCGGTCGAGGAAACGATCCTGAAACTGACCGCCGAGCTGGGAGTGGCGCAACGGGAGATCGAACGGCAAGACCAGAAACTCATGCGAGTTCTAGACGGAGTGAGGCCCCTCTTGGGGTTGAAAGAAACGCCGCCCGAACGCGTGGATGAAATTTGGCGGTATGTTCAGCATGAACGCGATTTAGGAAAGGAATTAAAAAGATATTCCGAATGGGGGGCTGGGTCGGGAGGAGCGGTGGGATATTTGGGTTTGGTGCAGAGCGACTCCGAAGGATATCGCGACCACACGCAGGAGTTCAAAGAAGACGGTCATTACCTTTGGGGAATTCCAACCCGGGCGTTTTGGGCAGTTGGTCCAGAATTACAACGCCGAGATCCAGACGAGCATGTAGAGGACATCAGGTTCTACAATGCGCTGGTCGCGGCCTGCGACCGGGCTGTCCGTGAGGCGAGAGTGGTGGGTGGATACAAACACAACTCTTGGGATAAGGATCCGATTCCATTATCTCCCGCAGCGCTCGCGAGTCTGGGAACGGGCAAGCTTGCGATCAAGTTTATTCCCCAAAAGGGAGAGCCGGTAGAGATAGTGCTCTATGACGGCGACAGGGATATTCCGCTTTTGCCGACACCAGAAGATCCGTTGCTTGCGAGTTTGACGGAGGGAGAAAAACTTGTGGTGGCAGATGCGATAAACGACCCATACATGAAGCGCGAGGTGCTGGAGGGTAAACTGGTGTTGAGCGAGCACGAGGGTAAAGCGCATGAACAAATACGGGCGGAAGCGGAGCAGGCAAACCAGGAATTTGATGAGCGGCAGCTACAAACGAAACTTCCGGAGCTGGAGCGTTGGAGGGAGGAACTACGACCTGCGATAGAGGCAGCAGAGGCGCGCTGCAAGCTCTTGGATGGGGCGTGGAACAGGGGCCAGCAGATATCAGAAAAGCAAAGGCAACTTACCGCTAGACTGAGCGACATTCGGGTCTGGGAAAAAGGCGAAACCGATTGCCGGGAAAGGATCATCGGGTATGAAAAAGCTCTGGCCGCTTTGCCGCGCTGGCCTAGCGTGCTAGGAGCCGGAGGAGGGATCCGGGGCAAAAAAGCGCGACAGGAGGCGGCAGAAATAGAAAGGAAGATCAAGACGAATCAAGAACAGGCCGCACGGAATGCGGAAAATGCTGGAACTGACCGTCAGAGGATCGCGGAACTGACCGCTAGTATCGAGAGATTAGCCGTGGGCCTGCGCCGAGTAGATCCGGAGTGTATCGGCGCGGACAACTCGGTGAAGTGGGACTATGGCGCGTTTTCGACTGCCGAGCGAGAAGCAGATCAAACTAGACAGCAAAAAGTTTGGGAATTAAGGGTTGCGGACGGAGCGGAAAAATTGTGGCGGGACAGGAAGTTCGTCTTGTACTCTTTACCAGAGATGGCCTTCGTGGTGCCGCGCGAGGAGAAGGGACCAAGCCGGTTGGACTTGATGGTGGGGGATGTCGTTAAAAAGATCCAGTCATATTACGATCCGTTCGAGCGCTGGTCGCAGAAACCGAAGTCATGCTGGCGACTCTCTCCGGACGGGAAGAAGTTGGAGTTTGTCCCGGAGTGGTCCGACGACAGTTTCAGCCGGGGGATCAGTCGCCTAGACATTCGAACAGGATACTCCGAGTGGTGGCAGGAATTATCCGCGCCGCCCACGAAACCCATCGTGGCGAGAGACCTGCGATCGAAGATCGAACGCGCGATTGGCGGCGATAAAGGTGAGGTAAAAATTGAACTTCTACTGGAATAAAGAGGTGTGCATCGGCAGCAAGCCCCCGACTGTGCCAGAGGTTATCAGTTGGCATTGAAAAGATTAACCAGAAAATAGAAACGGAACCCCTTCCAATAGCATACGAATCGCATTCGCTTGTTTCCAACTCACACGATTGTCCGACCGGACAATCGTGTGAGTTGGAGCGATGCTGGCCAGGCAAACGCGGCCCCCTTGACCCCGCACCATTTCCGAGTCCAATCTATTCAGGACTTACGCGTCTGGGCGTTAATTCTCCCTTTTCTAAAGGGAGTGGCCGCAGGTCGAGGGATTTGAGTGTTAAAATCCTCCGGTCCGACCCAGGTCGGACCGCCTCCTTTTCCTCTGAAGGAGGATCTACCTCTGGCGGAAGAAAAGGAGGAATAAGATAGTCAAACGCGTAAGTCCTACTATTATTCGTTTTGTTTGTTACCCGATATCGCCTCGCGGCTCTCCTATATGAGATTTTGGAAATTGGCAGCTAGAAAGGTGCGGGGTCTGCGCATCGCACTCCCTGATTTTATCTTGGGATAGTACGGGGCTGTTTGAGGTATAGTTGGGCGTAAGATATAATCAAACAATGAGCAGTGAAACAATATTGCCCGATAATGTCCGGCCGGCCCAAGAAAGTCCCGATCAAAGATATAGAAGATCGGCCAGAGAAGCAGAAGAAAGGTTTAAAAGAAGAGCCGCTGAAGCGCTGAGGGAATTTGATAAATTTTGCGACTATGTCTTGAATTTAGCGGACCCAGAAGAAAAAACAAGACGCGGGATGCCCGATGCCTTAATACTGAGAATGGAGGTAGTTAAAGAAAATCTTCGCCTTAGCGCAGAGGATGCTTGGCGTAAATATGGTGAAGAAATCACCACCGCAAGAGCATTATTGTTAATACCGGAGAGGAGTGATGCTAAAAACCCAAAATAAAAATAAGGCAAGGAGTTTCCTTGTCGCTAGTTTACAAAACAGCCAGAGCGCCCGTCTGTGTCCGCTTTGTAATTCACACGATTGGACGGTCGTCCAATCGTGTGAATTGAAGTATATAGGCTCAAGCATATTACTCCCCCTTGACTTTTTAATGGCACTTTACTAAACTAAAGTGGCAATCAGAAATATATCACCATGTTTTCTGACAAATCTAACAATTTCAAACCCTTTTCGGCCACAGCTGGCCAGCATCACGCCCAACCCTCCCGGCGGGGGATTGGGCGCGGAAATCGGTAAATGATCATTGATTAATAGTTATTGATCATTAAGCAAGCAGAAGCTCCGCAGTCAATCCCTCTCCAGGCAGGGATTTTTTGTTTTGAACGATTACTTGGAGAGGAGAAAGGAGTTCTTTGACATGGGACACCCCCCAGAAGGGAGAGATGATTGTTACCGTTCCTCTCCAGAGGCAGAAAGAGAACGAGAAAGGATGAGGAGTTGGACAAACTTCCCTGCGTCTAGACCGGAAGATTTACAGATAGGCTGCCTGACGATTAAGAAGCTACAAGACCTGATCGAAAGAGCGGTGGAAAAGGTCTTAGAAAGGAGAGAAGGTGGACCCAAGAAAGATAATCTCGCGTGAATTGCTCGGTGTCTTCTCGGTTGTGGCCGGGCGAAAATCAGCGGTTACGAGAGTGAGTAGCGAGGCGGCAGCCATCGTTGCTGCCTCCAGTGGAGGTACACTGCAGGCCGTCACCTACTTGTGCGTTTCCGACTATGTCGGGGGCACCAGGTGGCGGATGCAGGCCGGCTGCTACGCCCTGACTCTTGGCGAACAGGGTATATTCGCCCGTGCTCACGCCTTGCGAGAAGCTTGCCGCTCCGAAGAAATCAGTCTGCGGTGGCAGGTGATCCTGGCCGATGGCTGGGGAATCGACCTGTACGGCGATCGGGTGGCGCCAGGCTCTCTCGACTCCTACTGCGCTTTCATGACGCAGGAGGCGGAGGCGCGGGGATTCACAACCGTCCGCTGGTCGACGCTCACGGACCAGAACCGCTCGGTTTATGATCGGGCGGTAGAGCAGGTCCGGTCGAAGGCTCGTGAGCTCGCCCCGTGGGAGGCCACGAAGGGCGAGATCGCCCACGACAAACCCGCCGCGAGCGAGGCCCTTGGTATTGCAGAAGAACATATCTGCATGCGGGCCGCCGAGTCCGCGGTGGTTGTAGCTGATCGGGGGGCCACTCTGGTTCTCTCCACCGAGGGACCAGGGCTCGTGAGGTATGACAATCTCATCGTGCCAAGAGCATCGTATACACACCTGTATACGATGCCCTTTTTGGCGCACCGTCTCCCATGAGCGGCGCGCCCAACACTAAAAATGATGGGGTTAGGCATCAAAACCTAGCCCCACCCCAACCTTTTTATGAAATACATAAAGTATAATTAATCAACATGAAAAATATTCTAAAAGAATTACTAAAATATCCAGCAGTTACTGGTTGCGAAAAAAACGGAGGAGTTTCGCAAGCTATTTATCGCTATGTTAATGCCGTGCCTGGGGCACGAGCCAAGATTGATGCGGTAGGCAACGTGATTGCGACCAAAGGATCGGGTAAGAGAAAAATCATGTGGGAAGCTCATCTCGACGAGGTCGGGTTTTTAGTGAGCAAAATTATTAGCTCTAAACTTCTTCAATCCCTTCCGATTGGAGGTGTCGATGCTAAGAAGGTAACAAGGAGTAAGGTGGTGATTAAGACACGAAAGAGTGAAGTGGTTGGTGTTGTAGAGAGGGACTTTCGTATTCGGGTAAAATCTACACAAGGGGTTCGCTTGGGCGACTGGATTTATTTCGCCCGGAACATTGTCATTCAAAACGAACTCATTACTTCACCCGCACTCGACAACAAAGTCGGTTGCGCCGCGGTACTCGAGGCTCTCCGGCAAATTAAGGTACCCCAGGGCTGGCAAGTTGTGGTGCTTTTTTCTGCCCGACACGAGGTGGGAACAAGGGTGGGCCTAGGAGATTTAGTCTATAGATTTAAGCCGAAACTTATCCTGGTTTGCGATGCTGCCTACGCTTCCCCGGACGGTAAGAAAAATTGGTGCGTGCCGAAAATTGGCGGGGGACCAGCCGTGCAGTTATTAGGGAAAGATTTCGTAGTTTCTAAAGATATGGTTAGTATGATTATCAATGCCGCCCGACGCGAAGGAATTCCCTACCAGTTAGAAATACCAGATCAGGACTATGGTGGTACTGACGCCAGTAAAATTCCTAATAACTATCCTTTCGCTGTCATAAATGTGCCCGTTAGCCGGCAACATACGAGTATTTCTCGGGCAAGTATTTTGGATACCGAGAGGTGCGCCCGGCTGATAGCGGCTTTTTCTGGCCACATGTTTCGCGATAGAAGATAGAGCTTCCTGGCGGGTCTGCATCCGCTATTATCTATTCCCTGACTAGGCTAAACAGGCGCTTCCTATTTCGCCCGGTATACAATTCGGGGGGGTAGGCCATTCATGCTCTCAACACATAATTGACATTGTGTAAACATTATAATATAATGTGCACAACGAAAAATATTATGAGTATCAACGCTTTTCGGAGCTTCCGATACCAAATCGGCCTGGTTTTAGGCTCGGCGCTCTTGGCTGGCATCGCGTTCCTGGTCCCAGCGACCAGCCAGGCCGCGACTTGCCCGGGTGGCTTCCCGCAACGGGTCTATCCCGCCGGCGGTTACTCGTTCAGTTGCGGCGGGCTAACTTTTTCTAACTTCCAGGCGGTATCCGCGGCGGCGGGTAATCCCGGGACACCCCAGATCGATCTCATCTCGGCGACGCTCGAGAGCGACGGCCGGGTAACATTGAACTTCAATCCGAACCTGGGCGGGGACGCGGTAAATTACCAAGACATTGCTTTGTATTTCCAGATCACCGGCGACACCCGAGCGGTCAGCTTGAACGTGGGCGGCAATAAAGCCAGCATTCAAGAAACCGTTTGTGACGCGCCGTCTTCGGTCAGCGCGCCGAGTTGCGCGCCGCAACACCTGATGGCCAACTTGAGTTCGGCGAGTAACTACGGCTATGCCACCGCGAACTACACGGGGGGCGGACGTTCGACCGTATATGTTTTCAAAGACATCAATGTTCAGCCGGGTGGTCAGCTATCGATCTTTTCCCAGACCTATACCCCGGCGCTCCTGCCGCCTAGCTGTACCGCCCAGAACTCTACGGTATACGTCGGTGACAGTGCGATTTTTACCGCGACCGGCGGCAATAACGTTTTTGCCTGGTCTGCATCGGGGGGTAATCCTGCGAACGGTTCCGGCAGTAGTTTCACTACGCGTTTCAGTACGACCGGGATCAAAACAGTTCAGGTCACGAGCGTGAACCTGTCGGCGCAATGCACGGTCAATGTGATCCAACCGGCCTGTTACGCTCCCGAAGTTCAGACTCTGGCCGCGAGCGCCACCTCCCAAAATTCTGCGACCGTTCGTGCCTCCGTTAACACTCACGGACGCTCGACGCAGGTCCGGTTCGAGTATGGCACGACCCCCAGCCTGGGCGGCGCCACCAGCTACCAGAACGTGGACACGAGCGGTGGAGACCCGGCAACCGTAACGGTTAACCTGACCGGCTTGGCTCCGAATACGACCTATTACTACCGCGCCGTGGTGCAAAACAGTTGTGGGTCCACGAATGGCTCGATCTTGACCGTGACCACCGGGCAAAATGTTTTTACGCCGATCTGCAGCGCGGTTTCGAACCCGGTGAATTCAGGTAATGCCGCAACTTTCTCGGCCGTCGGCGGGGACGGGACATATCAATGGTCCGCTCCTGACGGCAGTCCCGCGAGCGGCGCGGGCAATGCTTTTTCCACGACTTATTCCGCGAGCGGCGTAAAAACAGTCACGGTGTCTTCCGGGGGTTATTCCGGTACCTGCAGCGTGACGGTCAACCCGCCCGCTTGCCAGGTGCCCCAGGCTCAAACCGGCAGTGCCAGTAACGTTACCCAAACCGGCGCGGTCCTGAACGGCACCGTAGGCGGGACTGTCGCCGGAGCCAGGTTCGAATACGGGACCACCCTGACCTTCGGCCAGACCATAACCGCCCAGGTGAATGGCACCGCCGCCACGGCTCAACTTTCTGGTCTCCAGTCGAACACCACCTATTACTACCGACTGATGGTTCAAAATAGTTGCGGTACGACCGGGGGCGAGGTGAAGACCTTTACCACCTCTGGTTCTCCAGTTGCTCCGGTCTGCACCGCTCTCCAAAGTACTGCCAATTTGAACACCAATGTTTCCTTCTCGGCCTCCGGCGGCGACGGTACCTATCTCTGGGCCGCGGTGGGCGGCAGTCCCACTTCCGGCTCGGGCGGTACTTTCAACACCAAATACGCCACGGCCGGTACCAAAACCATAACCGTATCCTCGGCGAACTTGATCGGTACCTGCACAGTGGCGATCAACCCCGATGCTTGTCAGGTGCCCGTGGTCCAAACTTTAGGAGCCTTGAACGTCGGCCAGACGGAAGCGACCTTGAGCGGCTCGGCGCCGAACGCTTCCAGCACGCGCTTTGAGTACGGCACGTCCGTGTCTCTGGGCCAGACCATAGCGGCAATACCTTCGGGCTCGAACGTGTCCGCTTTGCTTACCGGTCTTTCCCCCAACACGATCTACTTTTTCCGGCTGGTTGCCCAAAACTCCTGCGGCTCGACCAATGGCGCCGTGATCAGTTTCACCACTGGCCAACAGGCTAACACGCCCAGCTGTTATGCCACCTCCCCGGTGATCTCCATCAACAACAGTGTCACCTTTTACGCTTCCGGAGGGAACGGCACCTACTCTTGGAACTTCGGTGAAGGGATTCCCAGCACTGCTTCGGGCCAGTCCGGCAGCACTGCCTTCCAAACACCCGGGTTCAAGACGGTAACGGTGACCAGTAATAACCTGACCTCTCAATGCAGCGTGAACGTGAACGGGCCCTACATCCCGCCTGCGCCGATCTATTATCCGCCGGTTCTGCCGCCCACCCAGCCCATCGCGCTACCGGTCAGTCTCCAGGTGACCAAGATGGTTCGGAATCTGGCTACCAATCAGAGCGTTTTCGCCACCACTGCAGATGCCCAAGGGGGAGATACTTTGGAGTATGAGATCCGGGTTCGCAATACCGACGTTGCGCCGGGATCGGTAGCTCTGCGCGATGCCCTGCCCCTCGGTTTGACCTATCTGGCCGGGACGACCCAAGTGGCTAATGCCCCGGCGCCAGATGGTCTGACCACTAATGATTTCCCGATCGGCACTCTGGGTCCCAACCAGGAAGTAGTGGTTCGTTTCCGGGCGCAGGTTGCGGCCGACATCGACTCCGGCTCGATTACCAACCAGGTTACTGCTAAAATGAACTCCGGTTCCCAGACCGCCTTCGCCACCGCCCTGATCAGGCCCCGGGGCCAGGTGCTCGGTGTGGCCGACATCGCGACCGGCGCGGAGGACAATCTGGTTTGGGCGCTATGGATCGGATTCCTGTGCGCCACCATTTTGTATTTAATTAAGTTTCAGGTACTACCTCGCTCTCGCGTTCGGGCTAACCGAACCCGGCGTGAGGGGTAGGAGAATATGAGCGAGCTCCGCAACTTTTTCTTTCCCACGGAACAAAATTCCAACCTCCCGCGAGCTCTTTCTAACTCCGTTTTTTTAGGCTACCTCCTGCTGGCCTCTTTGGCCTTGCTCGGGCCGGCTTATCTGAACTATGCCCAGCTGGCTTCTCTGGTCGCGCCTTTAACTTATGGCAACCAAGAGGTGATCACGTTGGTCAATGCGGCTCGTCGCGAGGCCGGCCTGGGAACTCTCCGGCCCAATGAGGCCTTAGCCCAGGCGGCCGCGGACAAGGCGCAGGACATGGTCCAGAAAAAATACTTTGCGCATATCTCTCCGGAAAACAAGTCGCCCTGGGATTTTCTGCGGGAAGCAGATTACACCTATGTCGCGGCGGGTGAGAATTTAGCCATTGATTTTCCCACCGCGGACCAGGCCCAGAAAGCGCTAATGGCCTCGCCGACGCACCGGGCCAACATTCTAAATAAGCTGTATACCGAGGTCGGTGTGGCCGTAGTTCAGGGTAATATCGAAGGACACCCGGATATCCTGGTGGTGCAGTACTTCGGCCGCCCCAGGCCCGCCTTCGCTTCCGGCAGAGGCGGATCCTCCTCCGGAGGACAGGCCGCGGCTCGCAAGCCCACCCCAGTCCCTGTTTTGGTTGGCAAGACGGAAACTAGAACTGAATCGGAGGTGCCAAAAGCGGCGCCCACTCCACCTCCGCAGGTTACAGTGGCGCCGGCCACTGGCACGGTTGCAATACTGGGCCGATCCACTGCTCCCGCCGTGTTGGGTGTCGGGGGCGCGGAAATGGCGGCAAACCCGGAGTCAAAAATAAGCGCGGACCGGTTGGTTGAGCTGATTTCCAGCTTCCAGGTGGTGAGCGTTCTCATCTCCCTCTTGGTCCTTCTGGCTATCGGATTTCTCCTAGCCCGCACCGGTCGGTTGCCTTTCGCAGTTCTGGCTAAAACTGTTTTCCTGTTCTTACTCTTGGGCTACTTCGCGCTGGGTAGTACGCGCCTGCCCTATTCTCCCCAGACCTCGCCTGCCGCCTTTGCCACCACTATCGCCGGCGTGCTGAAATAAATCGCATGGGCTACTGGGTTTTGAATGCGATATTGGGCTTGATCGTTCTGGTTTTGGTCTACCAGATATTTTTTTATCACACCAAAACTAGACTGGGCCGCCACTCCTGGCTGATGGGTCAAATTATCGCCTTCCTGATTTTTTTTATGAGTTTCAGTCTGGTGTCCTATCTTTTACTCGACAACGGCGCAACCTCACGCGACATCCGTTACAACATTTTGCTGAGTTCTCCATTCGCGAACAGCGACCTGCGCGACGAACCGATCGTTGCCCTAGCCGCCAGGTTGCCTGCCAGCGTTACCGTTCCGCAAGTCCTGCGTGTTTTGCCGGAGAGCGGATATCAGTTAGTCATACCTAAAATATCCGTATCCGCGCCGATCATTATATCGTCGGGCCCGAGCAACAAAAGCATGCTCGAGAGTTTAGAGAGCGGCGTCGGCTTGTATCCTTCCGTCTTGCCGGGGGTGCCCGGCCGAGCTGTGATTCTGGGTCACAGCTCCCGCGCCTCCTGGTATAAAGGCAATTACGCCCACGTTTTTTCTCTCCTCCCGCGACTCGCGGTAGGGGATGCGGTGGCGGTTAATTATCGTGGTACGGTTTACCGCTACCAGGTATTCGCAACCCAAGTACTGAACCGGGACGATGCCAACCGGCTACTGTCCGCGCCCACGGATCAGTCCGAACTTGCGCTCATCACCTGCTACCCCATCGGTTCCGCCGCCCAGCGTATCGTGGTTCAAGCGCGCCTGATCGGCACCGAAACCGGCCCCGAGGTCGGGCCTTAATAATTTCAAAGGCCCGACCGCTAAAATTTAGTTGCAGTAAGGATTGGTTTTGCCCCCGTGTCATCCCGGAATTTTTCATGGTTGTGAAAAATATCCGGGATCCAGCTGGATTCCGGATCTCGTCCGTCAGCTCTGTCCATTCTATTGTTCTTGCCTGCCCGGCCGGAGCCAGGCGAAGGCGGGAGAACAATAGAATAAGGGGATGCGTTTCGGGCCGGTAGAGGCCGGAGTTAGGTTAAGCTACGCTGGCCGGGCGGAGCGCCAGGCCAGTTCGAAGAGAGATCTAAAGGAGCGGGTTATGTCCGGGCTCTTGATCGGCAGGAGCTGACGCGATCGGACTATTCTGAAGGCTACTTCTGGTCGAGTCGTCCCGATGGGACGCCTCGACCAGCCTGTTGAGATCGCTTCTAGTTAAACGATCTCAAGAGGGGATAGATCGGAATAAAATATCACAATTTTTCCCATAGCAACTCAAAGAGCGCCCGGAAGGTTTTGGCCAGCGGGGCACTGGTTAACAGCGTGCCGAAGATCGGTTCCTGAAGAGAGATCAGGGCCACATTGTCGTGCCAGATCATGATATCGGTCGGGATGTCCTGGTAGCGCGGCGGCAGGAGTTTTATCTCGTGCAAAGCGCCGGCTACCGCCTTGATCTCTTTGGCAGTTTTCTCTCCGGAGGCGTAGGTTAAGAGGTCATAGAAAATTATTTTGCGCTTGGCCATCTGGCGCTGATACCAAGAAAAGAACTTATGGTCCACTTTGGCCAGTTGTTCCGTGGAGCCGATGGCCACGATCTTCTCCGCGGATAAGATCTGCTCGTACAATTGGCGCACCTCCTCCCAGCCCTCAAAGAAGCTGATCGAGGGCTTATGTTTTTGAGTTACATACAGCGCGCGCAACGCTGGAATCAAACTTTCCGCTTCTTCCCTCTGGCGGTCCAGTTCGGCCAGAAGTGATTTCGGATCCCGAGCAGAGTAAGCGCGGCGCTTGCCCTTTAACTGCTCCATAGTTAAGCCCTTGTCTTTCAGCTCGCGCAAGATGTGGTAGCAGTTGGTCCGGGCGATGCCGGTGCCCCGGGCGATCTGCGGCGGCGTTGTGAGGCCGCGCTGTAAAAGAAAGACATAAACCTTGGCCTCGGAGGCGTACAGACCGAGGCGTTTTAAGTCCTCCGATAACGACATTTGTGAAAATTATTTATGTCATATTATGGCAAGAAACACCGCTACAAGTCAATTTAGCATGCCCTATTGTTTATAAATTATTTAATGGTCGGCAAACAGGTGTTAATTTAATTATGGAGGGTGGAATAAAAGGTCGAAAAAGCAATAGGAATCTACGCTACCATGCTCTCAATCCTAGCCACAATTCTCTTCCTAATTGCTATAGTCTGCACCGGTCAAGTTCTGGCCTTGAGCCGCAAGGTTCGGCGGCTGCAGGAACTCATTTATCGGATCGGGCACAAGGCCGCCAGAGAGCAACTCGCGGACACGTGGTAGTGAGGTGTGTTAGGAGATAAAAGGATACATATAGATATATGCTTCGCGATATATGAATTATGATCATAGGGTCCTAATATTAAGAGGTCGGGCCTTAAAGGATTCCAAGGCTCGACCTCGGGAAAGTGAATCAAACCGATAATATGGACTTAATCGAAACCAGACAGTGCCAAAACTGTAAAAACCCGTTCACCATCGAGCCCGACGATTTTGGGTTCTACGAGAAGATCCAGGTTCCACCTCCGACCTTTTGTCCGCCCTGCCGCCTGCAGCGGCGGCTAGCTTTTCGCAATGAACACAACCTATATAAACGTCCCTGTGAGCTATGCGGCAAGGAAGTTATCACCATTTACGGGACTGTTGCCGAACTGTCATTCTGAGTGAAACGAAGAATCTCCATGCGATAAAAACCCAATAAAAGCGAGATGCTTCGCGTTGCTCAGCATGACAAATTAGTTGAAAAGGGAGTTCGGCAACAGTCCTATCAATATTGGACCTGGTCGGGAAGGTGGTCGCCTGCGCGCACAGCGGCCAGTGCCAGCACAACTGCTCCACGGCGTTCAAGATCGTCCCGCAAGAGATAGATTTTTACTCGCGTTTCCGACTGCCCCTGCCGGACCTGTGTCCCAACTGCCGCTACGGGGAACGTTTGCGATTCAGGAATCCGGTTCAGTTATGGAGCCGGACTTGCCAATGTGCCGGGGCGACTTCAGATAATGGAGTTTATGCCAATACCGCCAACCACACACATACGCCGAATCACTGCCCCAATGAGCTCGAGACCAGCTACTCGCCAGATAGGCCAGAGATCATATACTGTGAACAATGCTACCAAGCGGAGGTTGCGTAATCCCGAATGTATCGAGGTCGGGCCTCGGGGGGGGGTCTAGAGGCCCGACCTCAAGAGAGTGAAAAACGGTGGCGGGAGTAAGTATTGAACGGGATGCTTAAATGCGCTACAATCGCGCCATGAGTAGATCTGTGGGAAATGCCGATTGCGAATGGGGGCCTGCCCAGAAAGTCAATGTCGACCAAGTGGGCGAGATGGAAAAGCCAATTCTAGACAGGCTACACAAAAGAATAGTTGGACAGGAGGAGGCGGTTTGTGCCCTGGCCCAGGCCGTGGCTCAAAGAGAATTGTTTGGGGCAAATAGGGGCGGGAGACCGGTCGCCTGTTTCCTGTTCGCCGGGCCGACTGGCGTTGGTAAGACCGAATTAGCGCTGGCGCTGGCGGAGGCGCTACACGGAGTTCCTAGTGTGCTGAGAATTGATTGCGCTGAGTTCCAGATGCGTCACGAGGTGGCCAAGCTTATCGGCGCCCCCCCGGGATTCATAGGCCACCGCGAAACCCGCCCGATTTTGACCGACCAAGCTCTAGCTGCCGTGACCAGCAATAGGAGCCCCATTCAAGTCGTCCTTTTTGATGAGATAGAAAAAGCAGACGACACTCTTTACAAATTGTTATTGGGTGTTCTCGACGGGGGTACTTTAAAACTGGGGGACGGATCCCGGGTCGATTTTCGGAACGCGATCATCATTTTTACTAGTAATCTGGGTAGCGCAGACGTCAGGGAGAGAACGAACTCCAGGCACTTCGGTTTCAGTCGCCCTGATGCCGAAGTTGGTCCGCGCGATAATAGGCCCATTTATATCAGGGCAGTTGGGAAGCACTTCTCGCCGGAGTTCATAAACCGCCTGGACAAAACAATCACATTCGAATCCCTTAAACCCGAACAGGTGCGTCAGATCATGCAGTTGGAGATAGGTAGGCTAAATTGCAGGTCCGCGTACCCAGATTCGTCCATGGATTTACGGACAGATCCAGATATTAGTAAGCTTAGTAGGGAAGTGGAGAATAGCCCGGGAAAAGAAAAAGGATTTTTAGTTGTGCTGGATGAGTCAGCCGAGGAATATCTCCTGAAAGAAGGGTATAGTGAGGCGTATGGCGCTCGGGAGATGAGGCGCGTATTAGAGGAGGAGGTGTTCCAGAAAGGTGTCCGGGCGATAGACAACAAAAGTTTGCGCAGGGGGAGTTTGCTGGGGGTGAGCTGGAACGGGGAAAGGCTTGAGTATTCTGCGTATGAAGTGGCCACCGGAACCGACCTGACCGCCGCTCGTATCTGGATGAGAACAATAGGCGACATGATTGGGCGAAGAAGTGCCGCGGCTGCTGCCGCCAGTACATAGAACATAAAACGGGAAACCCAAAAACCCCTCCGATTCAAAGCGGAGGGGTTTTTGTTGTGGGGTCAGTTCTAAAATTACCCCTTGCGCGCGGTGCAACACTTGCAGTTGCCTTTGTGCGAGACAACTTCGAGGATCGCCGCGGCGCCCACCAGAACATAGATGATCCGAGAGATTGTCATCTCTTGTCCTCCGAACCACATCCCAATGTCCCAGGAAAAGAGTCCGACCAGGAGCCAGTTCAAGCCCCCAATTACTAGGAGAGTGAACGTGATGCAATGTAAAGCTTTCATTTAATTATTGTTGTATAACAATGATGACCTTTACCCCGTCAGAGAAATATCCCATCCGGGTTCTCTAACGGGGTTTACCACTATATTCTGCCATACTGGTAGATATCGACCAGTATGGGTCTATCCCCACCGGCGCTGTTCGGAAACCACCGATTTTATTGCCCGAGCTTGTCGAGGGCCATGCCATGTACCCGCCAAAAGCTACCCTTCGACGGGCACAGGGAATAACTTTTTGACGTTTCCGAACAGCGCCATTCCCACCTATACAGCGGGTAAGGATTATGGCAACGTTTGGCCAAGCTCATGATTACTCCTAAATCACTGACGCTCGCTGTACTGGTCCTAGCGGCGGGCGCGATCGGGTTCCTCTGGCGGGATGCTTATCGGTACCCCGCGCAACTCAAACTGCAACCGGCGGACGTAGCAATCACTAGTCCCGATGCGACCGAGCCGGTGCGCATGCTTTTGACCGGAGATATTATGCTCGGTCGGAGCGTGCAAACCCAGTGGGAGTCGCGAGGAACCGATTTCACCTTCGCCAGGATCCGTCCGGACTTTGTGGGCCAAGATCTGATCATGGGTAATTTGGAGGGACCAATCCTAGAGAACGCGCCGCACACGCCCACCGGGTCCACGCGCTTTTCCTTCCCGTCCGCGGCGGTGGGAATGCTGAAGAGCGCCGGATTTTCTGCGGTTTCTTTGGCCAATAACCACTCCTTTGACTATGGAAAAGCGGGATACGAAGAAACCGGACAACTTTTAGATCGAGCCGGGATCGGACATTTTGGCCATCCGCTCAAGATCGATACGGATCAAAGTGCGTATCAAGTGCGGGTTCGGGACAATACTGTGCGGTTGTTAGCCGTGAACGCCACCTTTCCCAGTTTTAGTCTGGCCCAAGCCACCACCACCGTGGCGGAAATGAAATCGCTGATGCCGACGGCGTATGTGGTCGTACTTATCCACTGGGGCGAAGAGTATCAACTCCAAGCCAACCAAATCCAACAAAACATCGCGCATGCCTTGATCAACGCGGGCGCGGACACCGTAGTGGGCCACCACCCGCACGTGGTAGAAAATATAGAGGTCTACCGCGGCCGACCAATCTTCTATTCCCTAGGCAACTTTATCTTTGATCAATACTTTGCAACCGAAACGCAGAGAGGATTACTGCTCAAAACCGAGATATACCCCATGCGGGCGGCCTACGAGTTGGTGCCGGTCAAGATCAATCGCAGCCAGCCGCAGGTAATGGGCGCCTCGACCAGCTCGTGGCAAGCCGCCTCGACCAGCTCCCAGCCTGCGTCAGGCTCCGGCGGGCAGGCGGGGCAAGCCACTTCGGCCCGGACTGAGTTTTTAGAGGCGCTCGCGGCCCGCAGTGCGCCGGAATTGCACGACCAGATCATCTCTGGCCGGCTGGAGCTTGCGCGTTTCCCGCGCTAGCTGCCACTTTCTATTCCGCCCCGCGCATTTTTTCGTGACCGACTGACAATTCACACGATTGGCCGATCGTCCAATCGTGTGAATTGAATACGATGCGGCGGGGAAATTAAGGAATGGGCCATTTGCCCGACTTGCGTTAGTCCAGAAAGCGAACACCAGAAAGTGAACATCTTTCGTGCCGAAAGTAAATGAGTTACAGTATCTACAACATCCCATGCTGATTGATGACGTAACCATTCGCGTGAAAGCCGGCAATGGCGGCCGGGGCGCGGTCGCTTTCCAGCGGAACATGATGAGTCTGGGTCCGACCGGTGCCACCGGCGGGCACGGGGGCAGTGTCTATCTGGAGGGCGTGTCCGATCTGGCCGCGCTGAACCACTTCCGCAACCGCAAGGAGTTTAACGCGATGAACGGCGGCGAGGGGCGGGGCCAGTTCCGAGACGGTGCGAATGGCGAGAATCTGGTGCTTATGGTGCCGGTGGGCACGGTGGCGCACAACCTAGACTCCAGCGCGGATCAAGAGGTAATTCGGATCGGAGAGCGCCTGCTGGTAGCCGCGGGCGGCAAGGGCGGCAAGGGTAACTTTCATTTTCGTTCCTCGCGTAATACTAGCCCCAAGCAGTTTCAACTCGGCCTGCCCGGGGAACACTTTACGCTCCGGCTGGAGTTGAAGCTGATCGCGGACGTGGGGTTGATCGGTTTGCCCAACGTAGGCAAGTCCTCGCTTTTGAATGAACTGACCAGCGCCCAGGCTAAGGTGGCAAATTATGCTTTTACCACGCTGGAGCCCAATCTTGGCGCTTACCACGGGGGCTTAATTATCGCGGATCTTCCCGGTTTGATCGAAGGTGCTTCCAAGGGCAAGGGACTGGGCGACAAATTTCTCCGGCACATCGAGCGGACCCGAGTGCTGTTCCACTTGGTCTCGGCCGAGGCGGAGGACGTAGTGCGGGATTATAAAACCATCCGGCAGGAGCTGGGCGAGTACCGGACGGAGTTGCTGGATAAGCCCGAGTACGTTTTTCTGTCCAAGAGTGATGCCGTCCCGGCAGCCGAGTTGAAATCCAAACTCGCCGCGCTCCGGCGGCGCAACTCGCACGCCGCGGCCATCTCTATCATTGATCCGGCCAGTTTGGAGCAAGTCCGAAAAATACTGAATCAGTTGGCGCAGGCGAAGCAGGTGAAGAGGGAGGTGGTTTCAGATTAATATGCCCCGCTGGGCGGGGCACCCTCCTTCGGCAAAGTTGTTTACCTAGTCCGCCTTCGCCAAGGCTACGGCGGGACGTAAGAAGTCGTAACACTCCGCCGAGACGGGGTTAACGGTCATCTAATTGTCCCTCGTCGCCTTGCTCGCTCGGGACACTTGAAAATCTAATCCCGCCTTTTGGGCGGGAAAGATTTTCTAAGTGTGCGCGCTGAGGGATTCGAACCCCCGACCCCTGCTGTGTAAAAGCAGCGCTCTAACCAACTGAGCTAAGCGCGCATATTCAGTCGCTGTGCCACGTGAACTCAAGTTTTACGTGGTGCGCCCTCGGAGGGATTCGCCCAATCATTCGATTGGGCGCCGAGTTGGATAACCCGGCGAACCCCATGCGCCCCCGGTAGGGATCGAACCCACAACCTGGCGGATAGAAGCCGCCTGCTCTATCCGATTGAGCTACGGGGGCGTGTATTGATTCTGCCCTGGGAATTACTTACTGTAAAGGCGACCTCGCTAGAACCAAACGGGCCTTGCCCGCTGAAGCTTTAGCGAAAGCGGGCCGTAGTATACCGGTAGTACACGTGTTTTGGGTACACGCAGACCGGGTTCGATTCCCGGCGGCCCGACCAGTTCCGGTTTTATGTTCTTGAGAATCGATAGTCCAAACACTCCGGCGGTGTTTGGCTATCTGCACACTCGGCACCAAAATCCGCCATGGGCGGAACCCAAGCTTTTGGTGCCTGCGTGGGCTTCTCAAGAACATAAAACCGGAACTTGTCGAATATACTGGACTTAGCACGAACCTTTTTTGAACAGGGCTTTTAGGGGCAAAATTTCTTTCAGAAATTTTGCCCTGATGTCCGGCGGCGGTAATGCAGTTTGGGCCCAGACATTTTTTGCAGAAAACAGAGCGGCGGCGTTTGTAGAAAATAAATGGCGGCGGGCGGCGCATCTGAAACAAAAATTAAAAACAAAATTGATAATGTGTTTGCTCGCCCCACCCTCCCCACGAGCAAACGGCTAATTCCCTTAAAACACCAATAAAGGGAAGTGGTAAAATACCAAGTAAAATAAGAATTTTTTGATTCTCTTTTAGGGTTCATACCCCGTCAGCTTGCTGCGTCCTCGGGTCATCCCGGAATTTTTCAGAGCTGTGAAAAATATCCGGGATCCATTCAGTATTCCCACCTGGATTCTCCGCCGGAGGCGGACAGGCGGCT
>JACRFR010000061.1 GCA_016212635.1 Candidatus Liptonbacteria bacterium | reverse complement strand
CGTATTACATGATCACTGATGGGCGACCGTTAGATGGTTGAATTTCCCTTATTCTAATGTTTTGCAAAACACTAGAATAAGGGAGGGTTCGAGAGGATTCCGAGATCGAGATGAAGATCTCGAAGTGGTAACGGGGCGAAGCTTGGTCGGGCGCGGGGATTTTCTGGATGGCGCCAAGGCAGATATACTGTCCGAGTATGCGCATCATTGCCCATCTCGACATGGACGCTTTCTTCGCGGCGGTGGAGGAGCGGGAACGGCCGCGACTACGAGGACGGCCGATTATTATTGGCGCCGATCCCGAAGAGGGCCAGGGCCGGGGCGTGGTTTCCACCGCCAGCTACAAAGCTCGCGCGTATGGCATTCATTCCGCCATGCCCATCTCTAAGGCTTGGCAACTTGCGGAAACTGCGCGCCGCGCCGGTCAGCCGGAGGCGGTCTGGCTGGAGCCGGATTTCAAAAAATACTCGGCAACTTCCGACCGAATCATGGCCACCGTTCGACAACATGCCCAAGAATTTGAGCAAGCCAGCATAGACGAGGCCTACTTGGATTTGAGCCCAGCCGGTTCTTTTAAAAAGGCGATCGAGATCTGTCGCGATATCAAAAAAGAAATAAAACGAAAGGAGAAACTAACCTGTTCCATCGGTCTCGGGCCGAACAAGCTGATCGCCAAAATTGCGTCCGACCGAGAGAAGCCGGACGGGTTAACCGTGGTGGAGTCGGAGACGGTGGAAAGCTTTCTATCGCCATTGTCGATCCGGGTTATTCCGGGCATCGGGCCTAAGACGGAAAAGATACTGAATCAGCTTAGGATTCAAACCGTCCAGGATGCGCTTTGCTTAACCGAAAAAGAGCTGGATGAACTATTGGGCAAGTGGGGGATCGAGTTGTATCGAAAAGTGCGTGGGCAGGACGACTCCCCGATCAGTCACGGGGAGGAAGCCAAGTCCATCGGGGAGCAGGAAACTTTCCCCAAAGACACGCGCGACCCAAGTGTTTTGCTGGAGCACTTACAAACTTTGTGTCGAAATGTATTCCGGCGTCTGGGGCAAGATGGGTTCGAAGGTTTCCGGCGAGTGGTGGTGACGGTGCGTTTTGCCGGGTTCGACACCAAGAATCGCTCGGCCACTCTGCCGGTGCCGGCCCGGACCTGCGAGGCGCTGGAATTTGAAGCCGCCAAACTTATTCTGCCGTTTTTCGATCGGAGAGAAAATCCGGGCCGGAAAGCCATCCGACTGATCGGGGTGCGAGTGGAACTGCTCGACCGCCTGGTCGGAGAATTTAGATAATGCCCTGGGCATTTCCCCATATAAACACAAGGGTTTCTACTTAGTGTGAGTTTGAATACGATCGTTGTGAAACTAGCAGGTGGGATTGTCTTCAATCGGACAGAACTTACGGCAAAACACCCCTAATGGTGAGTGTTTTACTATTCATGCTATACTATCTCTATGGAAAACACTCCCGAAATTACAAAATACATAGAAGCTGCGCGCAGTTCGGGCGTTCCGGACGAAACGATCGTGCGGATCTTAAAGCGCGCCGGTTGGTCGGATAACTCCGTGGCGGACGCCCTGGCCGAGCTTGTGAAGAACAAGACCGGCCTCGTGGCGCCCGCACCCGCCGTTTCCAGGGGCGAAGCGGCGAGAGACGCGTTCTTGTATATCTTGGCCCTGGGTACGCTCGGAACCTGGGCGATTGGTTTGGGCTCGCTCATCTTTGAGTTACTGAATTACTACCTGCCGGATATCCGCAACAGTTATTACGGTTCTTACTCCATCGCCAATCAGTTGGCGGCGATCATCGTGGGCTTGCCGATCTATTTGATTACTATGCGATTTATCAATCGGGATGTGGCCAAGATACCGGAGAAGCAACAAGGCGGAATCCGCCGATGGCTTGTCTATCTGACCATTTTGGTTGCCGCCGGTACGGTGATCGGGGACCTGATTACCTTCTTGACGAGCTTTTTCCAGGGGGAGTTGACCATCCGGTTCACACTAAAGGTAGTCACGGTCTTTGTGATCGCGGGCGGAGTGTTCGCCTATTACTTCCTCATGCTGAAAACCCGGAGGTCGCTCCAGAAGTAAAAATGTCGAGGTCGGACCTCGGGGATTTTGGAGGTCCGACCTCAAAATCATTCCATGAGTTCAAAATATAATCGGATATTCTTATCGGTTCTGATTGTAGTGGTCGTCGGCGCGATCGCGGCCGGTTTCTGGCAGATGGGTTCGCCGAGCCATCAGCGCCAGGTGCGGATGGATGAGGAGCGGCTAAACAATATTCGCGCCATCGATTCCGCGATCATAAATAGCAAGTATTATCAGAATGATCACGCCCTACCGGAATCTTTAAGCCAGCTCGAGACCTTATCCCGGGACACCCTGAAAGACCCGGAGGGCGGCGAGCCGTACGAGTATCGGGTTTTGTCTACCTCCACCTATGAGATCTGCGCAACATTTGCGACCGACAACTCCAACCCCAAAAGTCCCCGGGGCCGCTCTAATCCCTGGCTGGGCCAAGAATGGCGTCATCCCGCGGGTCATTACTGTTATTACCGGGAAGTCGGCAGTCCTCTAAACGTGGCTCCGCCACCGATGTCTGTCCCCGCGAAGTAGGGTCTCGAATCTTTGGAGGTCGGACTTCCAAAGATTGAAGGACTATCGGTTGGGAGGGTAATACACCTATGGCTTTATTCGCCGGAGAGAACGAACTAATCCAAAGATTGACGACACTGCGGGACAAGTTAGCCAAACAGTCCGGGCAAGAATCATTTAAGGTGCTCCAACGAGCAACCATTGAAGCCATTGCGGTGCAGATGCCGCGGACGCTGGAGGAGCTGGCGAAGATCAAAGGCATTGGACCGAAGAAGTTGAAGCAGTTTGGCGGAGAGATTCTAAGGGTGGTGGCGGGTGATGAAATCCAGAAGAAGGAGAGGTTGGGCGCCAATGTTTCGTCATCGGATGACGCAGTTGGGTTCAATAGGACTAATAAGACTAATCCGCCTTCGCTTGGCTATGGCGGACACAGTAGGACATATACGACTTATACGACAAATAAAACAGATGACTCGGAGGCATCGGAAGTCGAAGAACGGGCAGAATCTACCGAGAAGATCCTTTCGGTCAGTGAGTTTTTGGACCGGATTAATGAGGTTTTGCGGGAAGAAGACGTTTCCGTCCGGGGCGAGGTAACCGGGTTCGGTTTGCATCCAAGCGGTGCCTTCTTCTCCTTGAAAGACAAAGAAGACAACAGCGTGATGTCCTGCTATGCCAACCCGCAACTGTACCGAAGTTTTGGGATCGACTTGCAAGATGGTCTAGAGGTTAAAGTGGGCGGTTTCGGGAATGTCTATAAAACCAAAGGACGATTGAGTTTTTTGGTGCAAAGCTTGGAACTGATCGGCGAGGGCTCGCTCCAAAAGGCCTATGAGGCGCTCAAAAAGAAATTGGAAGCGGAGGGGTTGTTTGAACGTAAACGAGAGTTGCCGGAGTTCATTCACACGATTGGTATTATTACCTCTCGCACCGGGGCGGTCATCTCCGACTTCCGGAAGAATCTGGAGCCGCTCGGTTTCCATTTACATCTTTACGATGTACGTGTCGAAGGTGCCCAGGCGGTGCCGGGCGTGGTGCGCGCGGTCCGGTGGTTCAATCACAACCGGCCCGATCTCGACATTCTAGTCGTCATGCGGGGCGGCGGTTCACTGGAAGACTTACAGGCGTTTAACAACGAACTGGTGGCTCGGGAAATATTTGCGTCCAAGATACCGACCATTTGCGCTATCGGTCACGACCGCGACGTACCGATCGCGAGCTTGGTCGGCGACAACGCTCCTTCTACGCCCACGGCGGCGGCGATGCTGGTTAATAGTTCCTGGCGGCGGTTACGGGAAGATCTGCCGGCTTTAGAGTCGGACCTCCTGCATGCTTTTGAGGCACCTCTTTCGGAACAACAATTGTTTGTTCGCCGAGCGGCGGACCTGATGGTGGGTACGGTTAGTCGGCTGACCACCCGCTACCGAGATATTCAGCGCCGGGTTTTAGAGCAGTTCAGGATGATGTTCCGACAAGCCAAAGAACAGGTGGTCGGAGCGGAGAAGTACCTCGCGGCGGTCAGTCCGGAACGCAGTTTGCGGCTGGGCTATAGTATAGTTTGGAATGCGGCCGGGCGGGTAGTGCGGCGGGCGGGAGATGTGCGAGTGGGCGAGTTAATCCAAACTAGATTACAGGAAGGAGAAATAAAGTCACGAGTAGAAGAAAAGGGCGACAACCAAGAGATCTAATTTTTTGGGACCTTGATTGCTTTTTATATATGCCCGGAGTTAAATTAGAGCATGACCAAAGAAGCAGAAAAAGAAAACAAGATTTCTGGCTCGCTGGGCAAGTTGGAGCAGATCGTGGCCTGGTTCGAACAGCAGGAAGAAGTGGACGTGGAACTCGGCCTCCTGAAGGTCAAGGAGGGCGCGGCGCTCATCAAGGAGCTGAAAGAGAAGTTGAAAAAAGTGGAGAACGAGTTCGAAGAAATCAAGAAAGATTTAGGGGAGGAATAGTTGTCATTGCGAGTGGTGAATGGGTATATTATCAGTGTCATACGACTTGTGCGACCTCAAGCTTGTCGGACGGTGTCTATTGGGGATAGGATAACAAAAGGAAGTACCCGCAATGGATATTTTGAAACGGGCGGTCCTCTTCCTGCGGGTCTTCGTGATTCGCCGGAAGGTAGACCGCCTCCGCTGGGTCGCGGCCGACCGGTCTCGCCGCGACCCGCTGTTTGGGGAAGGCCGCCGTCTTTATAAGACGGCGGCCGAGGGCAGCCGACGGCCGCTCACGCCCCATCATGGGGCCGCCGGCGGCCCCATGATCAGAGATTAGACAGGCGGGAGCTTCGGCTCCCGCCTCGAACTTTTTAAGAAGATCGAATTAATATCGGGTCCCGCCGAAGGCGGGCAGGCATCTGATGACCGTGGGACAACCATGAAAGAGTGGATAAGTTCATCAGATGACCAAAACATTGGACCTATAAGACCTATAAGACCTATAAGTCTTATAAGACAAATAAGACTAATTGGACTAATATGACCAATATGACCAGCTTCTGGGATAAATTGCCCAAACCGTTCTTTGCCCTCGCGCCGCTCTACGACGTGACCGATTTTGCGTTTCGGGAGATGATAGCGAGAAGGAGGTCGCCTTCGCTAGAAGCTTCGGCGCACCGAGGCGGGCCAGATGTGATGTTCACTGAATTCGTTTCGGTGGACGGGCTATACCATGAAAAGGCGCGGGCTAAATTAACAAAACTCCACCTCGGCTTCTCGGAGATTCAGCGACCGATCGTGGCCCAGTTATGGGGGACTAAACCGGAGTTATTTTTCCAAGCCGCCCGGCTTGTTCGAGAACTGGATTTCAACGGTGTCGACGTCAACATGGGTTGTCCGGATAAAAAAGTTGTGGCTGCCGGTGCGGGTGCGGCGCTGATTAAAAATCCTACGTTGGCCCAAGAAATAATAACGGCGACCCAAGAAGGAATAGGGGATTTACCGATCTCGGTCAAAACCAGGATCGGTTATGAGCGCGACACTTTGGACGCCTGGCTGCCAAAGTTGCTGGAGGCCAAACCGGCGGCGGTGACGGTTCATGCGCGCACGGTGAAAGAAATGTCCAAAGTTCCGGCCGATTGGCAGGCGGTGCGGCGGGCGGTGGTAATTGCAGAGGGAAGCGGCACGCTGATTGTCGGCAACGGCGATATTAACTCGCTTGCGATGGCCAAACAGCGCGCCGCCGAATCCGGCGCAGATGGCGTTATGATCGGGCGAGGCGTGTTCGGCGGTTACTGGTTTTTTACGGGGCGCACCGAGATACCGCTGGCCGAGCGGCTTCAAGCACTGGTAGAACATGCCGAAATATTTGAAGCCAATTTTGCGGGGATCAAGAACTTCGCGATGCTCCGTAAACATTTCGCAGCCGTGGTCCAGGGCTTTGCGGGCGCGAAGGACTTGAGAATGAAGTTGATGCGCGCGGAGTCTGCCGCCGCCGTCCGGGAGGTGATCAATTCTGCCTCTGGCGGAGAATAATTAGAACCATTAGAATAATTAGAATAATTGGCTTACTTCCGCTCATATGTCCTGGAACTCATTATTCAGTTTGGTTTCCGCCAACTTGCCGCCGGTTTGGCTGCTTTGGATCGGCATCGCTCTGCTCGCGATTTACTTCGGGACCGCTACCGCCATACTGTCCTATCACTGGCGCAACTATGCCTATGATCCGAATAGCATCAAAACCGCCCGGCGGCTCTATTTTATCGTGGCGGGAGCATTGTTTTTACTTCTAATCGGTGCAGTCTTAACCTACTAAACCTTGAATTACAAAACAACAAATTTCATACCCACCGTGTCGTTCCCGCGAAGGCTGGAATCCATGATTTTTAGGTCTGGATCCCGGCTCCCCGTATCGGGTACGGGGCAAGCTCCGGACCGGGATGACAGCAAAGACATGGAGTTTCGTAATTCAAGTTACTAACTATGATTCGCCTGGACCCTGACGAAAAAATTGTCTTGGAAGTACGCCGGCATTGGTACGTACTGTTCTCGCAGGTGGTTGTCTTGGTGATCGCCGCCGCCTTGCCCATCTTTGTTATCGAGGCAATAGCTACTCTGGGAATATACGAAACAAGCCGGGCGATCCTGCCGCTCACGATATATTTGCTGGCCGCCTGGTACCTTATCTTGTGGGTGGCGTTCTTTGTGGTTTGGACCAACTATCACTTTGATCTTTGGATCCTGACTGATCGCCGCCTGATCAGCATTGAACAAGCTTCGCTATTTAGCCGAAATGTGGCGGAGTGCCGTTTGAGCAGTATTGAAGATATAAGCGTTATGACTAAGGGCATACTTGCAACCCTGTTGGATCTTGGCGATATCCATATTCAGACCGCCGGCGAGGGGCATGAGTTCGTGTTGACCATGGCGCCGTTTCCGGTGAAAGTCAAAGACGCCATTTCGCTCTTTCAGAATCGGCTATTGGGCGCCTCGGCCACGATTCAAGAAACACGGGATCCTTCTTGATACTACGCCTTCGCAAGACGTAGCTACGTCTTGCGAAGGCGTAGTAGATTCGGTTGCGCATTGCGTGCCGCTGTCCTACACTTGGATCACTGGTCGCTAAATATTATCAATACCCATGGATAGACACATAAAAAACATATTCGGTATCGCGGTTTCGATCGCAGTTTTGGTTTTCGCCTACGCGGCGCTTTCCTACGCCGGCTCGTTCGGCAAATCCATTCAGCCGTCTTCTTTCCGGAACTTTTCGGTGACCGGGGAGGCTAAGGTGGTAGCCGTGCCGGATGTCGCGCAATTTACGTTCAGCGTGCTGACCGAGGGCGGTACGGATATTTCGGTTTTGCAAAAAGACAACACCGACAAGGTCAACCGCGCCATCGCGTTCGTCAAGGCGGGCGGTGTGGACGCCAAAGATGTCCAAACCCAAAGCTACAACCTGGAACCGCGCTACACCACCTATCAGTGCTACCCGCGGCCGATCATTCAAAATGGCGTGACCACCGTGGAGCCCTGCCCGCCGCCGAAAATTACCGGATATTCTATTCGCCAGGAAGTGCTGGTTAAGATCCGCGATTTCGATAAGATCGGCGACTTGCTGGGCGGCGTGATCAAGAACGGAGCCAATTCGGTGTCCAATCTGAACTTTACCATTGACGATCCCGCCAAGTATCAGCAAGACGCGCGAGAGAAGGCTATCGCCAAAGCTAAAGAAAAAGCCAAACTGGTCGCGCGAGCGGGGGACTTCGGTTTGGGGCGTCTACTGGGGATCGAAGAGGGCGGCTATCAGCCCTACGCGAACTACAAAATGCTTAGTGCGGCACCGATGATGGAAGGTCTGGGTGGCGGCGCGGCTCCCGCTCCGTCCATCGAGCCGGGTTCGCAAGAGATTGCGGTGACTGTCACCCTGCGGTACGAGATTCAATAGGTTCAGAATTTACGCGCTTGGGCGCTAATTATTCCTTTAACGACTGAATATCGTTTCAGTCGGGCGGGCCTCCTTTAGGAAGGGAGGAATAAGATAGCCAAACGCGTAAGTCCTAAAAAGGTCAAACTTAATCATTAAATATAAAATGGGTAATTTGCCTCCGGGGTTTCCGACGCAGTTAGTGTGGCTCGTACCCGTAGCGATCGCCTGGTCGTTGCCCTGGAAAGGTGTAGCCATCTGGAAAGCCATCCGCCGCCAGCACAAGATCTGGTTTCTGGCGCTTTTAGTTATCAACACTTTGGGCATCTTGGAAATCCTGTATTTGTTCGTTTTCAGCCGAAACGAAAAGCTAGCCGCAGAAGAGCAGGCGCCGGTTGCGTGGTTGATAGTTCTCGCGGTGGTCTTTGGCCTGGCCGCGGCCGCCGGTATTTACTGGGGCCGACCGGGATAACTAATATGGGGAGGGGGAGGCCGGCTTACTCGCCTCGCCGTAGCTCCGGCGTAGCGCGGGCCGCACGCCCTCGAGTTTTAGGTACCGCGCGTATCTGCGGGTGCGGAGAACGGCGTCAAGAGTCAAGAGTCAATGGTCAATAGTCAATGGTCACCCTGCCCCACTTGCTACTCGCTAGCTAATGCCCGATACTTATCCCATGGATCAGTTCATTCACGCCGATATCTTCTTTTTTGTCTCCACCATTGCAGTGACGCTCATAACCCTGGGGCTGATTGCGGCGCTAATTTACATTATCCGTATTTTAAAAGATGTGGATCATTTAACCGCGCGGGCCCGGGTGGAGGTTGATTCCTTGGGCGATGATCTGGACGCGTTGCGGAATAATCTACGCGCGGAGGGCTCGGCTATCCGGCGCGCCCTGCGCGCGGTATTTGGAGTATTCGGAACCAAACCAAAGGTCGCACGGCGAAAACCCAAATCTAAATCAGAATGAAAAAAGTATCTTCAAAGGCCAAAGTAGCCGCCGGTCTCGGTGTCGGGCTGGCCGTTGCGACTGCGGTCGTAGGCGCCTACTTCCTGCATGGCAAAAAAGGAGCTAAAACGCGCCGCCAGGTCAAGAGCTGGATGCTCAAAGCCCGCGCGGAAGTGATGGATCAAATTGAACAGGCCAAGTCCTTTAATCAAAGGAATTATAACCAAGCCATTCAGGCGGTTGCGGCAAAGTACAGCCAACTCAAGAATATCGATCCGCGGGAAGTCGATCTGCTGGTGAAAGAACTGCGGGGTCATTGGCGGCGGATCTCCAAGCACGTCGCGAAAAGCGGAGCGCCTAAAGCCAGACGGCGGAAGGCACGGAAGCCCCGTTAGAGAACTCACCCCGTTAGAAATTTT
>JACRFR010000063.1 GCA_016212635.1 Candidatus Liptonbacteria bacterium | reverse complement strand
TTTGTATGCGCGAGTCGTTCATAGTGAGTGTCATACCTCGTATTATGACCGATCTGCGCCTCCACAGAATGAGCCTCTTGGGGCTCATTCTGCGTTGGAATCAGGTTCCATTTGGGGCTCATTCTGTATTGGATAAGACTGTCTCTTGACAAATCACAATTACAATATTATCGTACTAGTACGCTGATATAAATATGAGATATACTTCAGTTCAAGAATCAGATTTTTTAGGGGTCGTTCGCAAGGCGGCCGACAATCACGACCCGAATCTCTTGCGCGCATTTTTGCGTGATATTTTAACGCCTGCCGAGTATCGCGAGCTTATTACTCGCTGGCAGATCATCAAAATGCTTTCGTCTGGGGTTTCCCAGCGGGAAATAGCCAAGAAGTTGAACGTGGGGATAGCCACCATCACGCGCGGGACTCGGGAACTATCCGACCCGCAGGGCGGTTTTCGGCAGCTGCTGGGAAGAGACGACAAGCGGTTTCGTTCCAGGTCCTAGGGTAGGATTGGCACTTACCCCCATATCATAATTGACCCGTAGACTCGCGTCTGCTACCGTATCAGTGTACTAGTACATAATCTCATGGAGAAATTTGGCGGACAAGGAAATATGAGTCGATTGAGCGCCTGGTGGCGGTCTAGTAAACCTCTCTCGGAGAAAGCGTTTTTGATCTAAGTTGGAAAACCACTTGGAAAATCACTAGCAAGAACCTCTTCTCCGGAAGAGGTTCTTGCTTCCGGATGGAATCTTGACATATGAATACCAAAACTCTCCTGAAAATGTGTGCCTATCGGAATATTCCTCTGGGATACTCCGAGGCGTACGAACTCGGCGAATTTGTGCTCCGTGGCTGCGCGGGTGGCGATCCGCTGGCGCAGATTCAGAGTACGGCAATCTTGTGCGCGTTGCATAATCGTGCCACCTACGCATGGCGTAGCAACGGCCAAGACGGCTTACCTCGAAGTGCCGCCGAACAGATTGCTGGTTTGTGCCAGGCAATCTTCGATGGGGACATTGCCCCGTCGCAGTTCGGCTTTCTCCGTCCCGACTCCCCGGTTGGTGACTGTATCGGCATGGGCGGGGACCTACTGCTCACCCCCAACGTTTCCACTCTCGCTTCGCTTTTGGCGGCGGCGGGTGGCGTCCCGATGTGTAAGCATGGTTCTCCGGCCAATGCCGATGCGGGGCGGCACGGTAGCTCGGACTTCATCGCCGATTTGGGGATAAACGGCTATGCCCCCAGAGAGGCAGTAGAGACCTGTCTGCGCAACTGCGGCTTTGGTTATACCGAGGCCTTAGACACGCGCTACAAGCACATCCACGTTCAGACGCATGGCTTCGCCCAGCTACCCCACATGAATGATCTACTGGGGCCGCTAACGAACCCAGTGAGCCCCGAGTCGCTGGACTTCAAGATCGTGGGCTGTAATCACCTGGTCCCGCCGCGGGTAGTCGCCGAAGCGATGGGCATTCTTTTCCCCGGGCTTCGCTGTGGTTTAGCCATCCGTGGTGGCGGGGATGTTCCCGAGGAAGGGATAGACGAAGTTTCCATCTCTGCCACGGGTACGGAGGTAGCAGAAGTCAGAGATGGACAAGTGCGGGAATACGTCCTCCGACCAGCGGATTTCGGTTTGGTCCCAGTGCCAGCCGAGTTCTTTTCTCCACCGCCCGGCGTGACTAAAGGAGAACTCTCGCGGCGCATCTTATGGGGCGAGTTGCCTGATCACCCGGCGGAACAATTGGTTCTGGCTAACGCCGCGGTAATTTTCAAGGTAGCCGGGAGGGCGGCGACCTGGCAGGAAGGTTACCGATTGGCAACGGAAATCCAAGCCCGCCGAGGCGGGTTGGAGCTGGCCCAAAAAGTAGCTAGTCAAGTGCCACTCTGATGGATTTTGCCAGAGAGCGGTTTTTAACCGCTCTCTGGCACCCACTTCAGGTTTTGTATAAAATATTACTACTCATGTTGAAACAAAAATTTACTCGTCTTTTGCGGGGCCAGAGGAAAACCTTGATCGTCGCGATTCATCTGCCGCCGCTCCTGGGTTATCCTGGCTTTCCCGGTTTAAGAAATGCCCGAATCAATGCTTTAAGGGATTTACGAGCGGCCGAACGAGGCGGAGCCGATGCTATTATTTTTGAAAATAATTATGATCTACCGCATCGGGAGAAGGTGGGACCCGGCAGTTTGGGCTGTTTATTGGAAATCGGTCGCGAGCTACGGCGTGCCACTCGTCTGCCTTTGGGAATAAGCGTGCTCTGGAATGATTACGAAGCGGCGTTGGTTCTGGCCAAGTTGCTCAATCTGCAATTTATTCGGGTTCCAGCGCTGGTTGACACGGTGAAAACCGATTGGGGAATAATTCGCGGCGCAGGCAGGCAGGTGTCTAAATTAAAAACTATTCTGGGCGCCGACCGCGTGGCAATCTGCGCGGACATCCACGTAAAGCACGCACAGCTACTCTCGCGTCACTCCTTGTTGGAATCAGCGCGATTGGCGATTCGGGCCGGAGCGGACGCGCTTATTTTAACCGGTCGATGGACCGGAGACCCACCGAAGTTGGAAGATTTGCAAAAGTTACGTTTTAAGATCGGCGATTTTCCAATTTTAGCCGGCAGCGGAATAACCACCGTCAACAGTTCATCACTGGGTAGATATTTGAACGGTGCCATTGTCAGCACTTCTCTGAAAAAGGGGCGGTCCCGGCCCGGGGAACGGAATATAAAGCCGTACGAGTGCCGACTTGATCTGAACAAGATCAGAAAATTAGCCCGTGTGTTCTCTGGGCGGGAGACCAGAAAATAGCAAGCGGGATTCGCCCGGGACTTATCCCCATCTCGCGTTGACGCAGATACGGGCTGATAGCACAATAAATTCATGAATTCCCGGCCAGCTTTATCCATCTCGATTATCGGCATTATTATCGACCTCCCGAAGGGCAGGGAATTTGGGGAAGCGCGTAGTGAGTAGCAAGTAGAGAGTAGCGAAGAGAAAACCAGACCTCCTGCCGATCAGGAGGCGTTTTATTTATGGCTACGGGTTACGGATAAGTACGGATATGCGGATTGAGTCAAGTACAGGATTTGCGGGCCGGGAGTTGATTAGCAGAAAGTTTGCCAATCAGTTCCCAGGTCGCAAGGCCTGGAATCTAGCACCTTGGAGGTATTCATATGGACAGGAAAGACCCGGCCGCCGTTGCCGGGGAAAAGGGACCGCGCAATAACTGGCGCGCGGCTCGCGCCGCCAGGTCGCGGGAAAAGCACGGCCTGGTGAAAACCGTTGCTCCCGTCCAGGAGGCGCCCCGCCGCCCCGCCTGGATGGATTTCGAGACGCCCGAAGAACGGGCGGCCAAGTTTCGGGGCATCTAGCATGCCCTACACTCAAGGGAACCGCGAGTGGCCGCGCCCAGCGCTCCATGACGACCGGTTCCTTTTAACTTATCCACTATGAATCATGGAGCTCCCCGAGTGTCATTGCGGGCTTGACCCGCAATCCAGAATCCCTGGATCCCGGATCAAGTCCGGGATGACAGATTAATTTGCCACCCCAAAGGAGCAGTTGCGCTGCGAGGAGTTCGCGGAACCCCGCTGGGCTGGGTCCACGAGTCCGGCGAGTGGCCAGCGGGGCGAGCGCACAGGCGGCCGCATACCGCAGGAGTATGCGGACCGCTGGTCCTTGCGGCGTAACTGCGACGGATACTTATCCACACCCCGTGTTGACCCTCATTTGCTCGGTTGATACGGTAATATCACAGATATGAGCGGCCAGCGAACCACAACTTGCTCTTGCCAAAGCGTCCTCGTCCTGGGACTCCTGCTTAGCCTGCCGTAAATGGTGAGGGGATTTTGGGAAGTGAGTAGCCAGTAGCAAGTAGAGAGTAGAAAAAGACCAAACCTCCTTACCACGGGAGGCGTTTTATTTATCGAACGGCGCGATGCCAATCTACAAATACATGCGAATGATACAAATATGTAAATAGAACGGGAGCAGAGAATTTACGAGCTGGGAGTTGGTTGAGTTTGCAAAACGCAAACAACTTCCAGGTCGCAAGCGGTGGCCTGGAGAGCACTCTTGAAAACTAAGCTATGAGACAAGCCGACGTTGTCGCTCTGCGCCGCATTTTCCGCCGCTTCCGGCGCAGGGTGAGTGAGTTCTTCCGTCGCCATTTGCGGCGGGAGCGTATGACTACGATCGGGGCCATCTGTCCTCCGCCGCCGGAGGACAGTGGCTTCGATTGGCCGTACGTCTAGCGGCTTTACGCCTGGACTGGCGCGGGAGGAGTTTAACCGAACCGATTCCGCGCCAGCTCCGCCAGACCTTTGGGGTGTGCCAGACCTACCGGCGAGACGCACCCAACCCGATCGGGCGCTTTCCCATAAGGACTGCGCCCGATTGCTATTTTTGGAGAACGCGTAAGTCGTATGTACCTTAAATTACGAAACTCCATCCTCCCCCTCGTTTGAGGGGGAGTGCCCTCCGAAGGAGGGTCCTCCTTCGGAGGAAGAGGGGGTTTTGGATTCTAGACCCCGCCTCGCCTCCGCCCGCCCGTCTGCTGACTGGCAGTCGGGCAGGTCCCCTAAGATAAGGGGAGGAATGACACTAAGGGCGCAAAATTACCAATCCCGTAATTCGAGGTATATAATTGTTCCATGTGTCGTATTTTAGCCATTGCGGGTGATATGCCCGAACCGAAGACGCTCCGGGTCCTGCGCGAGTTTCGCAAACTGGCGGACTGCGGCTGTGTGCCCCCGGGTTATCCGGCGGGGCATAAGGATGGCTGGGGGATGGCCAGCTATCGGAAGGGTAAGCTGGCAACCTACGTCCGCCGAGTGCGCGATGCGGCCGCTGATCCCAGCTATCCGGCCACGATCCGACGCGCCACGGCTGGCCGGCCGGAGGTTTTGATCATGCATTTCCGTAAGGCCTCCGTGGGCGGTAATCGTTTGTTCAATACGCACCCCTTTGCGCGGGGACGGTTCACGTTTTGCCATAATGGAGCTATTCATCACAGCGCGCGCATTCCGCTCTCGCCGGCCGCGCGTAAAAGAGTAAAAGGCACGACCGACTCCGAGCTACTCTTTCAATATCTGTTATCGCGCATTCCGAAAACTGCAACGAGCACGGAAGTCACGGCTGCGATTAAAGATTCGGTTAAGCTGGCGCGTAAATTGGGCTACACCGCGCTGAATTGTTTTCTGACCGACGGGCGGCGCCTCTGGGCGCTGCGTGAAGTCAACCCGCGCAATCCGTTCGTTCGCCGCGGGAACTTGCTCCGGAAGTATTACACGCTATTTATCGGGAAAACCGCTGGGCCAGGCAGGGGAGTGATCATTAGTTCCGAAAAACTTTCAGTGCCCGGCATCCGCTGGCGAGCGTTCCGGAACCACGAGCTGGTCATAATAGAAGAAAAATATTAGATTTTAAGTCATGGGCGCTCCAGGCAAAGCAGGGGTCGAACAGCCGACGAGTAGGATTATTGACCGGCGACCGCACGTCGTCTCGGAACAGTCCGAGGAGTACCGCGAGTATCGAGAAATACAGAAATGTGTGCGAGAATGGATCGCGCCGGTGTTCGGGGAGGACGCGCTTAGAGAAATGGAAATGAATCGGCGGCATCTAGCAGAGATGCAGGGCAAGATTGAACACGGGGAAGTATTCGCCTTTATGTCCAAGGCGGAACACCTGGAAAGTGAAAGAATTCGACATGAGCAAAGCAATTCGGAAATAATCAATAGATGCAGGGAAGCCATTCGAGTCGCCCTTCAAGACCCGAATCATTTCCACAACACCCAGATCATTTTTCGAGAGGCGCTGGAAGATCCGCAATTAAAAGCCCACTTTGATTCAATATCGCAGAACGCTCGATTTACGCCGGCCTGGGAAGCAATGCTCGTCTTCTTTAAAGGCAGAGTTCCAAAAAGTTTTCAAGAAAATCTATGGCAACTGGAACTTTGGCACCGTTTGAAACCCATTAGAGATAAGTACAAAGCGGAAACGGATAGAATATACGAAGAAATTAAGGCAGCCCGACCGGCCGGAGATGTCAACCTCTCGCAAAAACTCCTGAAAGAACACAGGGCGGCCAGGGCGGAGGAGGAGACTGCTATGCAGGAAGAAGAGAGAGCGGCTAGAGCCGACTTTGATCGAGAGGTAGCAATTCTGGAAAGTGAATATGGCCACAAATATTCTAACTATGAGATGCCGAACGCTCTTTTCGAGAGAATGCTGGAAATACACGTTGGCAGATTCCGAAAAGTCGCCGGGGAATTCGAGCCGGAAGCTGCGAGACTGATGCAAAGCTTCCGGGAGAAAATAACAGAAGAGATTTCAAATGGCAGATTGCCGTTAGATCCGCAGCTCGTGGATCGTCGCATCGCCGAGTTGAGGGTCGTATTGTGGGATCCGATGCTAAAGCAGGATTCCGCCTCCGGAGATTTTGATCCTTATAGTGCACAAATTACGATACGCGCCGACCAAAGCCCCACGGATCGCACGCGCAATTTTTACCACGAGATGCGCCACGCTCTTTCGGGTCGGATCCTCGTATCAGAGATGCGCAAAGACAGGCGTGCGTTCATATACCGGAAAATTGGCTTGAGTTTCACTAGAACCGTATCGATGCGTCCCAGGGATCCGGTGCTTGATCTCAACCTTCAGAAAGAGGTATTCCCAGTGGGAGAGGTGATGGATCGCGATCTAGTGCTTGGTTGGCTGAACGAAGCGTATACCGAGCTTCAGGCCATAGAAGATTCAGGAGAAAAAGATTCTACTTCGTATATTGAATTTAGATATATGTTCGATGCTATGCGAGAACAAGGCGTGGATATAGATCTTCTGCGCGCCGCTTATTACGAAAACGACGATCCTGATATGCCGATCGAACATAGAAAATCAGCTTGGAGAGCCTTTTCTAAAAATCTTCAGAAAGTTTATCCGGGCGTGGTGGGAAGTGCTAAATTATCAGACATGGTACGTGGCGTTCGGATGCTTCTCACGGTAGAAAATGAACCAGATTTCTCTCGGCGACTTGATTTATTAAAGAAGAAAATCTAGTCGACCGGCGGCCGCCCCAAAAGTTACCCTGACTTGCTCTGAAAAGCTGGCCGTACCCGGCATCCGCTGGCGAGCGTTCCGGAACCACGAACTGGTCGAAGTTGGTATCGCGACCAGCTACACCCGCTTATTCAGCGTTTGATTCTTGCGCCACTTGCAGTTCCTGGTTCTCGTCTGTATCCGCGCCACCTATGCCTAATCACAACCCCGTTTCTTGTCCGGTCGGACAAGAAACGGGGTTGTGCTACAATTAATTAATGGCAAGAGCAAGGTATAGCGATCGGACATTAAGATTGCTACGCCGCGCGTCTACCGGTGAGTCGACGTTCTCTGGCTTGCTTAGCGCTTTCTTGTCGGCAGGTCACGGGGTCTCGTCTAGGCAACCGGAACGCTTAGCTGGACAGCCTACACGCCGGCGCGTTCAGTCAGACATTAACGCTGCCACCAGGGATTTATGCTCCGACACCATTTATCGATTGAAGCGAGACGGGCTTTTGGCAACCACCCGTAGACCAAAAGAGGATTCGAAGATGAGTTTGGGTTTCCGGATCACGGCTCTTGGCCGGAAATTACTGGCGGTCCTAGAGCAGCAACCGCATCGCCCTAGTCTCCCGCCGCCACACTATGACCCAACCGGGCCGGATAAGTTTGTGGTGGTGGCGTTCGACGTGCCGGAGAAAGAGCGTTGGAAGCGGCGCTGGCTCCGTTCGGTGCTGACCAATCTCAACCTTCACCTAGTTCAGCGGAGCGTGTGGGTGGGGAAGGCGGCGATCCCGAAGCAGTTTGTTCAGGACCTGGCCGCTCTGAATCTGCTGGAAGCGGTAGAAATCTTCGAGGTGACCAAAACCGGTACATTGCGCCACCTGATATAGCTTAGAGCCACCTCGGCATCCTTGCCCGATATTGAGACCGAGTAGCCGTCACCCCGTTTCTTGTCCGATCGGACAAGAAACGGGGTGACCCGGACTGGCCGCGTGTTGGAGAGCAAATCGGGCCGCTCCGTTGCGAATCGTTCGTTGGCGACCCTACTTGCGGTTTTTCTTGGCCGCTAACATCTTGTACTTTATCTCCAGACGCTTCTTGGTCTTGCGAGAGTGTGTTTTTACCGGCTTACCCAACCCGCCGCGTCGTTTAGACATGTGTGTATTTGTTTGATGATTAATTAATTGTGATTTGAGTGTAGCAGAAAGAACTCCTAAAAGAAAAGGCGCATAACGCTGTTCGAAAACGACCTTTTCTCTTATCCCTCTCGGTCATCCCGGGCTTGACCCGGGATCCAGGATCCTGAAAAACCTGGATTCCCGCTTTCGCGGGAATGACAACCCCCTGGTTTTCGAACAGCGCAAAGGCGCATAGCCAAATCCGGTAAAACCGGCTAAGATACACGTATGAAATTGGAGATAGGCATAGTGGGACTGCCCAATGTCGGTAAGTCCACCTTGTTCCAGGTTCTGACCAGGCAGAACGTCTTGATCGCTAACTATCCTTTCGCCACCATCGATCCCAACGTGGGCGTGGTGCCGGTGCCGGACGAACGAATAGATAAACTGGCGGAGCTGTCCCGTTCCGCCAAGAAGATTCCGGCGGTAGTGGAGTTTTACGACATTGCGGGACTGGTTAAAGGCGCCCATGAGGGCGAAGGTTTGGGCAACAAGTTTCTGGCGAATATTCGGGACTGCCAGGCGATCGTAGTGGTCCTCCGGGTATTCAAAGATTCGGATATTGTGCACGTGGAGGGCACGGTGGACCCCGTGCGCGATTTGGAAACAATTAATTTAGAACTGGCGCTCAAAGACATCGAGACAGTGGATAGGCGCATGGGCGGACTGGCGAAAGAATCCAAGGCCGCCGGTAAATCGGCGACCGCGGGGCTGGAATTACTGAAGCAGATACGAGAAGAGCTGGCCAAAGGCAAGCTTCTTACGGCTCACGCGAGCGAGCCCTTGGTCAAAGAGATGCAACTTTTGACATCCAAGAAGCGCTTGTATCTTTTAAACGGCGAAGTGGAAGAAGTGCCGGAGGAGTTGATAAAAAAGATTCGCGAGTTGGACGCGGACTATGCAACGATGAACGTCGCCCTGGCCGACGAGCTGAACGAGCTGATTCGCAAGGCCTACCACATTCTGGGACTCATCTCTTTCTTCACTACCGGCGAGGACGAGACGCGGGCCTGGACCATTGAGCAGGGGACCAAGGCGCCGCAGGCGGCCGGGGTGATTCATACCGACTTCGAACACAAATTCATCCGTGCGGAAGTAGTTCGCTGGGATGAACTCCTAGCTGTCGGGGGATGGGCCAAAGCCCGGGAGCATGGCAAGCTGCGGCTAGAGGGGAAAGAATATGTGGTGCAGGATGGAGATGTGATGGAGATCCGGCACGGGTAGTGGCTTATGGCATGTAGCAGATGGCTAATGGCAGAGGATATTTGTCTGTTTCAGCGTACTAGTACATAATCTCATAACTCGGTTTGGGGCGGGCTAGCTGAATTCCAGTTCGCGTTTGGTATAATAGAACCGGAATGGAGAAACAAACCGTTTTGGGGGTAGACCCCCCAGCTTCTCGATTCCGGGTGCCGAGGGGGAGCCGCCGGTTGTATTCCGGCGGATCGCCACGGGGTGCTACTCGACCCACGTGGATCCCGACGCCATGCGTCGGGGCGAGGATCCGTTTTTGGACCGGTCCCCAGCGCCGGAACCGACGCCCCGGGGCTAACCACGCCCCCGTTCAAAGCCCACCCCGCCGCGCGGGGATCGTTAAGGGCTTTTTCGTTTGTTCGCGTAACCTGGCGCTGTTCGGAAACGTCAAAAAGTTATTCCCTGAGCCCGTCGAAGGGTAGCTTTTTGGCGGGTACATGGCATGGCCCTCGACAAGCTCGGGCAATAAAATCGGTAGTTTCCGAACAGCGCCGCGTAACCTTGCCACGTTCATTTTCTTGGGTTTATAATTGTTGCCAGAGTAAACCCTCCGAGACCAGGCGCGGGAGGGAACGGGATCATGGATGTCCCGGGAGAAAACAGCGCCCCTGGCGGGGGCTGAAAGAAGTCCCTTCACCCCGGGAGGCAACAAACCAACCGGGGTTTGAATTTATTTAGACTACAATTTTTGGAAGTCGGACTTCTAGGTTACGAATTCAATATGTGGAGGTCGGACCTCTAAAAGCCCGAGGTCCGACCTCTTAGACCCCACCTAGCCTCCCCTTAGAAAAGGGGAGGAAAAATGTTTCACTTCTCTCTACTCTCTACTGGCTACTCACTACTCGCTATACCAGATACACTTGGTCGCCTTCACCCCTCGACCGACTCGGGACTACGGCGGCTATTAATCTTGCTGCGCAAGATAAACTTGGTCGCCTTCGCGTACGTGGTCGGGAACTTTTAGACCCACCTCTTGGCCCTTAGCGGCCTTGGCAATGGCTTGATGCTCGAATTGCAAAGAATCCGCCGTAACATCTAAATCCGTATGTGCGCCTCGAAACTTCAAGTGCGCCCCTACCGCAACTTCTTGATTGAATCTGACAATCGCCACCCCGATCTTATTGAAATAGTGCGTCACTACGCCCACGGGCTTGCCCGCTGGTTCTGTTTGCTCGGCCATATGATTTAGAACCCATCTCCAAAGTAGGAAATTAATAAAGGCAGAAGAAGATTTTGCCCAAAATGGTTATTTTCGGCTGCAAAACCTGAAAACCTCCTAGAAATAGCTACGGCTATTCCTTCGTCAGTTTTCATGTTTTTTCCGCCGGAGGCGGATCCGACTTCGGCGGACGCTCTTATACGAAAATTCCTCATTTTGGCCTAAAACCTACTTTGGAGATGGGTTCTGGTTTGTGTTGGGTTGCGACCTTTCGGAATTCCGGCGCTATCCCTCTAAGAACACTTGGTCGCCTTCGCGGACGCGCTTGCTGACGCGGATACCGATCAACTTATTCTTCTTCGCGACCTGAACCGGCTGGTGGTCGAACTGCATAGATGTTACCGCGGTCGCGAAATCGGTGGTCGCGCCGCGAAAACGCAAATGAGTACCGACCCGAACATCACATTTAAACTTCACGATGGCGACCCGGATTTTGTTGTAGTAGTGCGTAACTCGGCCGATCGGTTTAGGCATGGCCGCCGTTTTGATCACAACCGGCTTTTTGCGTACCGTGCGGGCGGCCTTCTTTTTCGCTGGGGCCTTTTTGCGGACCGCTTTTTTCATGGTGATGATGGTTAGTTGTTGACGCTTGAATTATAGCATATTGGGCGAAAGCAGACGGTCGGAAAAGGTCGGGTTTCGGAGGGTTGGGGAGGATTAATATTTGGAGGTTCAACCTCCAGGGACCGAAGATGAATGTTCGGGAGGTTGAACCTCTGGGAGGTCCGACCTCCCAAGGAGGGCGGACCTCTGGGGAGCCGAACTTCGGGAGTCTTGCAAGATGGACTAGCCCCGGCCGGAAAGCGCCCCGCCCAGAGTTTCTTCGTCCGCGAACTCTATCTCGCCGCCAGTCGGCAAGCCGCGCCCCAGGCGGGTCAGTTTTTTAGCCAACGGCTTAAGCTCTTTCGCGAGCTGGCCGGCATGCAAATCGCCGATACTGGTTGGGTTCAGGCCCAAGATTATTTCTGCCGCCTGCCCGCCGAATTCTTTGGCGATTTGCTGTTTCAACTGCTCCAGGCGGGTTTTCTGCCAGTCTTCCAGTGTTCCCAGTTTAGAGATCGGACCCAAAAGGAAATAGCGGCCGGTGAACTTGCCGGTTTGCTCCAGAGATATTAAATCCGTTTCTTTCTCCACCAGCAGAATGATGTTCTGAACGCGGTTGGGATTGGCGCAAATGGCGCACAGTCCGCCGTCGTTTTGGTGCAAAAAATAACAGCGAGCGCAGGTCCGGACGGTCGCGAGATCCGTAAGGTTTTGGGCCAGCTCTGCGCCGAGCCCATGGTCTTGATTCACGAGCCACAGAGCGATCCGTGTCGCTTGCCGGGGCCCCAGAGTGGGAATTTGCGACAAGGCGCGGATCAGTTTTCGAACCGGCTCGGGGAGGTTGTGGGTGAGCATGAAGAAGAGCGAGTAGCGAGTAGGGAAGAGGGAAGAGGGAATTGTCGGCGTCAACAGTCAGAGGTCAATCAAAAGCTTTCAAAAACATCCGCCTCACCGCTGCGCCGTTCGTCCAGGGACCGGAAAGTGACGCGTTCGCTGTCGAACTTCAACTTAACCGTGCCCAGCGGGCCGTTACGATGCTTGGCGACCATGATCTCGGCCATGTTTTGTTCCTCCGGCGGCAAGTTCTCGTTGTGCCGGTCTTTACGATGAATGAAGATAACCACGTCCGCATCTTGTTCGATGCTGTTATGAATAATGATGTCGTTGGCCAGGAAGTTGTGTGTGCCCGGCACAGTTGCGTCAAAGACTTCTTCCTCTCCGACGTCGGTCAAAGAGACAATCTCATCCCAGATGATTTGAGATTCCGCCAGCATCGCCAGTCGGGGGCTGTCCAAGACGGCGGCTAAGCGCCCCAGCCTCTCTCGGCTAAGGCCAGTTTGGAAAAGGGTAGAACCGCCATAGGCGGTGTCCAGGCCAGAGCATACGTCTCGCCAGCTCATCCCCGCCTTTTCTTTTTCAGGAAGTACCGCGGTCTGCCAGATGCTTTTCGGCCAGGTGTCCAGATTAGGGTTCGGAACCACCTTTTTAAATTCTTGGAGCAGGGAGGGGACGATTTGTCCACGTTCTCCGAAGCAACCTACCGATTCCAAGAATCCGATCTGTGCAGTTGCGCCTTGAGTGTGTACCTGGCGCGAGGGCTGATAGTCCTTTTGAGGTATGACGCGGATGACACTGGGGATACCCAAGCGTAACAAGAGATGCTGCACTTGCTGGGCTAAAATTGGGCTGGTGGTGCTGTAGTAAATTGCTCCATCGGGATGTCTGCCCTGCGCTAACTTCCAGGAGATGTTGCCATCTGTGCTCCAGAGATGGCGGAGAAGTAAGCATATTTGGGAGTTATTTAGGCCAAATGCGCTGGCGGGCAAAATTTTCTCTGGAGCGCGGACCGGCGACAGGCCCAAGGTCTGGTACCAATTAGTAATAGGATGCTTTCGGCGGCGAGACAAAGGATAAGGACTGGGCAAGTATAGATGCCACCAATTTTTTTGCCGGACCAGTCTGGCTTTTATATGAAAGAGGTCACGGGCGGCGACTTTGACTGCGGCGATGTTTTCCGGATCGGCGCTAGTATAGTGAATGGGCTGGCGGGGGAGAACACAGCCGTCGCCCACCAGATGAGCTAGAAGAATAATCTCGGAATCGGACAAGTTGCCTGGAGGAGCCACTGGTGCATATTCCCGGGGAGTAGCAATGCGTTCGCCCCTGGCAAGTTGATCCAGCCGTCGCCAGCCTTTGACCGTCAAGAACGGGTGGTTAGCAGAAGCCCGGATGTTTTTACCGCTCCGCAGCTTTAGAGCGTAGACCGTTTTTTTACCACTCCGGAAGGCCTTAACCAGGGGACGGACGACCAGCCGCATGTCTTCGTCCAGAGAGAAAACCGGCACCGGAATTTGCGCGACTCTCTCTGCCAGAGAGCGGATAGAGATTAACTCTCCGGTGTCGGCACGCATAAGCAGTGTATCTCCACTGACACAGCCGGATTCTCGCAGATCGTACAGGCGGGGCCTTTTATCGTCGCGCTGATCCACCGCTCGCGAGAGCTGGGACAGGGCCAGAACCGGCACGTTCAGTTCCCGCGCCAGACCCTTGAGTCCGCGGGAAATTTCCGTTACTTGGGAGACCATATTATCCGAGTTGCGGCGTGGTTGAATAAGTTGCAGATAATCAATGATCAGCAGTCCCAGGCCGTGTTCCATCTGGAGTCGGCGGGCCATGGCGCGCATCTGGTTGATCGTGGGAGAAGGCGTGTCGTCCACGAAGATCGCGACTTGGGAGAGGCGGTCCAAGCCGGCCTGGATCAGCTGGAACTCCGTATCATCCGTGATGCGCCCGGTGCGCAGGCGCCACAAAGGAACTTGAGATTCCGCGGCGATAAAACGATCCACTACCTCTTCCCGCGACATTTCCAGGGAGAATACGCCTACTGGAACTTTATCTTTGATCGCGACCTGCCGGGCGATGTCCAGCGCGAGGGTAGTTTTACCCAGCGAGGGCCGGGCGCCGATCACGATCAAGTTGGATTTTTGGAGGCCGGATAAAATGTTATCCAAACCGAAGAAGCCGGTGGTCACGCCGCGCAGCGCACCCTTGCGTTCGTGCAGGGTCTCGATTCGCTGGTACGCGCCTTGAAGTTCGTCCCGAAGGGGGATGAAGTTTTGCGGCAAGGACTGGCGGGAGATGGCCAGGATCTTTTGTTCCACCTCGTCCAAAAAATTTTCCACCTCCTGGTTCGGTTCAAACGCGCCCTCGCTGACCTCGGTTGCCATTCGGATCAAGTCGCGCAGGACTCGCTTCTCTTTGACTATCTGTGCATAGTGGCCGATATGAGAGGCGGTGGTTACTTGATTGGTCAGCTCGGCCAGGTAACTGGAGCCGCCTACGTCCGCGAGCAGATTTTGCTCTTTCAGTTTATTGGTAACCGATAAAACGTCGACGGGTTGGCGTTTTTCGTAAAGTTCCAGCGCGGCCTGGTAGATCTTCTGGTGGACCGGCAGGTAAAAATCATCCGGCACCAGAACGTCAACCACTTTAATAACCGCGTTCAGATCGATCATCATGGCGCCGAGTACGGTTTGTTCGGCGTCGATGTTATGCGGCGGGACTTTCGGCCCCGCGGGTTTTTTGGCGATAGGAGACATATAAAATTATTCTGATTGACCTAATTGTTCTAATTATTCCAAACAATACCCAAAGTTAGAAATTATTCTAATTGGGATTTGGGCCATTAGTTGTTTCTTAGAGCACTTAGATTAATTAGAATAATTAGGTTAATTCCGCTTGTATACTTTCGGTCCGGAGCCAGTGTCCTCAACTACGTATCCTAGCTGGTTTATCTCCGCGCGCAACTGGTCCGACTGGGTAAACTGTTGATTCTTTCGGCATAACTCGCGCTGGTTAATTAAAGCTTGGACTTTCGGGGGTAGTTCTGTGATCGGGATGGGACGGAATTGGGCAGGGTCCATATTGCCGAAAAGAACGAAGACCGAATCGAACTCCTCGATCAAGCGCGCTTTTTCCGGCGGCGGCAGAGAGGATCTCATAGTTTCGTGCAGAACCGCCAGCGCGACGGGCATATTTATGTCGTCTTCCAGCGCGGCTCGGAACTTAGCTTGGATGGTCAAGGCGGCAGGGGAAAGGGGCGCGCCCGCCAGATCGGGTAGGTCCCGCATTTTATCTAAAACGTCGGCGTAGTACTGATTTTGCAGATTTCTCAAGCCCTGCCATGCTCCTGCGAGTGCCTCCCAGGTGAAGTTAAGCTTGGTTCGGTAGTGCGTGCCCAGACACAGGTATCGGAACGCGATCGGATCGATGCCACGAGATATAATATCCTGCAGGGTGTAGAAACTGCCCGCAGATTTAGCCATTTTGGCGTTGTCCACCAGCAGATGTTCCGGATGTACCCAGTGGTTCGCGAAGGGCGCGCCGTACGCCGCCTCGGATTGGGCGATCTCATTGGTGTGATGGGTGCCGATATGATCCACGCCGCCGCTATGAATATCGATCGGGTGGCCCAGAAGATCGTGGATCATGGCGGAGCACTCCAGGTGCCAACCCGGGAAACCCTCGCCCCAAGGGGAGGGCCAGTGCATCAGGTGATGTTCGAACCGACCAACCAGTTTGAACCAGAGGGCAAAGTCGGCAGGATTTTTCTTGTTGTTCTCGGTGACCACTTCTTCCCGCGCGCCGACACTTTTTTCACTCAAGTTCTGACCGGTGAGCTTGCCGTAGTCCGCTAGTTTAGAGGTATCGAAGTAAAGTGCCTCCGGCGTATCGTAGGCGTAGCCCTTGCCCACGAGAATTTGGGCCAGTTCAATCTGCTGGGGAATAAAATGAGAAGCGCGGGGCAGTTTCTCCGGTAGGCGGACATTGACTGCGGCGACATCTTTTCGGAACGCGTCGGTGTAAAACTGGATTATTTCTTCCACCGACTTGCCCTCGCGGGCCACGGCTTTGTCCATCTTGTCCTCGCCCTCATCCGCGTCCGAGGTCAGGTGGCCCACGTCGGTGATGTTCATTACCCGGTCGACCCGGTAGCCGAGCCAGACCAGGGCCCGTTCCAAGACATCATAAAAAATATAAGTTCGCAAATTGCCGATATGGTTAAAGTTGTAAATGGTCGGTCCGCAGGTATAAACCTTGACCGTTTCGCCAGGCTGTTTGCCGGTCGCCTGGGTGAAATCCTCCTGGCGGCGAGTTAAAGTGTTGTAGAGCTTAAGCATGGGGTTATTATAAAGACTCCGGTCGGGGATTGCCATCCGGGAATTTGTAATATGGTATATAAAACGCGATGCGTGGGGTGAAGAATACCTAACCATACTACGCCACATATATAACATACTAACAAACTGGAGTATGTTGGCATGTTGTTGTGGGGGGTGGGAATCGGATTATGAAATTGTCGGAGCGGCTCGGTATGAGGGTTGGGTTGAACAGTGCTAGAATGTATCCCATGGTTAAACCCCGAGAACTAAAACATAAAAAGCGCTTGAATATTTATCCGGCCCCGCCGTTCCATTTTGACGGGACGTTCCATAAGCCCTCCCACTTTCCAGCGACTACGGAGGATTGGGAACCGGGGAAGTTTTGGCAAACTATCCGGCTGGGCAATAAACTCTTGGGTTTAAAAATCGAGAAAGGTGGATTCGCGGCCAAACCCCAGATACGGGTGACGGTTTATTCGGGGAAGCCCATAGTATCTACCGAACTGGAAAATATCCGACGAGAGTTAATTTACCGTAACGAGCTGGACAACGATCTCAAACAATTTCGAGTACTAACCGCGCGCGACAAACGCTTTGCGCCGATCTTCCGGCGCTGGCAGGGGATGCGCAACGCGACCTCGGACAGTCTATATAAACTTCTGATCATCAGCGTGGTGCTCCAAAACGCGACCGTGCGGCGGTCGGTCCAGATGCTCACGGCACTCTTGGAGCGCTATGGCGACCGGGTGCAGTTCGATAAACGGGAATTTTATGCCATCTGGCTGCCGGAGCGGATGGCCGGTGTTGGCGAGGATGAACTACGGGCGCTCAAAGTCGGCTATCGAGCTAAGTTCATTAAACGGTTGTCGGCGGATATGGCAGCCGGTTTAGTGGATGAGCAAAAACTGCGCGGCTTGGATACAGACACAATCAAGAAAGAACTGCTACGACTTTACGGAGTGGGCCCGGAGACCGTGCGGATATTATTGTTCGAGGTATTCCATCGGTCCGATGCGTTTATCCACATTGCGCCCTGGCAGCAGAAAATTTACTCGCGATTATTTTATAAGAAAAAGCTGATGCCCGCCGCGAGAATCCAGCGTGATATTCAAAAGCAGTATGGTCAGTATGCCATGCTCGCCGTGCACTATATTTGGGAGGACATATTCTGGCGCCGTCGGCACGAGCACATTCCCTGGCTGGAGGAAGAGATTCGCCTCTAAATTATTGTCAGATGACGATAAATTACGCGTCTTTTTCTACTCCCATCCCTTCGTCTTGTTCAGGGGAGGAGCGGGAATCGGGGATTAATATCGAGAGGTCCAACCTCCTCGGGAGGACGGACCTCGGGGAAGTCGGGCCTCACCCCACACCTCCCCTTGGAAAAGGGTAGGTGTTGTTAGCTCGATTCGTAAATGTTCGAGGCCCGACCTCGAACACCCGTGTTAGGTATTAGCACTCTTGACAGGAGATTGCTAATGGGTAAAATAGCTACGAAATACGAAAAGGTACGAATATACGAAATAGATTGCCACGTCCCGCCAAACGGGGCTCGCAATGACAATCAATAAAGGCGACAAGGGAACCAGGCCTATTCGTAATTTCGTAATGATTCGTATTTCGTAGCGAAAAACCATGGAGCCCAGGACGATAGACATACTAGAGGCGGCGGTGCGGGAATTCATCGCCACCGGAGAGCCGATCAGCTCCAGTTTGCTTTTTGAGCGCTATGACTTTGGTATCCGGCCGGCGATGATCCGCCACGAGCTTTGCGAGCTGACCGACGAGGGTTACTTGGAGCAACCCTATCACTCCTCGGGCCGGGTGCCGGCGGACAAGGGCTATGAGTTTTATGCAGAACGGGCGCTGGGGCATCGGAGCGTTTACGCCGATCGCTTGGAGCGGGAGCTATCGGCAATCTTCCGAGCGCAATCCTGGCCGGGCCTGGCCGCCTGGATCTCCGGCGCTTTACATGGATTAGGGGTGGTTTACGAAGAAGGCGCGGTGCACAAAGAGGGTTTGGAACGCATCTTCGATCGACTGGAACTGCAAGACCGGGCAGAGATCCGACAAATTATCCGCGATTATGAAAGTTTGGACGAGCGATTTGAAAAAACGGTGGCGCGGATCGCCGAGGAATCGGCACGGACCAGGGAGAATGAGAGCGGGGAACCTGGCGAGCGCGTGGACGACAGTATCGGAGTGTTTATCGGCCGCGACAGCCCCTTGACTCGCAGTGGGCAGTTGATGGCCATCGCGGGTGATTATCGGAATGGCGACGAACGGGTGGTGATCTGCCTGGTGGGACCCAAGCGGTTGGATTATGAACGGGCCGCGACCATTTTCCAAGCTCTACAGAAGGTCGTAAATAATTAGCCTAGCTATAAAGTTCGTAAAGCAAAGGGATCATAGTTAGGATTTATGTGTTTGGTGTCCCGTGCCCGGCCTTCGCAGCGCTTCGGCGGAGTAGGCAAAACGGGAATCTATAACCAAAAATAAGCACTAGATTCCCGCCTGCGCGGGAATGACAAGGGGGCACAAAATTTATAGTTTTGGAATTCACATTAGAATACTTACATCATGAACGACGATGAGAAACAAATGAATCCAGACGATGGCGAAGCGGGAAGCGCCGCGATTGATCCGGGATCAACCGATGCGGGTGCGGCTGATGCGCAGATCCAGGAGCTGGAGAAGAAAGCCGCAGAGTATCTGGCCGGTTGGCAGCGGGCCAAGGCGGATTACTTGAATTACAAGAAAGACGAGTCCTTCCGCATGTCCGAGATCGCCCGCTACGCTACCGAGGATATGATTCGGGAAATGATCACGGTTTTAGACAGCTTCGATCTGGGTCTGGCGGCGATGGAGAAGCAGGGTCCGGTGGAGAAGGGGGTGTACATGATTCGGGCCCAAATCGAAGATGTGTTGCGAAAAAACGGTTTGACCCGGATCCCGACCGAAGCCGGCCAGACGTTCGATCCCAGTATTCAAGAAGCGGTTGCCGAGGCGGATTCAGATCTACCGGAGGGAGCCGTGGTGGACGAAATAGAACCGGGCTACCGCTTGCACAATAAGGTATTGCGGGCGGCGAGGGTAAGATTGGCTAGAAAGCGAGTAGCGAGTAGGGAGTAGGGAAAAGGCAAAAGCAAATTATTCTAATTATTCTAATTATTCTAATTATTCTAATTATTCTAATTATTCTAATTATTCTAATTATTCTAAATCGGTAATTCGTAGTATTCACATGCATTTGCAGATTAGCATTGCACGAAAAACAAAGGTCGATCCAATGATCAATAATCAATAATCATTTTACTGCCATGCCCATGATAGTACCGCGCGGATTCTTTGACCGCGATTGGTCGGAAGATTTTTGGCAGGAAAGCCCGCTGGCGCATCGAGCCGGACTGATACCGATCCGCAACTTTCTGCCGGCAGTGGACGTGAAGGAGGACGAAAAAGCGGTGGTGGTGGAGATGGAAGTGCCGGGTTTAGATCCGGAGAAGACCAGTATTTCCGTGGAAGGCAATCACTTGAAAGTGGAAGCGATTCGGGAAGAAAAGAAAGAGGAAAAAAATAAAAAGTTCTTCTGTCAGGAGATCCGGCGAGGCAGCTTCTCGCGCTTGGTGCGTTTGCCCGCGCCGGTCGACGCGGATAAGGTTGAGGCGACCTATGAGAAAGGCATTTTGACCGTAATCCTGCCCAAGGTTAGGCCGGAGCAGAGGGAGAAGAAGGTTAGTATTAAGGTGAAGTGAACTGACTATTGACTATTGACGGTTGACCGTTGACCGCGGAGGGGGCCGAACCGAGTATGTCAATCGTTAATAGTTAATTGCCAGTAATCAGTAGCCAGTAATCAGTAGCCAGTAATCAGTAGTCAGTAATCAGTAATCAATAATCATGCCAAAAATAATCGGGATCGATCTGGGAACTACCAACTCCGCGGTGGCGGTTATGGAGGGCGGCGAGCCTCGGGTTTTGGAAAACACCGAAGGCAATCGCACCACGCCGTCCATTGTGGCCATCTCCAAAACCGGTGAGCGCCTGGCCGGTTTACTGGCTAAGCGCCAGGCAATTACCAATCCTAAGAATACCGTGTTCTCGGTCAAGCGGCTGATCGGCCGGAAATTCAAGGATGCCGAGGTGCAGCGCGACAAAGCCTGGCTGTCGTATGAGATCAAAGAATCGCAGAACGGGGGAGTGGAAGTGAAAATGGGCGACCAGTGGTACACGCCAGAAGAGATCTCCGCTTTCATTCTCGGCAAACTGAAGGCGGACGCGGAAGCCAAACTGGGAGAAACGATCAAAGAAGCGGTGATCACCGTGCCGGCCTACTTTGACGATTCCCAGCGGCAAGCCACCAAAAACGCCGGGGAGATCGCGGGTCTGACGGTCAAGCGTATCATCAACGAGCCGACCGCGGCCGCTTTTGCCTACGGCGCGAACAAGCAGCAGAACCAAAAGATCGCGGTTTACGACTTTGGCGGCGGCACATTCGACATCTCGGTGTTAGAGATCGGTTACGATGCGGAGTCCAAAGAGCAAACCGTGGAAGTTAAAGCCACCGGTGGCGATACCCATTTGGGCGGCGACGATTTCGACCAGCGGATCCTGAATTATCTTGTGCTGGAGTACAAGAAACAGGAAGGCATCGATGTGTCCAAAGACCCGCTGGCGCTGCAGCGGCTCAAAGAGGCGGCGGAGCGCGCCAAGCACGAATTGTCCACCGCGGTGGAAACCGAAATAAATCTGCCCTACGTCAGTTCCGATGCTTCCGGTCCAAAGCACTTACTCTTGAAACTCTCGCGGGCGAAGCTGGAAGAACTGGTGCGCGATTATATCGACCGCTCCATCCAGCTGACTCGCGAGGCTGTCACGGCGGCCGCACCCAAGGGCGCCGGTTTTCAACTTTCACAGATCGACGAGGTTATCTTGGTTGGCGGACAAACGCGGATGCCGGCGATACAAGAAGCGGTCAAACAGTTGTTCGGCAAGGAGCCGCACAAAGGCATCAATCCGGACGAAGTCGTGGCCATCGGCGCCGGAGTTCAGGCCGGCATCTTCCAGGGCGACGTTAAAGACATTCTGCTTTTGGATGTGACGCCCTTAACCCTAGCCATTGAAACCTTGGGCAGCGTGTCCACGCCCATGATCCCTAAGAACACCACCGTACCGACCTCCAAGACCCAGGTTTTCTCGACCGCCGCGGACAGTCAAACCTCGGTCGAGGTGCACGTACTGCAGGGCGAACGGCCCATGGCCAGCGACAACAAAACCCTGGCGCGTTTCATGTTGGAGGGATTGCCGCCCGCGCCCCGGGGCGTGCCTCAAGTGGAGGTAACCTTCGACATTGACGCCAATGGCATTTTGAATGTTTCCGCCAAAGACAAGGCGACCGGCAAATCACAGTCGGTCAAAGTTCAGGCCTCGGCCAACTTGTCTAAAGAAGAAATTGAACGGCTCAAGCGGGAGGCGGCGGAGCACGCGACGGAAGATGCTCATAAAAAAGAATTAGTTGAGGCGCGCAACCAGGCCGAGAGCATGGTTTATCTCGCGGAGAAGTCGCTCAAAGATGTGGGTGAGAAAGCCCCAGCCGATCTCAAGGGCGCGGTTCAAACGAAGATCGACGAGTTGAAGAAGGTCAAAGATGACGACGACCTGGAAGCGATCAAGAAGGGAATGGAGGCGCTGACCGTGGAGGTTCAAAAGATTGGGCAATTGCTCTATAATCAAGGCAACCCTCCGGGCGATAATCCTCCGGGCGATAATCCCCCCCCGCCCCCGCCCGCGAGCGAGCCGAATGAACACCCAGGATCAGAACCTGCTTAAAGAAACGCCAGCGGAAAGAATTGCCCGCCCGGCTGGTTTCTATCAAGAGATAGTTCTGGACGCGCTGACAGTTATAAGCGCGACGTTCCTGGGTTTTGGTCTGGCCGCGTATCTGGAGGATCGCTGGTCGCTTTGGAGCTTGGTGGCCGCACTCGCACCGTTTACAACCTGCGCAGTTCTGGGAAATATTATCCGCACCGGCCTGGGCCGCCGCCTGCTTATTGTGATGATCGCAGTGCTGGCCTTCTCGATCCCGTTCTGGAATTGGCCGGACGCGAACTTGCCCTGGGTGATCGGCGTCGCGGCGGTGACTTTTGCCTGGGGAGCGCTCGCGAGCCGCCAGGAAGCGGAGAGCGGCCTACGCCTCCGATTTTTCCGAGCCGCCCGTCTGCAGATCGGAAAAATTGTTACCGGCTTAACCGTGGTCGCGATCCTGCTCTACCTGCCGCGTTACTCGGCCCTGCCCGCCCCGATATCCGATAACACCTTCCGCCAATTCTTTGCCTGGACCACCGATATCGCTTCCAACTTCTACCAAGAGATCCGCTTTAACACCGACGTCGGCACTCTGCTCAAGGATCTGGCGCGGTACAGCTTGGAACTCCAGGAGAATTTAAGCTACCGCAACCTGCCTCCGGATATCCAAAAAGAATTTTTAGACAAGGCCACGGATCAACTGCTCGAAAAATCTCGCACCGCGACGCAACTGAACATTAAGCCGGAAGATTCCGTGGAATCCGTGGCTTATCGCTTGGCGAGCGGCGCGGTGGGCAAGTGGCGGCAGATGTTCGGCGGCTGGTTTCTGGTTTTCTGGGCGGCTGGGGTTTTTTTGGTCATGCGGGGAGTGGGCGTGTTCGCCACCTGGTTACTCATACTTGCGGCGTTCTTCATCTATCAAGCCCTGCTGGGAATGAACATCCTGGGGCTGACCGGCGAGGGCGCCACCCGGGAAGTGGTGAAGTGGAGTTAGAAAATAATCATTAATTACTGATCATTTACCGGAATGTCTAAGGATTACTACAAAATTTTAGGCGTGGCGCGCGGCGCTTCGGGAGAGGAAATAAAAAAAGCCTATCGCCGGCTGGCGCATCAATTCCACCCGGACAAGCCCGGCGGCAACGAACAGAAGTTCAAAGAAGTAAACGAGGCCTATCAGACTTTGTCCGACAATAATAAGCGGGTCCAGTACGACCGATTTGGCACCGCGGAACAACCGGGTTGGGCTGGGGCAGGCGCGGCCGGGCCCGGCGCGGGTTGGAACTGGAGCTGGGGCGAGGGCGGCAACAGCCAGGTCTTCACCGACTTCGGCGATTTGAGCGACATCTTTGATGTCATGTTTGACGGTGGCGGGATACGGCCGCGGCGCCGTACCTACCAGCAGGGGTCGGATTTGGAAGTCGTGCGAGAGATTACCCTGGAGGAATCATTCCAGGGGGCGACTAAAACCATAAATCTTCGAACCTATATCGTCTGCAAACACTGTCGGGGGCAAGGCGCAGAAGCGGGAGTGGCGACCAAGGCCTGTGGGGCTTGCGACGGGCGGGGCGAGGTCCGCGAGCAACGCCGCACTTTCTTCGGCCAGTTCTCCAAGTTGCGCGCGTGCGAGATCTGTCGCGGCGCGGGACAGATACCGGAAAAGCTGTGTTCGGCCTGCAAGGGGAATGGCCGAGTTATGAACGAGCGCAGTATAGTCGTGGAGATTCTGCCCGGCGTGCCCAATGATCAGATCGTTAAGATCATTGGCGCGGGCGAAGCTGGCGAGCGCGGCGCGGCGGCCGGCGACTTGTACGTGCGGGTCAAGGTTAAGGCCCACTCTCGTTTTGAGCGCCGCGGGGATGACCTGGTCGTGCGCAAGGAGATCGCGGTTTACGACCTGCTTTTAGGACGCAAGATAGATTTGCCGACTGTTGAAGGCAGGACCATCCAGGTGGAACTGCCAACCCACTTTAATCTCAAAGAATACTTGCGGGTGCCCGGCGAAGGCATGCCGCGGTTTGGTGGTTCGACCCGGCTCGCCACGGGACGCGGCGACTTACTGGTAGACTTGACGCTCAAAACGCCCAAGAAGCTGGGCGCGAAAGAGAAGGCGATCTTGGAGAGATTGGAGAAAGAGGGTGGATAGAATTATTCTAAGTGCTCTAATTATCCTAATTATTCTAATCTGAAGAGAAGAATAGAAAAGCTTGTATTTTCATTAGAAATTAGGTTAATTAGAAATTGTAAATTATCCCGCGCCCCCATAGCTCCCGTCTACGCTCATAAGCTTTGGCGGGCAGGCAGTTGGTAGAGCAGCTTGAATCAAAATTGCCCCGGTAGCTCAGCTCCGACGCCCGTTGTGGGGTCGGAGCCCCGACCGAAGCGTCGGGGTTGGTAGAGCAGCTCCCTTTGGGCTTCGCCTCGGCAACGGCTTTCGTTGAAAATTCATAAATACAGGCACGGTTTTCTTGTGCGCCCATAGCTCAGCTGGTAGAGCAGCTCCCTTTTAAGGAGAGGGTCCCAGGTTCGAATCCTGGTGGGCGCACAAGGAAATGGTACTTACAAATTTTCATCTCACTTATTGTTTATCCACTTATCTCGCCATGGCGAGATAAGTGGATAGGCGAGATCGAATGACGAGATAGCGGGCGAATCCTAGCGAGGCACCAAGATTTGGATTTAAACTCGGGCCTTTGAATACCGGATAGTCGACATAAGTATTCTGGTGTGTACAATGTATCCATGCCCGATTTCCAAGAGGTTCGAAGGGAAATTAGTGAGATCTTGAAAAAGTCTCCTATTGACTTCGACCCCCAGCACTCGGAATTGGTTTTAAAATGGGTTTTACAACTCAAGCCGGACGCGGATGAAGCCCTACAAATAGCGGCTCTGGCCCATGATATCGACCGGGGCGTTACCGGGATAATTGAAAGGGACCTAAAGGATTATTCGAAAATAGCCGAGTTCAAGAAAGCGCATGCGATGCGCTCGGCAAAATTCACCAGTGAAATATTAGCTAGACACGGATACAGAGAGGAAGTGATAAGTAAGGTTAATACTTTAGTGAAAAAGCACGAAGAAGGAGGAGATTATGAGTCCGATGTGTTAAAAGATGCCGATAGTCTCGCGTTTTTTGAATACAATATTCCGGGATATATCAAATATTGCGGCGAAGAGCGGGCCAAAGGGAAGATACAATTTATGTATGTCAGAATGTCACCGAACGCGAGAAGCATAGTCGGCGCCATGGTCCACGAGGACAAGAAAATAGGGGACCTGGTTAAAAACGCCATTTCGGAATTGGGTTAGGGTTGCGGACCCGAATAAGCCGTGCTAGCATCGGTGAGTAATCGCAAATAACGCAAATTCAAGCAAATAACGCTAATAATATCCTGGAGCGAAGTCGATGGGTACGGTCCGCATAGATCCGCGTTCATGGCATGAAAAATAACCCCCAGCTTTTAGCCGTTATTATTTTGGCCGTGGCCATCGTGGCCGGCTTTTTCGTTTACCCCAAGAGCACCTCCGAGTGGCACCCCTGGCGGCTGGGGCTGGACCTGGTCGGCGGCAGCCATCTGGTTTACGAGGTGAACTTGTCCCAGGTGGTGGATGCCGATCGGGGCTTGGTACTGAACGGATTGAGAGACGTGATTGAAAAAAGAGTGAATTTGTTCGGGGTCAGCGAGCCGCAAGTTTTTGTTGCGCGGGCCGGGGAGAAGTCGCAGTTGATCGTGGAGCTGGCCGGGGTCAAAAAGATCAGCGAGGCCATCCAAGAGATCGGCACCACGCCTTTTTTGGATTTCCGGACGGTCCAGCAAAACGGCTCCACCACCACCTTTCTGGCCACGGACCTGAACGGCCGGCACATTACCGGGGCGCAGGTGTCGTTCGACAATACCACCCGCTCGCCCCAGGTGTCCCTGTCATTCAATTCCGACGGGGCGAAATTATTTGAGGATTTGACCGCCCAGCTGGCGCCTACCGCCGAGCATCCCGACGGTTTGCCCCTGGCCATATTTTTGGACAACAACCTGATCGAGATGCCGCTGGTCAAATCCAAGATCTCCGGCGGCAACGCGGTCATCAGCGGCCGGTTTACCATGGAACAAGCCAAACAATTGGCCGAACGTTTTAACGCCGGAGCGCTGCCGGCGCCGATCACCTTGATCAATCAGCAAACCGTCAGCCCCACCCTGGGTCTGGACTCCTTCCGGGCGACACTCATCGCGGGCGCGCTGGGCACTCTAATAGTCATTCTCTTTATGCTTTTCTATTATGGGCGCTTGGGTATCTTTGCCAGCTTGGCGCTCTTGATCTACATCGCCCTAACTCTGGCTATTTTTAAATTGGTGCCGATCACTCTTTCTCTGGCGGGGCTGGCCGGTTTCATTATCACTATCGGCATGGCGGTGGACGCGAACATTCTGGTCTTCGAACGCATGAAAGAGGAGCTTAAAAAGGGCCTGACCGGTTTATCCGCCGTGGAAGAGGGGTTTCGCCGCGCTTGGCCTTCGATCCGGGACTCCAACGTGTCGACCATCATCACCGCGGTTATCCTGTACTTTTTAACCACCAGTTTCGTGCGCGGTTTCGCGCTGACGCTCCTGATCGGCGTTCTGATTTCCATGTTCAGCGCGATCACGACCACCCGGATATTCCTGCGGGTCTTTTCCGGTCGGCGGAAGGGGGCAAATAGTCGATAGTCAACCGTCATTAGTCAACCGTCATCGGTCAATCGTCAGTAGTCAATAGTCAGCCGTCAACCGTCCCATGAAAATAAAATTAGTTGAACATCGGAACTGGTTCCTGGGGGCGGCCGTGGTGCTGGTGGGCGCGAGCATCTTGGCGGTCGTCGTTTTCGGTTTTCGGCTGGGTATTGATTTCACCGGCGGCACGCTCTGGCAGATCAAGGTTGCCCAGGACGCCCCGTCCCTAGGCGCGATGGAGCAAACCTTCCAGCAAGAGTTGGGTATTAAAGATGTGCGCTTGAGCGCCGATTCTCGCGACGGCAGTTTTTGGGCGCGCTTTCCGGAACAGGGCGGCGAGAGCCACCACCAAGAGCTTTGGAACAAACTCCAAAGCAAGTATGCGAACGCGGAAGAGATCAGTTTCTCGTCCATCGGTCCGTCGGTCAGCGCGGACTTGAGAAATCGCGCCGTTTGGGCGATCGGTTTGGTCCTGGTCGGCATCTCGCTCTACATCGCTTACGCCTTCCGTAAAGTTTCACGTCCGGTCAGTTCTTGGACCTATGGCTGGGTGACCCTGGCGTCCCTGTTCCATGACGTGGCCATACCGGCCGGTCTTCTGGCGGTGCTGGGCTATACCGGCCGGATCGAAGTCGACACCAATTTCGTGGTCGCCCTGCTGGTGGTCATGGGCTTCTCGGTGCACGACACCATCGTGGTTTTCGACCGCATTCGAGAAAACCTGTTCGCATCCCACGGCAAGACCAACTTTAGCGAAGTTATTAACGCGAGCGTAAATCAAACCATGGCCCGATCCATCAATACCTCTTTCACTTTGGTGTTGGTTTTGGTGGCCCTCTACCTAGTAGGACCAGTGACCCTGCAATACTTCGCGCTGACACTTTTGGTGGGAGTGGTGGCGGGCACGTATTCTTCTATCTTCGTAGCCAGCCCGATCTTGTACCTGGCGGGGAGAAGGAAGTAGCAAGTAGCAAGTAGGGAGTAGGGAGTAGGGAGTAGGGAGTAGGGAGTAGGGAGTAGGGAGTAGCGGAAGCGAGTGGTCGGATCCTCTACGCACCGTATTGTTCCTGTGTATAACCGGCATGTTTGACTATTGCTTCGGCTTTTATTATAATACTCCTAATGTCAAGTAAGGGAATGAGCGAGATAATCAATAGCTTATTTAAAGCCTTAAGCGAGCGCCAACGGGATGTGCTGGTGGGCCGGTTCGGTTTGGATAAAGCCAAAGAACCGCAAACCTTGGCTGCCCTGGGCGAGCGTTTCCATGTCACGCGGGAGCGTATTCGTCAAATTGAAATGTCCGCCCTGGCCGCGGCCAGGGAGGGAGTGGCTACTAATGCGGACTGTCGGGAAATAATCACTGCGGTCAAGGCCTGCTTGAAAAAAAACGGCGGGGTGGCGCGAGTGGCGCCGCTGCTGGAGCACTTGCACGCGGTGATTCGAGATCTCAATGAAAATCAGCTGGCATTTTTGGTCGCTGCCAGCCGCGAGGTGCAGTCCCGTCCGGAAGATGATGAGTATCACCCCTTTTATTACTCGGACGAAAGATCCATGAAAGCGGCCACCTCCTTCGCGACCGGTTGGATCGAAACTCTGCGCAAAAACAAGGGCACTATTTTAGGCGGGCGGTATCAGGAATTACTTCAGAAATCAGCCGCCGCGAAACATTTAACTTTGCCAGTCGCGGCAACCTATGTGGGGCTGTCCAAACATATTCACGCCAATCCCTTTGGAGACGTGGGTCTGGGTGAGTGGCCGGAGATCCGGCCGGCGACGGTGCGGGACCAGATCTATCTAGTGCTCAAGAAGCACAGCAAGCCCCTCCACTTCCAAACTATCGCGGCGACCATCAACGATATCGGTTTGCATCCCCATCGAGCTTTGGCGCCGACCGTACATAACGAATTGATCAAAGATCCCCGCTTTGTCCTAGTGGGGCGCGGCATTTACGGCTTATCGGAACACGGCTACCAGCCCGGCACGGCGCGAGAAGTCATTCAGCGTATTCTGAAGAACCAGGGTCCGCTCAAGCCCAAGGATGTTATTTTGGCAGTACAAAGAGAGCGCTTCCTTAAAGCCAACACGGTTCTGGTTAATTTGCAGAACCGCAACCACTTTGAACGGTTGACGGACGGCAGCTACCAGGTACGCGAAGCCTAGTGCCCGTGCGCCTTGCGCCGGGCCGCGGATTGACGCGGACTAGACGCGGATTAACGCGGATAGATAAACGCGAAATAGGAGGGCCCCCACACACTATCGCGCTGTTCGGAAACGTCAAAAAGTTATTCCCTGAGCCCGTCGAAGGGCAGCTTTTTGGCGGGCACATGGCATGGCCCTCGACAAGCTCGGGCAATAAAATCGGTGGTTTCCGAACACGCCACACACTATTCTCAATAGGTGCCGTTTGGTTTATAATACCTTGAATCACGAAGCTCCACCCTCCCCCTCGTTTGAGGGGGGGGGTGCCCTCCGAAGGAGGGTCCTCCTTCGGAGGAAGAGGGGGGTCCTGGATTCTAGACCCCACCTAACCTCCCCTAAGATAAGGGGAGGAGTGACGGCTAGGACACAAAATCACCAGTTTCGTATGGATAATTCACAATATAATATATCCACTGAGCAAACCGAGAAATATTTAGCGCAGAGAGTTATTTAGTCAAATGTCTCCGCTCGCAACATACGAACCCCAAACCATCGGCCAGATCTTCTGGAGTCTTTGGTGGCTTTGGTCGGCGGTGATCTTAATGCCCATGTTCGTGTCCACTTGGCTGTATTACAAACAGACCAAGATGAAGCGCGAGATCAAGTGGATCCTTCTGGAGCTTCACGTGCCGCGGGAGACCCGCAAGAGCCCGCGGGCCATGGAACAAGTTTTGGGTACGATCAATACCTTGGGTAACTACCCGGGCGATTTTCAGGAAATGTACATGGATGGCGAGGTTACCCGCTGGTACTCGCTGGAGATGGTCAGTTTCGGCGGCGAGGTGCATTTTTACATCCGGGCTTACGCCAAGCAGCGAGGATTGATCGAGGCCGCTTTCTACTCTTACTACTCTGATCTGGAGATCGAAGAAGTGCCGGATTACACCGAGCGCTTTCCGCACAATCTGATCGAAATGGATGAACGCGGTTACAACCTCTGGGGCAGCGAGATGTTATTAGACAAATCATCTGCCTATCCCATTAAGTCTTACCTAGATTTCGAGGCAATAGACGAGGACAAGCAGTTTGACCCCATCTCGGCCTTCTTGGAGGTATTAAGTAAGCTCAA
>JACRFR010000065.1 GCA_016212635.1 Candidatus Liptonbacteria bacterium | reverse complement strand
CTCGACGGCCGTTCCGGAAGAAGTTGCAACCAGCGATATCACGAGTCCAGCTACGGACGAGTCCGAACATCTACTGCCGCAGGGTTGGGGTGAACCCGCGCCAACTATGACGCCTTGGCTACAGCCGGAACCTACTCCGGCCGAACCGGAAACTTTCCCGGCGACCCCCGTTGCCTTTCCACGACCCCAACCAATCGCGCGACCTGCGCCCACCGTTCCGCGCCGGACTCCGGGCGGAACCCCCGACGAGATAGGTGCGGTTTTTCACATCGAGGTGGACCAGATTGTGCCCAATCCGCAGCAACCCCGGCGCAATTTTGACGAGACGGGATTGCGCGAACTGGCTAATTCCATCCGCGAGTTTGGCATCCTGCAGCCGCTCGTAGTAAGTAAGGTGGTACGGGAGGTGCCTACGGGGACGGAGGTGGAGTATCAGTTGATCGCCGGGGAACGGCGCTGGCTGGCGGCTAAAATACTGGGCTTGGAACGCGTGCCGGCCATCATCCGAAACGTGGAATTGGACCGGGAAAAGCTGGAGTTGGCGGTGATCGAAAATCTACAGCGGGAAGACCTGAACCCGATCGAGATGGCGCGCGCCTTTGCCCGACTGCAGGATGAGTTCCGGTTGACCCAGCGGGAGATCGCCACGCGTCTGGGCAAGAGCCGGGAAGTAGTCGCCAACACGCTGCGCTTGCTCGACTTGCCAAGCAATGTCCAGAACGCGATCGAGCGCGGGGAGATCACCGAGAGCCACGGCCGGTTGCTCCTGACCGTCGACGATCCCGCGATTCGCGAGCGACTCTTCCAAGACCTGATTGCCAACAAACTTTCCACCCGGGAACTACGCGTCCGGGCGGAGGTGTCACAGAAAGCGTCCGCCGCCGAGCGCGTCCCAGCCGACCCGCCCCCGGAGATTCGACAAGCCGAGGAGAAACTGGCGCTGGAGCTTGGTACGCCGGTCAAGATCTACGCGGCCGGAGGCGGCGGTAAGATCACGATCAGTTTCTATTCCCAGGAAGAACTGGAAAGTTTACTGCGGCGGATTGCCGGGACAGAAACGGACTAAGTTTAAAACGATGGGGAGGACCAACCCTCGTGACTCAAGGATTTTTCACGATCTAGTCTTAAAGCCGACTTCGGTTGCGCCGGTGATCTGTCTTATCTTCAGCACCAGCTTTTCTATCTTTTCCCGGTCGCCCAGATCACACACAATACGGATGATTACGTGGCTGTGAGAGGCGCTTTCCTGTTGGTTGACGCTGGTGATATTCACGTGCGCCCGGGCAATGGCGGCAGTGATGTCTTTCAAGAGACCCACCCGGTCCTTGGCCGCGATTCGGAACTCGGTGCGGAGGGAGCGAGGAATAAGCCCGCCGGTTTTGCGATGACGGAGCGCGGCGCGGATGTGTTCCCGGGCAATGGCGGTTTTGGCAATGTCCAGCCAGGCCTCGGAAGGGTGTTTGCCTTTTTGGATTAAAATCTCCACCAGGTCGCCGGAACGCAGCTCGTGATTCAGCGGCACGATTTGTCCATTGACCCGCGCGCCGCTCGCGGAGTCGCCGACTTGGGAGTGAATGCGGTAGGCGAAGTCCAGCGGAGTCGCGCCCGCCGGCAGATCGATCACGTCTCCGCGCGGCGTGATCGCGAAGATCCGATCTTTGAAAAAGTCGATCTTCATGGCAGAGAGCACTTCCTCCGCTTCGGCCTCGGGGGTCGCGATTTGTTCTTGCCAGGCGCGGAGCTGTTCCACCCAGGCCAGCTCCTCCGCGGCCTTGCGGATCTGCGCGGGATGACTCGCGCCCGGATCGCCGTGTTGCTTGTACAGCCAGTGCGCAGCCACGCCAAATTCATCGGCCTCGTTCATTTCTTGAGTTCGGATCTGAATTTCCACGATGCGCTTTTCCGGTCCGATCACGGTGGTGTGCAGGGAGCGATAGCCATTGGGCTTGGGCATAGCAATGAAATCTTTGATGCGCCCCGGCAGGGGCGGCCAGGCGGCGTGGATGGCGCCCAGAGTGGCGTAACAATCGGCGGTGGTCGCGACCAAGATGCGCAGCGCGACCAGATCGTGGATCTTATTCAGGTCCATGCCGTAGCGCAGCAGTTTTTTATAGAGGGAGGAGTAACGTTTGGCTCGGAAACTGATGGCGAGCGGAGTCATGTTTTGTTCGGCTAACAACCGCTCGACCTGGGGCTTGATCCGCTCCAGGTACGCAGTTCGCTCTTCGTAGGCATCGGGCACATGGGCCAAGAGCCAGCGGTGTTCTTCGGGGTGGAGAAAGGGAAAGGCCAGGTCGTGCAGCTCGCCGGCCGCCTGCCACATACCCAGTCGGTTGGCGAGCGGCGCGTAGATCTCATCGGTTTCGAGCGCGATGCGTTTCTGTTTCTGGGGCGGCAGGGCGGAGAGGGTGCGCATGTTGTGCATCCGGTCGGCCAGTTTAACGAATACCACCCGCAGATCTTCCGAAAGGGCTAAGATCAATTTGCGCAGGTTCTCCACCTTGGCGGTCGCGCCGCGGTACTTGATGTGTCCCAGCTTGGTCACGCCGCTCACCAAGAAGGCCACTTCTTCGCCAAATTCTTTCTTCAATTCCTCGATCGTGATCGGGGTGTCTTCCGCGGTGTCGTGCAGGAGTCCGGCTGCGACTGTCACCTGGTCCATGCCCCAGCCGTGCAAGATCTCGGCGGTCGCCTGGACGTGCCGGAAGTAGGGCTCGCCGCTCTTGCGCTTCTGGCCCGCGTGGGCGTGTTCCGCGAAGCGATAAGCCCGGGCAATGAGTCCCGGGGGGTCCTTGGCGAGTATTTCTTTGAGGAGCATGTCTATATGCTACGGATAATTAGGCCGACTGCCAATGGTTGCGTTGATTTTTCGGCCTCGTGCGTTTATACTAAAACCATGAAGCACATCATTCAGGTCAGCATTTTCAAGGGAGACAAGTATTTCGTTGCGGAGTGCTTGGATTTGTCCCTCGTGACCCAGGGTAAAACCTTAGACGAATTGGCCAAAAATTTAGAAGAGGCGATCACTCTGCATCTGGAAGGAGAAAACTTAGCCGAGTTGGGCCTAGCGGAACAGCCATCAGTGCTGGCTAATTTTGAATTGACTCCCCAGCTCCATGCCGCGGCTTAAAGTTCTCTCGGGAGAGGAGGTGGTTGGCATATTTTTATCGCTTGGGTTCGCAATTATCTCGGAACGTGGCAGCCACGTTAAACTGCGCCGGACCACCGAAGGCGGCAAGCAGACGCTAACCATTCCTCGGCATGCGGAGTTGGACCGCGGTACTTTGCAGGCGATTTATCGCCAAGCTTCGCGCTATATTTCCGAGATCGAACTGAAGCCGGAATTTTTTGCGGAGTGAGTCAAAAGTCGGGAATTATTGGCGCTGTTCGGAAACAAAAGACTTGTCATTCCCGCGAAAGCGGGAATCCAGGATTTTCTAGGAATTTTGGATCCCCGGGTCAAGCCCGGGGATGACATAGGAGCCGTATTTTTCACTTCCAGAGGGAGTGCCACGCTGGCGTTTTCTCTGCGAAGGAGGGTTGAAGTCGTCCCTTGCGGCGACCGAGGCCTAGCAATCCTCGGCGGGCACGTGCCTGCCGAGGAGATCGAAAAGGCCACTGGCGAAAAGTGCCGGGTGGCTTTTCTCGAAACTTCAACCAGGGGTTGCCGGGGCGACTCCTGGGTACGCGCGGCCATTGCCGCGCTCGGCGGTTAAAAACTCCCAACGGGAGTGGGTGAGATGCACGACACGTGTTCTTGCCCCCTGACCTAAGCCAGTTAGTCTATTCAGTTGGCTTAGATAAGGATTTCGCTTTTCGTGCAACCTGCGGCCTTGCCCCGTTAGACATGAAGCATCTAACGGGGCTTGCGATACCCGCACCCGACCCCCACTAACTCCCCCTTAGAAAAGGGGGAGGAGTATCCGCAATAGTTACGACTTCTTGGCTCCTCTGGTTGCTTTTTTCAGATACGGTTTTTTCTCCGCCAGGGGTTTAGCTTGCCACGCGGTTAGGGCCTCCGCTAGATCCGCCTCGCTCTCCGGTTTCTTGTTCGTCAAAAACGTGCAATCCGGGTAGCGGTTGCAGCCGTAGAATACGCGCCCTCCGCGGCCGCGGGATTTGCGCTCCACCAGGTCGCCAATCGGGGAAGCGATGAGCGAGGAGGGAGGAGGGAGGAGATTCTGACTGGTCTTCTCCGCCTCTCTTCGCTCTTCGCTCTTCGCTCTTCGCTCTTCGCAGGCGGGGCACTTAAAGCCGGTCTTGTTCCAAATTTTCATGATGCCCTTGCACTCGGGATAACGGCTGCAGCCCAAAAAATATCCAAACCTGCCTCGGCGCACGGTCATGGGTCCGCCGCAAAGCGGACAAAGCTCGCCTTGGGTTTTTTCCTGGAGCGCCTTGATCATGGCCGCCTCTTCCGGCAGGGGCTGGGCGACCTTGCTGCCCGGTTCCGGGCAGGCCAGGAACTTACCCATGCGGCCGAATTTAATGATCATCTTTTCGCCGCAGTGCGGGCAGGGCGTGTCGGACACTTGCACTTGTTTCTCCACCTCCTTTTCTTTCTCGATTAAGTGCTTCTTGAACGGCTCGTAGAATTCTCGGCAGACCTCCACCCAATTCACCTTGCCTTCGGCGATATCGTCCAGCTCTTCTTCAATATGCGAAGTGAAGTTAATGTCCACAATTTCCGGAAAGTGTTCCACCAGGAGATCGTTAACCAGTAAGCCAATTTCGGTGGGCCAGTATTTTTTATCCTCTTTAACGACATACTCGCGGTCTTGAATGGTGGAAAGAGTCGGCGCGTAGGTCGACGGTCGGCCCACGCCCGCGTTCTCCAGGGCCTTAATCAAGGTGGCATCGGTGTAGCGCGGCGGCGGCTCGGTAAAATGCTGCTTGGGTGTGAGTTCCTCGAGTTTGAGTACCTCGCCCTCGGTCAGTTTGGGCAAAACACCCTCGGCGGATTCATCTTCGCCGTTTTCATCCCGGCCCTCGGTATAGGCGCGAAGGAAACCGTCGAAGATAACCACCTGGCCGGTCGCCCGGAAGGCGTATTCGCTCCTCGCTCCTCGCTCCTCGCTCCTCGCTTTTATATCCACCGCGGTTTGCTCCACGCGGGCGGATTGCATTTGGCAGGCCAAAGTCCGTCGCCGGATCAGCTCATAAAGCAGCCGTTCGTTACGGTTGTCGCCCGCCGCGCGTAGCGCCAAGTCGGTTGGTCGGATGGCCTCGTGCGCTTCCTGCGCGCCCTTGGAACGATTGGCATAGTGGCGCGGTTCCGCCAGTTGGTACTCTTTGCCGAACTCCGCGGCGATCACGATGCGCGCTTGAGTCAAGGCGGCCGAGGCCAGCTGGACGCTGTCCGTGCGCATGTAGGTGATAAAACCATTTTCATACAAGCGCTGGGCATGCATCATGGTTTGCTTGGCCGAGTAGCCGAGTTTCCTGGCCGCTTCTTGCTGCAGAGTGGAAGTTATGAATGGCGGCGCGGGATAACGTTGGGCTTCCTTGACGGTGATCGAGCCGACCTGGTAGGCAGCTCCCTGCAGATCTTGGACGATCCGATCCGCGGCGGTCTGGTCGGTCAGGTCCAGCTTGCCTAAAGTTTTCCCGTCCACAACCTGGAGTTTAGCCGGGAAGGACCGAGCGGACCCCGCACCGTGCGGAACGCTCTGGTGCGGGGTAAATAGCGCCTCAATGGACCAGTACTCTTGGTTCTGGAAGGCCTGGATTTCCCGCTCGCGCTCGGCGACCAAGCGGACCGCCACACTTTGGACCCGGCCGGCGGATAAGCCATAGCGCACCTTGCGCCAAAGGAAAGGCGAGAGCTCGTAACCTACCAGGCGATCTAGCACCCGGCGGGCTTGTTGGGCGTCCACCAGCTTAAGATCGATCGCGCGCGGGCTCTGCAACGCCTCGGTGATGGCAGTTTTGGTTATCTCGTGGAAAACAATGCGGGAAACGGAGCGAGGAGCGAGGAGCGAGGAGCAAGGAGATCTGGATTTTGTCTGTTTCTCTTCGCTCTCTCGCCTCGCCGAAGCCTCCGGCGTAGCGCGGGTCGCTCTTCGCTCTTCGCTTCCCAGGCCCAGGGCCTGGGCTAAGTGCCAAGCGATCGCCTCGCCCTCTCGGTCTTCGTCCGTGGCCAGAATGATCGTGCTTTCGGTTGCCGCCAGCTTTTTAAGTTCGGCCAGGATCGCTTTAGCTTTGGGCAAAGGAGCATAGGTCAGTGCGAAATTATGGGCGACATCTATGCCCAACTTACTTTTAGGCAAGTCGCGCACATGACCAAAACTGGCGACCACCTGATAATCGCCGCCTAAAAATTTGCCGATTGTTTTCGCCTTGGTCGGTGATTCGACAATTACGAGCGGCATAGGGAGAGTGTAAAGCTAAATCCGGAAATAGGAAAATCAGTAAGGGACGGCGCGAGGTTGACCAGGGGAATAAGTCTAGGCGATGGCATAACCGCCACCGGCTTCCGCAACTTTTCCCTTCAAGATCAGCAGGGTTATAACCTCGCTCACGGTACGAGTGTCTAGTTTGGTCGACTCGGCGATTTTGTCAATACCGGCAGGTCGTATTTGATCTCCCAGGAACCGTATGATTTGTTGCTCCTCCGGCGAGGCGAACTGCTCGGTTTCGCTGGCGGAGCGAGTAGCCCAGCCGTAACGTTCTAGTATCTCTTGAGGGTGGGTCACCAAGTCCGCGCCGGCTTGGATGAGCTTGTGCGAGCCCACAAAGTTCGGGTGTCGGATCGGACCCGGCACGACAAAAACGTCCCGGTTTTGTTCCAGGGCGAACCGAGCCGTAGCCAGAGAGCCGGACCGCTCGGGCGCCTCGATGATCACTACGCCCCGCGAGAGGCCGCTCACAATGCGGTTGCGTTCCAGAAATCGATGGGGCAGGGGTTCGGTGTCCGGGGGATACTCCGATATAATTGCGCCCGCGCCGGCCAAGATCCGTTCGGCTATCGCGCGGTTGGTGCGCGGCGTGATCTCATCCGGCCCGCTGGCCAACACTGCCACCGCCTGACCCTGTCCGTCCAAGCACCCGGTGTGCGCCGCCACGTCTATGCCAAAAGCCAGGCCGCTGACGATTGTGCCGCCGCCGCGGGCCAGTTCTTCCGCGAACCAATGCGCGGTTTCGCGACCCTGGGGAGTGGCGCGGCGGGTACCGACTATCGCCAGGTATCGTTCCGGGTCGGGTAATTTGCCGCGCACATACACGCCGTGGGGCGGCCAGGGTATCTCCCGAAGAAGCCGCGGAAAAGCCGACTCGTTTTGCAATATAAGCTGGACCCCTTTTCGTTCCAGCTCCCGCCACTGGTTTTCGCAGTCAAAACTAATGACGCGTTGTTTTTGATAAGCCTGCCAGGCGGCGGTCCAGGTCGGGTATTGCTCTCGCGCGGCGGACAGAGATTGGTAACTGCCTCGCCAGGCGCGGTTCAGGGCGTGATAGGAGATCTTCTCGGTCATGGCCGATTCCGGATTTCTAGCGAGGCTTACAGGGACTGGCCGTGGTAATCGATGGCCGCCGCACCAGAGAGGTCGAATTGAACAACCTGGCTGGCGCGTTTCGGGATGCTTGCGATCTGGTTAATGTCCTGAACCACCACTTGAATGGCCCAGAGATAAAACGCGGCCAAGATCGCCAGCTGCAAAATTGCGGAAGCGATCATTACTTCTTCAAAACGCCGGATGGAAAGATGTCTCATTGTTTTGGAACGGCGGGGGGCTCGCGGAAATAGACCTTGCCCTGGCTGGTGATCCTGGCTTGATCCCCGGCTTGAGAATACTCGAAATTCTCAAATCGCACGAGATACCTGGGCGCGCGCGACTCGACCGAGGTCATAAGATTGAGGATATTATCAAGCTCACCGGTCATATCTGCCGAGAAACGATAAAAACCAGGCAGTTCCTCCCTGGCCGGGACTGGTTCTCCCTGAAAGCTCACCCGCAAAGAGACTTGCTGCGCCCGGGCCAGACCGTCCAGCCAGCGGGGAAAGTTCAGCAACTCTTCCGCGGGCGGCAAGAATCCGATCAGTAGTTTAGCATAACTCGCGGCCGCCGGCGCGTTTTGCTTCAATTCCGCCAGTGTTTCCGAGGACTGGGAGGAGCGACTGATCAGGGTTCGATTCAGGGTGATGATCTTGGCTTTGTCGCTGGCGCTCGCGGACAACCAAAGCATGGCAGAGCCAAAGAGGGCGATACTGCCGGCGATAATGACTAGGCTCCAGACAAGCTGTCGGCGCAGGTTTTTTATCACAGCCCTAATATTGTAGCACAGAAAGCCCAGGCTGGTCCGCACCGTTGAACTTTTGCCGGAAATTAGATATTAGTTATAGGGGTTTCGCGCCCTTAGCTCAGTGGTAGAGCGTTACGTTGACATCGTAAAGGCCGCAGGTCCGATCCCTGCAGGGCGCACACTTAGAAAATCTTTCCCGCCTGGAGGGCGGGATTAGATTTTCTAAGTGTCCCGAGTGAGCGAAGCGACGAGGGGCAATTAGAAGATCGTTAACCCCGCCTTGGCGGGGTGTTACGACTTCTTACGTCCCGAGAAGTCTGCGACGAGGGGCAATTAGAAGATCGTTAACCCCGCCTTGGCGGGGTGTTACGACTTCTTACGTCCCGAGAAGTCTGCGACGAGGGGCAAGCAATAATAATTTGTAACAGGGTAAATTGTGGAGGTCGGGGGTTTGTACGGAAAGCTGGTCCTCTTCTCTCCGCCAGGAGATGTCAGTTGTTTTTATGCTTTTTGATTCATATAATTGAATACAACATGGCCTTTGGAAAATTATCAGGAAAACACGAGTATACGGAACGCGAGCTTATTAAGGCCGACCTCGAGGCGGAAGGATATGGCGATCCTCAACCAGTCGTGGATGAGATTCACGAAGAAGATTACGATTTTTCTTATAATGATTATGATGACGAGGATCCTTGCGATCCGAATTTTATTTCTGAATTAGAGGGCATTGTCCTCGATTCACGAACTACTTCTCGGTTTGCAGATGATTTGGTTGCACATGGTGACCCGCGATATTTAGTCGGAAATTTTCTGGTCTTAAAACAGAGATCCGGTGAATTCCCACGCGTCAATCCGGCGTTAGTGAAAAAGAGGGCGCAAGATATGGTTGCTGAAGAGCAGAATATTTTTTATGTCCCACAAAATCTTCTCAATCTTCACCGTGCGACAAATTGTGATTTAGGAATTAGTCCAAATGAAATTTCAATTATTGCCCGGGCGCTCATAGAGAAATCATATCCGAACGAGCTTTCTGAAAATCTCGAGACATTGAAGTCTGCCGTCGGCGCGGAAATAACGATCGAACCAGCGATAGTTCGCGATAGAATTAATTCCATAATCTCCGAAAAACATCCATATGGTCCCGTGAGCGCCATCCGGGATGTATGCGGGGCTACCGGATATGTCGATATTGATCAGGATGATATTTCTCGGATCACGTCCAAGCTCATCACGGAAACGATCCCCTCCTACCTTAAGGATGAATTTGAAAGCTTAAGAGAGCTTGCTGGGCCATCACGCCGCGTAGAGATAGATCCGAGGTTAGTTGAGGCTCGTGCAAAAAATATCGCGGGTGGAAAGACGATTGACTTTGTGTCGCAAGAGTTGCAGTTTCTTCGAGAGGCAACGGAAGTAGCGTTGAATCTTGATACAACTATTATTACGGATATCGCGAACCGCCTAGTTTCGGAAGGAAGTCCAAATTACTTATCGCGAGAATTTCAAAACCTGCGTGAAGCAACCGGAGTGGATCCGAAGGTCGAACCCGCGTTGGTTGTTACACGAGCCAATGCATTAGCCGCCGAAGGATATCTCCACTCATTGCCGCGCGACCTCGAAGCGTTACGTTTGACCACTAAGGTTGATTTTCAGATAAACCAAGAGATTATTCATGGACGACTTACGACCTTGATCGAGGGGAATAATGTGGCGAATTTTTTCGACAGTGTCGAGGCGTTAAAGAGTATCGCGGGCGGAAAATTGGATGTGGAGAATGACTTGGTTGCAAGGGCGACTCAGCAGATTTTAGAAAGCTCTCCGATTAGCAATTTACCTCGAAATTTAAAAGCCTTGCGCGATCTTGCCGGTCGGGATCTTGATGTAAGCTGGACAGCAGTCGTTGCGGTTGTAAACCGACTCGTTGTTGATGTCAGCCCATCCAATTTAAAAAAAGAACTTGAGAGGTTGCGCGAGGCGACGGGTATTTCTTCAAATCCGGATCCAGCGGTTGTACAAGCCCGAGCCCAAAAAGTTGTCGCGGAAGAAGATATTTCTCACATTGCACCTCAATTGAAGTCTTTGCGCGAGGCAACAAGTATTGAATTTGTTATAGATGCCGCAACGGTTCAAAAACGGATAGATAAAATAATCCGAGCAGAAAGTTCCCATCATGTCATCGATCAACTGCGGGAACTTTGTAAATCAACCGGGACGCAGCTCGATTTGCCAAAAGGAACAGTATCTCAAATTGCCCATAGTATTATTAGGGAGGACGTGTATAATCTTGCGGAAAAGCTTCGCGCGTTAAGCGAAATCACGGGTAGCACCATTTATGTCGAATCTTCTGTTGTGAGCGCCCAAGCTCAAAAAATCGCTAGGGGAGACACTTATAAATTAAAGGAAAACCTCAAATCGCTCCGAGCGGCAACCGGAGTCGATTTTACAATAGATTCTGGTCTTATACGTGCCCAGATTTCACGCATGGCTGCGGATGGGCGAAGTTCTTCTATCGGTTCATATCTTGAAGCGATTCGCGAAGCGACCGGAAGAAAAGCGGATATCGACCCGGATGTCATAAACAAAATTGCGGCTGATCTCGTCAAGTCTCAAGATAATTACTATCTCGGCCGCAACCTCAAGTCCCTCCGCGAAGCGACCGGCGTCGAGTTTGCGATCGACCCCGCGGCGGTGCGTGCCCGCGCGGAGAAGATGGCGGCAGAAGAAAACGCATCCAACGCCTGCGATTCTTTGAAATCTCTTCACGAATCCACCGGTGTCAACCTCGGCCTCTCGAAGCCGAAGACAGCGGAACTCGCCAATCGGGTGGTCGCTGAAAGTTCGTTCCGCTATGGCGATTCGCAGCTACAAAAAGCTCTGCAGTCCCTCCGCGAAGCGACGGGCGCGGAACTTTCTCTCGACCGTTCAGCCGTCGAAAAACGTGCGGCTAAAATGGTCGCTGAGGACGAGATATATTATCTCGGCCGCAACCTCAAGTCCCTCCGCGAAGCGACCGGCGTCGAGTTTGCGATCGACCCCGCGGCGGTGCGTGCCCGTGCGGAGAAGATGGCGGAAACAAGCGACATTTTAGATCTTGTTAATGAACTTGAATCCTTACGATCGGCGGTTAGTATACCAATCCCATTCGATGACGATATTTGTTCCCGAGCTCTTTCCCATATAATCGCTACCAGCGAACCAAGCTATATGAAAGGGCATCTTAAAAAATTACGAGATGCTTTTGGGCGGGAAGTTGATATTAGCCCCGCTCTCGTGGAACAACGGGCAATGGTGATGGTGCGCGAAGGAGATATCTCGAATATTGCCAGAAATATTAAAAATTTACGCGAGGTAACGGGTATTGAATTCGCCATTGATCCCGGTGTGGTCAATGAGCGTGCGCGTTCCATTGTGGCAGGCGGAAAGATTGCCTCTTTAGGCAAAGAACTTATATCACTTCGTGCTGCAGTTAACATGGAATATGCTATTGATTCCGTCACTCTCGATAAGTTGATTGTTGGTATTGTTTCAGATAAACATTCCATCGATTCTGCGGTTTTAAATATCGGCAATCTGACCGAAGCGGGTCTCGGTGGAGTTCTCACGGATCAAAATAGTGCCAAAATCGCAAATTGTTTTGTGGCAAACGGGAGTATCCGGAATTTACCCCAAGGGCTTGAGGCTCTGCGTAAGGCATGTCGTGGGTTTGTCATTGATCCAGCTGCTGTACAAGAGCGTGCAAGAAGGGTTGCCTCCGGCACGAGCATCGGCGAGCGCCCAACGCGACAACTTTCCATACTTCGAGAAACGACAGGAGTTCCCTTGGAACTTGATCTGCAAGCCGCGTCGAAATTGGCAAATCGTTTACTAGCAGAAGATGAACCTGATAATTTGGCCGAAGGTCTTAAATTCCTGCGGGATGCAGTTGGCGTTGAACTGAAACTTGATCAGACCGTTTTGAATATGCGTGCCAACAAAATCGTAACGAACGGGAGAATCGGCAGTTTGGATGTTCTCACCCAAGCTACGGGCATGAAGCTCGATCTCAACCCAGCAGGAGTAAAAGAAAGAGCAGCCGCCATCATCACCAAGGGAGATATTCAATATATGGCCAAAGAGCTGAAAACTCTCCACGTTATAAGTGGAATACAATTTGATTTCGACCCCGCGATGATAGAAGAACGCGCTCGCGTGCTTATCAAGCAGGATCATCCTCGTCAATTGGGAGGCGATCTGGTCGCCCTACGTGAGGCAACGGGTCTTGATTTTGCCGTCGATCCAATCGCCGTGCGAGACAGAGCGAAAGAAATTTTGAATTCTGCAAGTATTTTTGACATTGCCCAAAGCATCGAAGATTTGCGAGCTGCCGTACAAATCGATCTTGCCCTCGATGCGGACATGATACGAAGCCGTGCGGCGAAAATTGTTGCCGAAGCGGATTCTTCCATGATAATGCGGGATCTTCAGGGTTTGCGTAGCGCCACTGGAATTGAGTTTGACCTTAGTCCTGAAAGTAAAATTGGAATTGAAAATCGTGCCGCGGTGGCGTCTTTCCTCGCCAAACAGAAAATTTCCGAGGCGCTCAAGCAGATAAACGCAATCGAGACCTTCGCTGGCCCGATCACAGAAGAGTACCTGTCATCACTGACAAACGAGACGACTCATCCCAAAGATCAAAACGAGCTTATTGCTTGCGCTCAAAAGATTTTTGAACTTCGCTCTCAGTTGAAAGTGCGTTCAGCCGTCGCGTCATTCACTGAAAAACTCAACGCACAACCATGGGGCTCTGCACTATCTTCTCTTCTGAAGCGCCAGCACTGGGTCTCTCGTGACGAATACAATCCTTGGAAATCGGAGTTACTGCCGTTGCTCACAACCTTGGCTTCTAACAGAGAATTTGATTTTGAAAAGCCGGAGGCGGCGCGCGAACTCCAAGAGTTTGGCGAACGTTTTGGCTTTTTGAATCTCCCCGGTGCGTACCGGCTCGTGCGCGATTGCGTGCGCACGGAAGACCCTAAAGCGATGCTTCCAGAATCAATCGCTAATCTCTTAGTGCTTAATATCGATGTGAGTAAATTTTCTTCAGGACGGGAAATTCTTAATGCGTTCAGCCAAACACTCGTTCGTTTTCAGGAGAGTCTTCTTTCAGATGAACTTCCACCCGGATGGGATTCGCCTCTCGGGAAGGAGATCATAAGCCGCCTCAAGGGAGGTACGCAGTGGGAAAGAGGACATGATGTTGTAAATCTTGTCCAAACATGGGAAAGAACTGCGAGTAGCCATCCGGAACTTGCGGTTCCTCCTTTGTGGCAAAAAGAAGGCAAGTTTGAGGTACGGCTTTTGAAGCGTAGAAGCGATGAAGCTCCCGAAGAACAAGCGGAGGCAATCGAGGCGCTTTGGGAAAGCGAAGAGATGGAGGAACGGTATTATGCGCTCGCAGATCCGCTTCGCCATGCATTTAAAGATGACAACCCTATAACTTGGTGGGGTTCGCAGCGGGATCGATATGCTGAAAGCATCGCAAGTGATAGGCGGCAAATGAACGAATATATGATGGCCACTGATGCTTGGTGGGGTCGTGCGATTCAAGATGCAACTGACGAGGAAGCCAGGAGAAAACTTCAAAAAATGCGTCAGCGACTTGCAAACCCCCAAGCGCGAGCTGGGATAGAGCAAAATCTTCGGCAGCTTGAAGAGGATGAAGCTGCTATCCGCAAGCTTGATATATCTGGCGGTGATCCAGCTTGTGCGACCGCAATCAGTTATCTTTCGTCGCGGCGCGGCGGGCCGCAACTTCAGAATCTTATCAAAGCGACTTCTGCTGTTCATCTTGCGGGCATCGTGCCGGATGGTTGGCGTGAGAATTTAGCGGAATTGTTTTCTGGGAATGAAGATGAAAACCTGAAACGACTTGAGGGCATTTCTGAATTCCTCCGCCAATATGTGTCTGAACACTATCTTCATTCGGATCAGGATCCCGCCCATACCGATCATCAACCGTTGCCAGAGGAAGTTCGTCGACGCTTGGTGTCGTTGTGGCAGGTGCAGCCTGGCAGGAAACAATTCCCGATCGAGGAAGTGCGCGACAAAGTCAGACGTCTTTTTGGGATAGGTGGCGAAACCGGGAAACAAGAGCCGACAATTCCGGTGCGTATGCGGCCGGTGGCGGGTATGTTTTATATATTATCCGGAGATGTGGGTGATGCCTGCTATACCAGTCAACACGGTGAACTTGCCGCTGGAAAATTCCCGAACGTCAAGGCGTGGATTTATACGTCCGGAGGAGAAAAATCGCCGGAAATTTTGCGTGGCTCCCTACTTGGCATACGAGCTGAAGAAAAGGGTACGAGTGTGCCGGTGCTCGTGGCGCGTGCCAATAATCCCCGCCAGAATTTTATTTCGTCAATCGATGCGAATGATTTTGTATTGCAAAGTTTGCAAATCGTTATCCAGTCCGCGAGAGAAATAGCAAAGAACAAGAATAGTGGAGCCAAAGTCGTCTTGCCGCTCGATGGACGAGGTGCATCCTGTTCGAACCGCCAGGAAATCGCTGATACGTACAAAAGAAGATTTCGTTCCTGCGGCAAAATAACGCTTGTCGAAACCAGCGACACGAAATTTAACGGATATCAAATCTGGAATAAAGACGGAGTAAACGCAAGCGGTGTCGTTTGGGAAATAACGCCGGATGGCGAGGAACATTGGTATGGTAATTGGGATCAATCTGATAACTATTTGCTAAATTCATGAGAATGGATGTGTTGACGAAAGAGCCGATGGAATCGTTGGTGTCAAAAACCTTGCTCGATATTGTTGGTCGGATAGGGGAAGCGAAAAAATTAATGTTCCGACTGGAAGACGTTTGGAGGGCGTCATTCTATGCTATGGTTAGATGTCGCGAAGAGCAGGAAAAACGATTGAAGACGATTGCGCTGGGGAAAAAGATAAGAGTCGTTTCCCTCGGACCATCGACGGCGCGTTTCCAGTATGAGTATTGGTTAAAGCCTGCCGAGACGGATTCCAAGGACCACCCATGGGGCCTGACTATTTTTGAATCCATGTAACGCGAAGAATGTTATACTAAAATTATGGGACGAGAAACAATTGGGTTTCAGCCGGGTCAAATTAAATCGCTCGAAAATGCGGGATTGCCGGTAGAAATTGCCGTGGGTGACCGCAAGATTGCGGGTCGCCTCTTTGTTTCGGCGGAACGCGTCGGGAAAATTCCCGGAGTGTTATTTTTGCCGGGATGGCGGGGTAATCAAGCTGGTTCTTTCGAGAATGCCCAAGCGATATCAAAAGAGGGTTACGAGTGTCTTACTTTCGATTTTGGCGGGTGGGGAGCGAGCTCCGGCGATGCTTCAATTATGAGCCGCAAGGATTTTTTGGATGATGCCGTCGCTGCGTACGATTTTCTGGCGCACGCGAATGGCGTCGACCCGGAAAACATTAATGTCGTCGGTTCAAGTTTTGGTTGTTATGTCGCCGCGCTTTTATCCAAGGAGAGAAGCGTGAAATCGCTTACCCTCCGGGCTCCTGCGGATTATCCCGATGAAGGATTTGATGAAGCGAAGATTCAAACGGCCGATCAACCAGGAGCTATGGAGTGGCGTTCTCGGATCCGCGATTTTTCCGACACGGCGGCGCTTCGAAGTATACACGAATTCAAAGGGGATATTTTTGTAATCGAATCAGGAAGCGACGACATGGTTCCTCGTGGGACGGTTCAGAGTTATATGAACGCGATCCCTGATGCCAAAAAACTTTCGCATGTCGTCATGGATGGCGCACCACATGCGCTCAGCAAAAGTCCGCAGGCCCGGGAAGAATATGCAAAAATCCTTGCTGCCAGGTTTTCCGAAAACAAAAAAGCCGAGTGACTAAAAATTATTAAACCTATGGGACGAGAAATCGCGGGATTGCCAAACGTGGAAGAAAAGTTTTCAAGGTTGGAAAAAGGGGCTGATTACGTTGTCGCCGCCGAAAATCCAAGGATACATTCAGACCGTTCGCTCGAGGACTTTTTCGTCTTTATAAATCCAAACGTAGGTGAGGAGAAATTAACCATCGAGCCGCCTCATTGGCGTGTTATCACGTGGCCAGATGTCGATACGCAGATGGATATCCCCGATGCAACGTCGACGAGAAAAGAACCATTTTTCTCTGTTTCCACTAAGGGAGTCGGATATCTCAAGCCGTCGGCACAAGGCGGGAGCATCGACGAGTATGAAACATGGATGGAAGAAGACGAAGCCGAAGAGCATGATTTTGGTTATAAAATGTTTGGCTTGTCTTCTGCTGACGACTATCTTTCCGGCGACGTGATGCGAAAATCGGAACATCTCCTTTCGCGAGGGCTACGCACCGAGGCCTATTGGGGTGTCGCTAAAATGGAAAGGGTCTATTATCAAGGAGAACTCCGAACTATTGAGGAGTTAAAGAAAATGGGAGTGATTGTTGATAATCCAGAGTATGCTCCGTATCAGGCCGTACGTGTTTTAAAAACCAACGACCGGGTGGAGCAGGTTTATCAAAACGATGAGAAGCGAAAAGAAATTTTTGAGCACGCCTTTCGAGCGTATAATAAAGAGAATGAGCGGTTGGGAGTGGAGCAGCGGCTCGCGATGGGAGATTCCGAAGATGAGAAAAAGTTTTTGATCGATTTTTATCGCCGAATGGGGAAAAATTTTGCGGTTCTTATCAATCTTGGCTATAGCCATTTCCGCCTGCATTCGTCCAATGTGACGATGGCGGCCGAAATTGTCGATATCGGAACTATGGGGCACTGGTCTCTTGATGAGGACGAAAGATTCAATGAAATGTCTGATGGCGTACGCCGGTCTCACATAAAAGACCTTCGCGATATTGCCTACTCGATGAAATATCTGCGAGTGGCGGCACGAGAAGCTGGTCTATCAAGGCCGGATCGTGAGCAATGCCGAAGGGAGTTTATCGAGGCATTTAAGGAGAATTTTGACGAGAAATTATCAGGCGAACAAGGAACTGATCCGGCTGGCATCATGAGATGGATCGAGAAGATAACTGAAGCTGTTTGGCTGAAAAGTCTTCGCTTGCCTGCGTTGCAGAATTATGAAATAACTGATTGGCCAGTGTAGGGTGTTTGTGGGGGAAAAAAGCGGCACGCCCATCATAGGCGTGCCGTGGTTTACTGCGAAATCCGCGGGTTAAGGGAACTTCATGTTGGTTTTTCTCTCGTCGGTCGTTTCAGATTTGAGAGGATAATCGATACGAGTGTTTTCTTCTGGGACAGCTTCAAGCCCCGGTGTCGGCCCAACCCCTCGGCAATGGCCGTATTGACCCAGCCCTCCACCAGGTTGGTGGTGTTGGGACAACTTGGATAGTCCAGGTAGGTGAAGAGATCTGGCAACGACCGCCGCAAGACGGCCCGGACGCTCCGGAGCTTCCGATATTGATACGGGCCGGACTCTGTTTTTGCGTTGAATACTTTCTCATGCTGCTTTTCCCAGATGAGCTACTACGTAGATGAAGCGAACTTAAAACAAAAGAATGCACCCATTGGTCTAAATCAACAATTTTTGCTAAAATAAGTTCGAGCTTGGTTGTATAAATACACCTCGACAAGCTCGGTGCAAGCACCATTTAGAAAATTTGTAATAGGGCAGGTTGTGGAGGCGCCGGTTTCCGCCGGAGGCAGTCCTCTTTTCCCCGACGATGTTTTTGACTATTGTCCTGCTTGCCGTAGTATATTTTTGGGTTTACGATGTAGGCCCGTAGAAATTTGGGTGTGTAGCTCAGTGGTAGAGCATTCCTCTGATAAGGGAAAGGCCGAAGGTTCGATCCCTTCCACACCCACCCGTAAGCGGCGCTGTTCGGAAACCACCGATTTTATTGCCCGAGCTTGTCGAGGGCCATGCCATGTACCCACCAAAAGCTACCCTTCGACGGGCTCAGGGAATAACTTTTTGACGTTTTCGAACAGCGCCCCCGTAAGCAGAATTTTCCGCCGGAGGCGGATCCGCCTTTGGCGGAAGAGAGTAGGTCAAACTTCCGGGAACTCGGAGGGCGGGTTATGTCCAGCAGTCCCTCTGCGCATTAACGCGCCATGGCGAAATACACAGTGCCTTGGGAATAAAGCCCGTGAGCGAGGTGAGCGAGGCCCGACATATTCACAGATTCGCTTGACTTATGGCAACCGCTTGCTATACTAAAAATACAAATGGACATTAGTCCAACCGAGAAGCCCCCGCAAGGGGGCTTCGTTCGTTTTATAACCCTTTAATGAAATTTATTAGCTTATCTTGTATGAGAGAAAATTGGTGAGGAGAAATTTTCCTAACAAAACGACAGAATCTTTTAACGCTGACTAATCTAAGCTGAGAAAGAATAACTGAAAATGTTTTTCCGTCATGTTCTAAATTGTGATAGTAGATTCCGTCTTTTGGTTTTGTGCTCATCGGCAAGACCCAAGCGATCTTATTATTAAACTTTTTAAAAACCAAAACTGGTCGTTCAAATAATTCATTTTTGCCATCTTGCTCATCACCAAGATTTATGCCAATTGAGCACCACCAAATTTCTCGCTCATGAAAAGCGAGAATGTCGTGACCGACATTCTCTAAACTTTTCTTTTCCTCGTTCCAAGAGTCAAAATCTTTCATTGAAAGATTTTACCATATTTTGTATTTAATTTTCTAAAGCCCCCTCCGCCAAAATCCAAAATGCCCGCCTTTGGCGGAAGAGAGTAGGTCAAACTTCCGGGAATTCGGAGGGCGGGTTATGTCCGGCAGTCCCTCTGCGCATTAACGCGCCATGGCGAAATAATACACAGTGCCTTGGGAATAAAGCCCGTGAGCGAGGTGAGCGAGGCCCGACCTCGAACAGTGCGGTTAATCGGTTATAATCTAAACATCGTGGACCAGCCGGAAGTCATATATGAAACCAGAGAGTTCCTGGCGGTTAATAAACCGGCGGGGTGGCTGACGCACGGCATAGCGAAGAGCGAAGAGCGAAGAGCGAAGAGTGAGAAGGGAAAAGGGAAAAGGGAAAAGCGAAAAGGGAGTTTACGCTCTCCGCTCTCCGCTCCTCGCTCTCCGCTTCTCGTGCCGGTGCTGACCGAGTGGCTGCTCGCGCGGTACCCGGAAATTGCCCGGGTGGGAGATAAGCCGGCGGAGCGACCGGGCATTGTGCACCGTCTGGACCGGGAAACCTCCGGGGCCCTGCTTGTGGCTCGAACGCAGGCCAGGTTCGAAAGTTTGAAACGGTTGTTTCAAGCGCGCCAGATCCGAAAACGCTATCAAGCCCTGGTCTTAGGGGAGATAACGGAGCGATCCGGACGGATCACGGCGCCGATCGGCATCCAGTCGGGTACGATCCGGCGTTCCACCCGGGCGGAGCGAATGGTCAAAACGGCAGTGACCGAGTTTCGGACCAGACGCGTGAAAGGCGGCTACTCCCTGTTGGATGTTTGGCCCGAGACCGGACGAACCCATCAGATCCGAGTCCATCTGGCCAGCCTGGGCCATCCCGTCGTGGGAGATCGTTTGTATGGCCCTAAGCGCCAACCGAGTTGGGCGGACGCCTTAGTTTTACATGCCCGCTCGCTGGAGTTCAGTCCGTCGTCCGGAGAGCGGTTGCGCATCGAAGCGCCCCCGCCGGCAAGTTTCCGGGCGGCGGTGAGGCACGCTTTTGGCGGCAGGTTTCACATCAGAACCAAGTTGGTGCTGGGTAGGCGGGCCGAAGGAGACAAGTAAGACCCCCATTCGGATGCGCCCGCCCGCCTCGCTACACAGAGCGTTGCGGGCAGGCTATTCGTCAAGCATATCTATATTAGGACTTACGCATTTGATGATTTTATTCCTCCTTTCTTAAAGGAGGTGCCCGTCTCGCCTCGCCGAAGCCTCCGGCGTAGCGCGGGAGGGCGGAGGATTTAAAAGTCTTAAAATCCCTCGGCCTTTGGCCACTCCCTTTAGAAAAGGGAGAATAATGCCCGAATGCGTAGGTCCTATATATATAACCTGGAATTACGAAACTGGTAACTTTGTGCCCAAAGTGAGGCGGGGTCTAAAATCCAGGACCCCCTCTGGCTCCCCCTTGAACAAGGGGGAGGATGGAGTTTCGTAATTTAAGGTATACAAAATTATCCACAGCGTTATTGTTGCTTAGGTCCATTTGTGATATAGTAACAGGGCAAAGGTCGAATTCCTCCTTTGATTTAGGCAGATAAGACTACCAACTTATGACCTCGGCCAATACTAAAGGTTTTACTCTGATCGAGCTCTTGGTGGTGATCGCGATCATCGCCATTCTGGCAGCGGTCGTCATCTTGACCTTGAACCCGGGCCAACTCTTGAAACAGGCTCGTGATT
>JACRFR010000062.1 GCA_016212635.1 Candidatus Liptonbacteria bacterium | reverse complement strand
GATGGCGGAGCGGTCAATCGCAACAGACTGTAAATCTGTCGCCCTAGTGGCTACGCAGGTTCGAATCCTGCTCCCAGCACAATAAAGATTAGGTCAATCGCACCCCGCTAAGGGGGGTGCCCTAATGGCGGCCGAGCTATAAAAAAGGCAAACAGGGGTTCATCCGAAGCATTCTAAGAAAATCGCGATAAGACTAAAAATGACAAAAGCCATATTTCAGCCAGTGGTTGCAGGACGAGTTCGGGATCCCGCTCGAAAAGACACTGCCATTCTTTAAGAACGAGCTCCGTTTATGCCAGACCGGCAGGGCCGACCTAAAAGTGGAAATATCGAAGCAACTTCCGGGCTGGGGCTGGAAGGATACCTTGGACAATCGCGGAACTGTTGGTCGAGTAGGAATATCCCTTGCGTCACAGCACCGGCAATCCTCATAATCTCCCTTTCTACGGCCGTCGAAAGGGAGATTATGAGTTACCAAGCGCACCTCGTGCCCTGGGCTGTCTTCTTTTTAGTTTCCGCTACCTGTTATGAGATTGCGTACTAGTACGCTGAAGCAGGGTGAGTTCACTTAATGAATAGTGCATCCGATTCTGCCAGAGGCGGATCCTCCTCGTGCTCGTGCCACCGGCATAGCCTATAGTGACGTACGTAGGAGCCTGCGTACACCGGTCTATCTCTGCTATAATTAGCTGCATATGCAATCGATTTATTTCTTTGCCTGGACCGCTTCGATCCTATTTGGGCTGGAAACGGTGATTGGAAAGCTTATCGGCAAACATTCCATAAGAAATCCCTGGTTCTTTAATTTTATCTGGACACTACTAACCCTCGCATTTATCGTTCCGGTCGCATTAATAAACGGGGTTGCACTGCCCGGCCACTGGGGAGGCATCCTCCTGGCATCGTTCTTTTTCGCCTCGACCAGCGTTTTGTTCATCCGCACTCTTTTTCGGCTGGATGTAACGGTACTATCGCCACTCTATAGTTTCCGTACCGCCTTCGCGGTTCTTCTGGGGACGATCTTCTTGGGCGAGATACTTACCAACAGCCAGTATATTCTAATCGCCATCATTTTTGCCGCTGGACTTTTTGTCAGCATTGATGAAAGATTGAAGCTCGAATTGTTTTTTACACCGGCAATTGCGCTGGCTTTGATATACATGCTCTCGCTGGCTCTTTTTGGCGCTTTCACCAAGACGGCCGTCGCAGAAACAAATTATTGGAGTGCGACTTTATGGATCGTCCTGCTCGGACAGATCTGGCTTCTGCCCACGATCTACTTTTTCAGGAAGGAGATCCGTGTCGCCTCACTTAAGCAGTATAGGGGAGTCTTGCTTGTTGCGATTATTGATGTGATCGGGACCCTTGCGGCCTATAAGGCATACGCTCAAAACCTAAGTATCGCGGCGGCGATCATTTCGCTGCCCTTTTCCATGCTGATCGCTTTTTTGTTCTCGGTATTTGCCCCACGCCTGCTCGAAAAGCACATCCCCAAGGTTTATTTCATAAGATTCGCCGCGGCCGCGATCATGATCATCTCCGCACTTTATCTAAACAATAAATAGCCTCCCGCCCTTTATTCTAAATTCTAGCTTCTATATTCTACCCTTATGCGCGAATATGTAACTGATGCGGTGGTATTGGCCCGGGAACCAGCCGGAGAACGAGACAGCCTGGTGACCTTGTGGACCGAACACTTCGGCAAGCTGGCCGCTAAGGCCAAAAGCGCCCGCAAAATTACCTCTAAATTGTCCGCCCACCTGGAACCCGGCACGATCTTGTCCGTTCGGCTGGTGGAGCGGCGAACCAATGGCTTGATTATCGCGGACGCTCTTCGCCGCGGCAGGGCCCGGGCGAATACATCTGATTTGGCCAAGCTGGAGAGGATCTTGGCCGAGCACGAGCCCAACGACAATCTCTGGCTGCTTCTGGCCACCGCGGATTTTTCTTGGCCAGAGGCCCTACGCATCTTGGGCTGGGATCCCATGCTGGCAACCTGCGATGCCTGCGGCCAGCCGAAGCCAACTTGTTTTCATCTGGCCCGTCAGATCTATTCTTGCACCAACTGCCAGTCGCTTTGGCAGATGTCGCAAAATGAATTAATATACATAGACGAGTAGAAAAGGAGCCGGGGTCCGACCTCCCCTGCCCCTCCTTAGAAAAGGAGGGGGAATAGGGCGCAGGACACGAATCATAGATCCATGCCTGATTATAAATACGGAACAGAGTGGGGGACGGCCACGGGCGTATACGGTGATCTGGATCCGAAGATGGCCAAGAAGCGCCGCGGCTGGATGGTGGGGACAGCGATAGTTTTGATCCTGATCCTAGCTGGCGCCGCCACGCTGTATTTCGCCAACGAACAGAACAATAGATCGGTACCGATAAAGGTTGAAATCCTGCGTCCGGATCGCATTGTTAGCGGCGAGCCATTTGAGGCCACTGTTACCGTGACCAATCAATCTCCGGTTATGGTAACCGGTACGAAATTGGCTGTCACCCTGCCGGAGGGAGTATTTTTTGCGGAACGGACCCCCACGGATCGCTATTCAGAACGCAATCTGGGCGAAATTCCTCCCGGGAATATGCGTCGGGAGACGTTTCAGTTTCTGGCTTTGAGCGGGGGCCAAAGCGTTTCTCATCTTGAGACACGCGTTACCTACGCTTCTCAAAAACAACCGTCGGTGCAATTTGAAAAAAAGGCCAGTACGGATATCACGATCGGCCAAGCCACGTTGGAGTTGGCGCTGGACCTGCCACCCAAGGTCTTGAGCGGCGACACCTTAAAGATCCGAGCCATCTACCGCAACGCCGGCAACCAAGCCATACAAGACCTACACCTCTCGCTGAATTACCCAAGCGGCTTCGAAACTATCGGGGAATCTGCCACCTCGACGGTTGCGAGCGGCGATCATGATTGGCTGATCGGTGATCTCTCGCCCGGAGCCAGCGGCGAAATAAATATTACCGGCGCGCCGAAAGGGCCGGCCGATATGTTCTTTAATTTCAGCGGCAAACTGATTGCGACCATTAAGGGTCAGAAGTATGTTGTCCGTACCCAAGAAGCGAGAACCGTCATTCAAGCCGCTCCTATAGCCGTAGAGATCAACCTCGAAAACGGCGAGGCCTATGTCGCCAGGCCGGGAGACAGCCTGCGGTATCTGGTCGCCTTTCAAAATCGAGCCGCCATACCCCTAACTGACGTGAGTATAGTCGCGACCTTGTCGGGCAGTATGTATGACTTGACCAGCTTGGAAACAAACGGCACCTATGACTCGGTGGATAATACCATAACCTGGTCGCCCAAAAATACACCCAAGCTCGTTACTCTGCGACCAAACGCAGAGGACTCGGTAGCTTTCCGGGTTGATCTCAAGTCCAGGTATCCCAGCGGCGCAGAATTGACCAAGGGTTTCAAATTGTCCGTGCACGCGGAGATCAGTTCGCCCACCGTGCCGCCGGGTATTGCGGCCAGCAGAACCTTCACCACCGCCGACTACGATACTAAAATAGCCGGAGCCATGGAACTGACGGCTAGGGCTTTCTGGAGAGACGCGGCCGCTAAAATTCTCAATACCGGTCCTTACCCGCCGCGCGTGAACGTACCCACCCAGTACACCGTCCATTGGATCCTCCGCAGTATCGCCAGCGACTTTCAGAAGGTTACGGTCAGCACCTTCCTGCAACCAGGCAATCGATTTACCGGTATTGTTAAAAGCAATATTAAGGAACAGCCCAGTTATGACCCCAAGACCGGCTGGGTCACTTGGAAATTAGACTCCCTGGAGGCTAACCGGGGGGTGGGTAGCTCCAGTCCAGTAGAGGCGATATTTCAAATTGAAAACACGCCTGCCCTAAATCAGTTGAATCAGTACGTGCCGCTGATCGGACCCACCAAATTGCAAGCGGAAGACGCTTTGACCGCCAGTCCGGTAGAGATAGCCGTTCCCGAGATAACCTCCGTGCTGCCGGATGATGAAGCCGCCTCCGACGGCAATCGGAGCGTTAAAAAATAAAGAAGGTAGTTATAAAGTTCTGGTTGTAAATTTGCCGTTCTGGCGGTATATTGTAGTTATCCATGCCGGATAATTTAATGGAAAAAGTGGTCAGTCTATGTAAGCGCCGGGGATTCGTGTTCCCGGGCAGTGAGATCTATGGGGGGCTGGCCGGGACCTGGGATTATGGACCAACCGGCTCTCTGCTCAAGAAAAATCTCAAAGACTGGTGGTGGAAGGATATAGTCCAGTTGCGGGATGATATAGTCGGACTGGACGCGGCCATCTTTATGAATCCCAAAGCTTGGGAAGCCAGCGGTCATACGGAAGCGTTTACCGACCCCTTGGTAGAATGTAAATCGTGCCACCAGCGTTTTCGAGCTGATAAACCGGCGGAGATAACAAGTCACGAAAAGTCGCACCCGGGCCAAAAGATCGAATGGACCGAACCGAAAACTTTTAACCTCCTGGTCAAGGCTTATTTGGGAGTAGTGGAAGGCCAAAAATCAGAGGTGTTTTTGCGTGGAGAGATCACCAATGGCGTGCAGGTGAACTTCAAGAACGTAGTCGACTCCACTCGGGTCAGGATACCTTTTGGCGTCGCCCAGATCGGTAAGGCCTTCCGCAACGAGATCACCCCCGGCAATTTCACTTTCCGCTCGCGGGAGTTCGAGCAGATGGAGGTTCAATTCTATATTCGACCAGAGGAGGCCGAAGGGATGAAGTGGTTCGAATACTGGAAACAAAATCGTATGGATTGGTATGTTTCTTTGGGCATTCGAAAGGAGAACCTGCGTTTTCACGATCACGCCGAAAACGAGCGTGCCCATTACGCCCGAGCCGCGACGGACATAGAGTATCAGGCGCCGTGGGGCTGGGACGAGTTTATGGGCATTCACCATCGCGGCGATTGGGATCTACGGCGGCACCAAGAGTTCTCTAAGGCAGATATGCAGTACCGCGATCCCGATACCGGCGAAGCATATACCCCTTGGGATATAGAAACTTCGGCCGGCGTAGATCGCTCCCTGCTTTTTGTGCTAATCGATGCTTATTCGGAAGAAAACGGCCGGGTTCTTCTGAAATTACACCCCCGACTCGCACCATACAAAGTCGCGGTTTTCCCGCTGCTCGCCAATAAGCCGAATTTGGTAGAGAAAGCACGGGGAATTTATCAAGAACTCAAGAAGGATTTCTCAGTCGCTTGGGACGACCGGGGCAATATCGGCAAGCGCTATTATGCCCAGGACGAGATCGGCACGCCCTACTGCATCACGGTGGATTTTGAAACTTTAGAGAAGCAGGACGTTACCGTCCGCGATCGAGATACCGCCAAGCAGGAGCGGGTGCCGATAGCCGGGCTGGCCAGCTATCTCGACCAAAAAATAAACGGGTGAAAAGATGGGCACGTAAGTTGTTTCCTCTTTACGAGAATATTCTGGAATAACGGAAACATTAGAATTCCCCAGGTCTCGACCTTCTGACGGCTGGGCATAACTGCCCTTGTTACCATATATCATATGTGGTATATGGTAAGCATGGTTAAAACGAAAATGGGCAACTGGGCGGGGCAGCCGATGGGACAGGAACGACTGGCCATCGGTAAGTTCATCGCGGAATTGCGGGAAGAAAGAGGCATCACCCAGGGTGCTTTGGCCAAGACTCTCCATACCAGCCAGAGCGCGATCGCGCGTATGGAGGCGGGACGGCAGAATTTCTCCACCGAGATGCTGGCCAAGATCGGCAATGTTCTGGGCCGCGGCATTTTGGCCTTGTCTAAAGGCATTAGTTTTGAGATAGAAGGTGGCCATAAACTTTCGGGGCGCATTGAGGTCAAGGCCTCTAAAAATTCCGCGGTTGCCCTGCTGTGCGCTTCGCTCCTGAACCGCGGCAAAACGATATTGCGTTCCATGCCCCGGATCGAAGAGGTGAGCAGAATTGTCGAAGTTTTGACCAGTATCGGTGTATCAGTGCGTTGGCTCAACCAGAGCGATGTGGAAATTGTCCCGCCTCGTAAGTTGAAACTCGGCGCCATCGACGATGATGCCGCCCGAAAAACGCGCAGCATCATCATGCTCATGGGGCCTTTGATGCATCTGGTGACCGGTTTCAAATTGCCGTATGCCGGAGGGTGCAGATTGGGCAAGCGCAGCGTGCAGCCCCATTTGTACGCCCTAGAAAAGCTGGGGTTGTCGGTCAAAACCGCGGACGGTTGGTACGCCTGTCGGGCCGCACCAGCCAACCCGGGCAAGCTGGTGATGTACGAGAACGGTAACACGCCCACCGAGAATGCCATCATGGCCGCGGCTCGCGTCAAAGGAGTTGTGGAAATACGCCGTGCGGCGAGCAATTACATGGTACACGACCTGTGCCACTTTTTAGAAAAGCTGGGAGTGCGCATAGAAGGGATCGGCACCCACACTCTGCGCGTTCATGGAGTCCCGGATATCGATACCGATGTGGAGTTCTGGCCCGGCGAAGATCCGATCGAGGCGATGACGCTTCTTAGTATCGCGGCGACCACAAATTCGCCCATTACCATTGCCCGTTGTCCGATCGATTTCCTGGATTTGGAATTATTAAAACTCGAGAAAATGGGTATGAAGTTCCAGATAGGCCGAACCTATAAAGCAAAGAACGGGTATACCGATCTGGTAGATATCAAGTGTACGGACGCTTCGCACTTGGTCGCTCTGGACGACAAGCTAGAGGCTCATGATGACCCCGGGATGAACGTGGATAGTCTTCCGTATTTTGCGCCTATCGCGGCCAGCGCCAAGGGTCAAACCTTGATCCATGATTTTATGTATGAGAACCGAGCCATTTATTATATGGAACTGAACAAATTGGGCGCCGACATCACCCTGGCAGATGTGCACCGGGCGTATATCAATGGACCAACCAAATGGAGAGCGGGCGAAGTCATCTGTCCGCCCGCCCTCCGCCCGGCAGTGATCATCTTGATTGCCATGCTGGCCGCGCGCGGCAAGTCCATGCTCCGCAATGTCTATTCAATCAATCGGGGCTACGAAGATCTGGCGGCGCGCTTGAACCGCCTGGGCGCGAAGATCCGGGTGGTGCCGAGCTTATAGTTGGTGCGAGCAGGAAAATTAGCGGGTTTTGCTTCGCGCTGTTCGGAAACCACCGATTTTATTGCCCGAGCTTGTCGAGGGCCATGCCATATACCCGCCAAAAAGCTACCCTTCGACGGGCTCAGGGAATAACTTTTTGACGTTTCCGAACAGCGCCATTTTGCTTTGACTTAATCGGTTTTTTCCGCTTATATTAACTTGATGTTTTCCAGAAAAATTGGGATTGACTTAGGTACTGCCAACACCGTTGTTTTCGTGCCAGGCAAGGGCTTCATTATTAATGAGCCCACCATTGTGGCCTTATCCAAACCGGACAACACCGTTTTAGCGGTAGGCAACGAGGCCAAAGACATGATCGGGCGTACGCCCGCGGAAATTGTTCCCTACCGACCCCTTAAGGATGGGGTTATTGCGGATTACTATGTGACCAAAGCGATGCTAACCTACTTCATCTCTAAGGCCACCTCCTGGTTCAATCCGGTGGGGCCGGAAGTGGTGATTTCGGTGCCGGCCGGCATTACTCAAACCGAACGTCGGGCAGTGATCAACGCGGCGCGGGAGGCCGGCGCGCGGGAGGCCTATATTGTGCGGGAACCGGTCTTGGCCGCGCTCGGCGCCGGTATTCCAATTAACGCCCGCTCCGGCAACATGGTTATTAACATGGGCGGAGGAACCTCGGAAGTCGCGGTTATCGCCTTGGGCGGCATAGTTTCTTGGACCTCGCTCCGAGTGGCCGGCAACAAGTTCGATCAGGCCATCAGTGACTATGTGAAGAAGAAGTACTCCCTGGCTATCGGCGAGCAAACTGCGGAAAATGTAAAAATTCAAATTGGCTCCGCGCTGGTGACCAAGGATAAAATGGAATACCAGATCCGCGGACGAGATATGGTCAGCGGTTTGCCCAAAGATGTGATCATAAACAGCAACGAGATCGCGGAAGCGCTCAATCCGCTCTTAACCGAGATCGCCGGCTCGGTGCAGAGCGTTTTTAACAGCACTCCGCCGGAATTGGTTGCCGATGTCATGGAGAAGGGGATAATCCTCTCCGGCGGCTCGGCCCAGCTCTACTACTTACCGGAGTATTTTGAGCGACTCCTGGGCGTGCCGGCCTATGTGGCGGAAGACCCGCTATTTTGCGTGGCCCGCGGCACGGGTTTGATTTTGACCCATCTGGATGTGTATAAGCGGACGCTATTGAATAAACGCTAGAGTCATTGGTCATCAGTCATCAGTCATTACCACCATGTTTCTGGGCCACGAGTCTATCGTCCAAACGTTCCAGCGACTGGCCGTGGAACAGCAGCTGGGCCACGGTTATTTGCTGAATGGACAAAGTGGCAGCGGCAAGCGAACCTTTGCCACTTATTTCTTGAATTTTCTGGAAACCAGCAATTTTGCCGAACCCGGCGCCCTGACGGACGGCCTCTCGATCGGCAACGGCGAAAATGCGATCAGTATCGACGAAATTCGCGAGTTGAAGCGGCTGCTTTGGCAAGCGCCTATTCGCAGTCGCTATCGTTCCGCCGTGATCGACGGCGCGGATCATCTGACCGAGGAGGCCCAGAACGCCTTACTCAAGATCACCGAGGAGCCGCCGCCGTCCGGGCTGCTATTTTTAACTTGCAGTGATCCGGAGTTGCTGCTACCCGCGCTACGCTCCCGCTTTCAAGAAATTTACTTTCCTAATTTACCGGAAGCGATTGTCAGTAATTGGTTGGTTAAGAAACATGGGCTGAAAAAGGCGGAGGCGGACCAATCCGCCCATGATTCATTCGGTCTGCCTGGACTGGCCCTGCGCTTGCACAGCGATACCGCCTTGGCCGCGCGCTTAGCAGAGGCCCGCAAACTGCTTCGGTTGACTGCAATTACCCGTAAAGCAACGATTAAGGAACTGGTCGCGCCGGACGAGTTCAATTTACCTCAATTTCTGGATGCCTTGATATTAGTGCTCGGCGCCGAAGTTCGTAACCGGCACGGCTCGGGTCCGATCTGGCACAAGCTGCTCAAGCTCCGCAACGATGCCAACTTCTACAACCTTAATCCGCGTATCCAACTGGAAGCGCTGCTGTTGAATTGAATCTACCGCTTCTTGCCAGTTCCCAATTCACACGATTGTCCGATCGTCCAATCGTGTGAATTGGGATGCCGCTGGTCGGGTGAGCGGGCTTGCCCAGTAAGCCCGCCTTCTGTCAAGTAAGCCCGGCGCTGTTCGAAAACCCCATTTTTCTTGATAGAATGAGAGTATGCGCAGAACAGCCATCCGTCCCGCCCGGATTTACGAGTTGGCGCGGGAGTTTCTAGGAGAATCAAAGGTCCCCTTAGGAAGCAGGAAGGGTGGCAG
>JACRFR010000014.1 GCA_016212635.1 Candidatus Liptonbacteria bacterium | reverse complement strand
GGAGCCGCCTGTCCGCCTCCGGCGGAGAATCCAGGTGGGAATACTGAATGGATCCCGGATATTTTTCACAGCTCTGAAAAATTCCGGGATGACCCGAGGACGCAGCAAGCTGACGGGGTATGAACCCTAAAAGAGAATCAACCACTACTCGTGAATCGACGAGGACGAGAGGTACGGCCCGAATTTATGAGGTCGGGCCTTCGGAGCGCTGATCTACGCGGAAAAGGCCCGACCTCGAATGCGATTCCGGCAGGTACGGGTTATTTGGAGATGGTATTACTCCGCAGGCGAAAACGCAGGGAAAGGCTCAATGAACTGCTCCTGCGCGCAGAGGCGTAGGGGAATTTGCTTATATTATATTTTCGAATCCTTCCAGGGCTCGGGACTTGTCGTGCTCCCGAATCTTTTCCAGGGCCTTGGCTTCAATCTGCCGGATCCGTTCGCGGGTCACGCCGAAAACCTTGCCCACCTCTTCCAGGGTGTGGGTCACGCCGTCTTCCAAACCGAAGCGCATATTCAAGATCTTCTGTTCCCGCTCGGACAAGTCGGTCAGCACGTCCTTGATCAGATCGCGCAAGTAAGCACGGGCGGCCAGTTGGGCGGGTGACAAATTTTTCTCGTCTGGAATAAAATCCGACAGAGTGGAGTCTTCTTCGTCCCCGATCGGCGTCTCGATAGACAGTACTTCTTGCGAGATCTTTTGGATCTGGCGCACTTTATCCACGTCGATACCCATCTCCGCGGCGACCTCCTCCGCCAGCGGGTCTCGGCCCAGCTCCTGGATCAGTTGCCGCCGCGCCTGGGTGTACTTGGAAATGACCTCCACCATGTGCACCGGAATACGCACCGTGCGGGACTGGTCCGCCAAGGCACGGTTGATGGCCTGGCGGATCCACCAGGTGGCGTAAGTGGAAAATTTAAATCCCTTGCGATAGTCGAACTTATCCACCGCCCGGGACAAACCGATGTTGCCTTCCTGGATCAGATCCAAGATGCCCAGGTGGGGTGTACGGTTGATGTAACGCTTGGCGATCGAGACCACCAGTCGCAAGTTGGCCTTGATCAACCTCTGTCGCGCTTCCTCGTCCCCTTTCTCGGACCGTTTGGCTAATTCTTTTTCTTCGTCCTTGCTTAAGAGCGGGGTCCGGCCAATCTCTTTCAGGTACATCTGGACCGCGTCCGGCAGCTCGCCGTCGAAGTCCAGCGCGCCCGCCAAAAGCTTTTCCGTTTCCTTGTCCTCGCCCAGGTCGATCAGCCCGCCAGTCTCGATGACCTTAATACCCGCGGCATCCAATCGGCTATAAACCTCTTCCAGAAAAGTAACGTCCTCCTCGATCTTGGGGAAGCGGTACAGAATTTCGTCGTCGGTCACAAAACCGCGCGGCTTGCCCCGATTGATCAGGTCGATCAGCGCGTCCTCGTTCAACTGCCCCCGCTCGAGCTGTTTCCGGGTTAGCGGTCGGGCGGCGGCTTTTTTGTGGGCGATTTTTTTGGAAACCGATTTTTTCTTGCGCAACACAACCGAGCGCCCGCTCGGGGTACTCTTTTTTTTCTTAGGGGCAAACGGCTTCCGCGGTTTGGAGCGAGATTTAGATTTGGGCATGCCGGATCGGAAGTAAAACAATTGTACCTAAATAATAGTGATAATGTAAAGGCGGATTCCACCGACACCTTTGCCTATTGTGCTATAGTATTAAGTTAGCCCATTAAGGAGGGGTGAGTATGATCTTCCCAACTTCAGAAAGGGCTCGGTGGGAGGTGTTAGAACGAGCTCGCGAACTGTGGGGCGAGGCGGTTACGCAAGCTTTTCTGGCCCGCAAAGGACGCGAGCTTCGAAGCGGCGTCGCGATCGAAGGTGAAGAATTGTTCCTGCAAGTCGGCGATTCCTGGGTGGCCACTCAAGCAGCCCGGGATAAGCAGGAAGAGCTTCGGAACCGGCAGTTCTGGCGGCAACTTTTCCAGGTCGCTTGCCAAGTGTACCGCCACCAAGCGTTTCACTCCTGCCACATAATCGTGAGGCAGAATGACGGCCGTCCGGTAATCGCAAAGGTCTTCGATGTCGGGATCGCCTCCACCGCCGAAGATCTCCGAAGCGGCAAGGTGGAGTTCCTGATCACCGAGCGCGAGCGCGAGCGGTTAGTAAACCAGCTGCCAGAGGGAACGCTCCACCGGGTTCAATTCCCGATCAGCCATCCCTGGCGGTTAACGGTCCGCTTGGGATACATCGTCCGCATTACCGTCTAGGCGCATGGTTTGACCAACTCACTATGCGCCGTTTTCATCGTCTAGAGCATGCAAAATTTTTAAACTTGCTCGAGTTTGCCCAGATCGGCCAGGGCGGCCTCGAGCTCGGCATAATTACCGCGCGCCTCGGCGTTCCGGATGGCCAGAGTCAATCTTTTGCGTTCTTCGCGAACATATTCTTTACGCATCTCCTGTTTCAAAAGTTCTATTTCGCCGGGCTGCGGATCGCGCGACTTAAGCACGATCAAGCCCACCAACTCATCCAGCACCAGATCCGTACTCTTAGACTGTCCGGACCGGAGCAGATCGAACACCTCGCGATAACCGGGCGCCAGATAATTGGGGTTAATGTCTCCGGCGGAACTGCCGCGCGCGAGTGCCAGCAAGTCTTGAGTTAAAAGTTCCCAGCGGGTGAATTTGCGGGCTGCGCTGCCGCTTGAACCGTCTTCCGCCACGGGCGTCAGACGTTCAATGGTTGCGGCCGTCTCGATCCGTTCCATCTCCTCGATCAAAACTTTTTCTCCCAAAGCGGTCAGTTTGGCCAGTTCCATGAGCCAGCGGTTGCGCTCCACCGCGCTGGCCATGTTCTTTAGCTTGCCCAGAACTATTCTCAATTTTTTGAGATTATCCCGATCCCGATAGTCCAGACCGCGACCGGTGCCCAGGTAGTGTTCAAAATAAACCGCCATAGCCGGCCGCGCTTGGGCCAAGGCCGCGCGCAAAGACTCCGGGTTGGCTTGGGCGGCCTCCGCCGGATCTTTATATCCACCCAAGGTAACCACCTGCACGTTCCAGTCCAACTGTTCCGCCAAGTCGATCGCCCGCTCCCCCGCCCGCCAGCCAGCTTCATCACTGTCAAAGGAGAGAAGAAGTTTATCCGCCAGCCGCCGCAGGGCAGTTAAGTGATCCGCGGTCAGAGCCGTGCCGGACGCGGCCACCACTTGGCGCACCCCCGCCTGATAGCTCATTAAAAAGTCCATCTGGCCCTCCACTAAGAAAACGCTGCCCGTTTCGCGGATCGTATCTTTGGACTTCCAGAAACCGTACAGCAGCTTGGATTTGTTAAAGATCGGCGTCTCGGGGCTGTTGACGTATTTGCCCGTCTGGCCGGTGTCGAGCTGGGGCAAGATGCGGCCGGTAAAACCCACCGGTTTGCCCAGATGATTGTGAAGCGGGAACATGATCCGACCCCGGAAGCGGTCGAAGGCCATGCCCCGCTCGCTCTTCAAGGTCAGCCCGGCCCGAATCAGATCTTCCAAGCTGTAACCGGCATTTAATAGGTGGACCGTGAGCGGATCGGACTCGGCGGGCGCCCAACCTAGTTCAAAAGTCGCGATGGTTTCGGGCAGCAAGCCCCGCTCCTCCAGATATTTGCGCGGGATCGCACTCTGGGCCAGTTGGATCTGGAAAAATTTTTTGGCCAGGTTTTGCAGATCATACAACAGGCCGGTCACTTTATACTCCGCCGGATTCAAACGCCGAAGCTCTACGCCGGTGCGATCCGCCAGCATCCGGAGCGCCTCGGGAAATTCGATATTCTCGAAACGCATCAAAAACGAGAATAAGTCGCCGCCCAGGTTGCACCCAAAACAGTGCCAGGACTGCCGTTCCGGAGAAACCATGAAAGAGGGGCTCTTCTCCTTGTGAAAAGGACACAGCCCTTTGAAGTTCTTGCCCGCCGGGGTCAGGGCCACGTAGCCCTTGATCAGCTCGACAATATCGAGCTTGGCCTTGATCTGTTCCACCGGGGTAGACATTGAGAATAGAATATAGAATTTAGAAGTTAGAAGATAGAGGGGCAGAAATGGGGAAATATATCCTTGATACTTGTCCCGTGATGCTTGATACTGAATATATGTCTATTCTTTCGGTCCAAAACCTCAAGGTGACCTTTGAAGACCGAGTGGCCTTGGACGGGGTCAGTTTCGAACTGGAACCCGGAGAAACTTTAGCCATCATCGGGCCCAATGGTTCCGGCAAGACGGTTCTGCTGCGCGCCTTGCTCCGGATGGTACCCTACACTGGCCGAATTCAATGGGCGGGAGACGTGAACCTTGGCTACGTGCCCCAGAAAATTGACGCCGACCGCCACCTGCCGGTAACTTTCCGCAACCTGCTTTCGGCTAAAGCGGAAGTTAACAGCTGGTCCGGGGAAGAAATATCCCGAGCGGTCAGATCGGTCAGTTTAAGCGACAAGATACTGACCACGCCGGTCGGTCACTTGTCCGGCGGCCAGTTTCAAAGAGGATTGGTTGCTCTGGCGCTCCTCGGCAACCCTTCTGTCCTGCTTCTCGACGAACCCACGGCTTCGGTGGATGTTCGCGGCGAGGAGCAAATATACGAGCTGCTGCATCGTCTGTCCGAGGAGCGCCGCCTAACCACCATCTTGGTCTCCCACGATATGTCTTTTGTCTACCAATATGCCGACCAGGTTTTGTGCCTGAACCGCGAGAGAGTTTGTTGGGGCGTCCCTCGAGAAGTCCTGACCACCGAGACCCTGAACCGACTGTACAACTCTCCCATGCGCCCCTACGAGCATCAGCACGCGGAAGATCACTGAAGTTCCCATCGCTCTATCTCCGATATGTTATACACTTTTGAAATCTATCCCCTACTTCTAGCTCTTACGACTGCCGGTTTGGCTGGAGTGGTCGGCAGTTTCGCCTTGATGAAACGGATGTCCTTGGCGGGCGACGTAATGTCCCACGTGGCCTTACCGGGCTTGGCCATTGCGGTGCTCTTCCGGGTTCATCCTTTGTGGGGCGGGGCGGCGGCCCTGCTCTTGGGCTCTCTCTTGATCTGGCAGATCGAGCGGCGCACCACGGTCATGAGCGACAGCGCGATCGGCGTGGTCTTTGCCGCCGCGCTGGCTTTAGGCGCGCTCCTGCTCCAGACCCAGGAAGAACTGATCGACGCCCTGTTCGGCGGTTTCAGCACGGTAACCCTCTCGGGCCTCATCTTGGGGCTTCTGGCTATCGGCCTCGCGCTCATTATCATGTACCGCCTGCGCGGTCACTTGCTACTCGGCTTGTTTTCTCCGGAGTTGGCCCACTCCTCGGGCGTTCGGGTGGACCGGGTCAACCTTATTTACTTCCTGGTCTTCTCTTTGACCATTCTCCTCGGCCTGCAATTCTTGGGGGCGATCCTGGTCGGCGCACTCATCATCGTGCCAGCCGCCGTTGGGCGACAGTTGACTCACACCCTCGGAAATTTTTTGATTGTTTCCGCCCTGGCCGGGATGATTTCCGTAGGCCTAGGATTTTTCCTGTCCGCCGTTTATCACTTGGCCTTAGGCCCCACGATCGTGGTCGTAGCCTCGGTTTTGTTCGGTTTAAGTTTGTTCAAGAAGAAAGAGTAGAGTTAACATTCCCAATGATGTTCTAGTGTTTTGCAAAACACTAGAATGACATATTCGGGACAAAACCAGATCTACGAAAAACGCAAACTTGTGAGCGGGTAACGGGAATTGAACCCGTGTCTCAACCTTGGGCAGGTCGCGTTCTACCACTGAACCATACCCGCGATTTTAGCTTATAGCTTATGGCATATAGCTTATCGCAAACGGCGAATACCGGCAAACACGGATGTATCGAGGCCCGACCGGCCCGACCTCGAATACCCTCACATGTACACGGTTGGACGGTCGTCGAACTGTGTGCGCTGGACGGATCGGGTGCTCCTCTCTCCTCTCTCATTACTCATCGCTCTTCGCTCACCAACACTTTCCCGTCCTGCCACTCGAAAGACGAGGACAAAATGGTTACTTTTGCTTCGTGGCGGGCCGTCGCGAGCCAAACACTGAAATCTTTGCCTTTCAAAAAGTAGTGGCCCTTTAAAACATCTCTCTCTGCCTGCGGCCGGAGCGAGTACTTCTCCAGTTCCGCGCGTGTGGCCGCGAACATATCGGAAGCCGCACGGACCAGTTGGGGATCGTCGCGATAGCGGGCCAGCTTGGCCCCAACCAGGGTCGCGGCGTCGGAACCGATCTCCTTACGCAATTCTTCGGCTACGATCCTATTTTCGATCAACTGGTCAAGCACGATCGCCTGCGCCTCGCGCGAAGACGGATCCAGAATGGCGGTGGTTGTCGCCTGGGTCACGGATACTATCTTCCGGCTGTAGGCGCTGGCCATCCGTAAACCGATTTCTAAGTCGCGCGTGGTAACCGGCTGCCAACCGACAAGCGCAATGGGATACCGCCCGGAACCGATGGCGTAGAGGAGCAATGCCCCCAGGACCAGACAGCCAGCAACCGCTGCAATAATAATTTTTTGCTTTTTATTCATCTTCATGGGCGAGAACTGGTCGGGTTGGCCGGGGAGCTGGTGGACGCGGGCACCAGAATGATCAATTTTTCCCCTTCTTTGCGATAATTAAAACGGGAGCGAATTTCTTTTTCCAGGTTTTCCGGCCGGGACAAATATTCCAGCTCTTTGCGCAATTTTTGTTCCTCGGCCTGGGCCGCTTCCAGCTTGGCTCCCAGCGCAGCGAAATCTCGCGCCGCCGCTTGCTCCCGAACATAAAAAACATAGATCTGCGAACTCACCAGGGATATCAGCCCTAAGATGACCGCCAATGCGACGTAGTGCCAGAACCGCATGTTTTAGATAATAATGGAATTGGATTTAATATTGAACCTCCCGCCCGCCCTTAATTCTCGCTTCTAAATTCTCACTTCTATGCTACTTTTTCAGCACTTCCCGAAAAACGGCGACCGGCACCGACACCCGGCCCATAGTTTTGAGTTTCTCCTTGCCGCGCTGCTGTTTTTTCCAAAGTTTCATTTTGCGGGACCGATCACCGCCGTATAGATACCCGGTTACATCTTTGCGCAGCGCGGCTATCGTTTCCCGAGCGATGATGCGGCCGTCCACCCGGGCCTGAATGGCCTGGGTGAATTGCTGTTGCGGCAAGAGCTTGCGTAACCGTTCCACCATTTGGCGCGCTTCCCATTCCACGTCGCGCCGCGGCACCACGCGGGTCAAGGCCGGCTGTGCTTCCCCGGCGATCAAGATCTCCAGCAACACCACCTGCGCGGCGGCTTCCTCGGCCAACTCATAGCTGAACGAGGCAAATCCGGAGGACGCGGATTTCAGCCGATCGTCGAAATCGCGGATCAGCTCCGCGAGCGGCATTTGTCCTTGAAGCCGCAGGCTCTCGCCGAAATTGGCCACATCCGCAACCGCGAGATCAAAGGCCTGGGCCACCGCGAGAACGTCGTTTAGGTATTGCGAGGGGGTCAATATTTCTATGCGTATCATGGGTTGGTGAACCGCGTCGATGCGCGCGGTCGCCGGCCAGTCGGCGGCGGAAGCGACCACGCGATCTTGCCCGCCGATCCGGAGCCGGTAGGCAATGGACGGGAAACTGGTCAGAAAGGTCAGCCCGAACTCCCGGGTCAATCTTTCGCTGGTGATCTCAAAATGGAGCTGGCCCAGAAAGCCCACCTTGAGCCCCCGGCCCAGAGCTTCATTCGCGTCCGGTTCGAAACGGAGCGCCGGGTCGTTTAGGTGCAACCGGTCTAGGGCCCGTTTCAGATCCTCGAACTTAGTACCGCCATCGGGATAAAAAGCAACGAATACCACTGGCGTCGGTTCGCGATAACCAGGCAAGGGACGGGTGCGATCGGTAGTATGGGTAATGGTGTCGCCAATTTTAACCAGCGCGGGTTCTTTAAGGCCGGTGGCGATATACCCGATCTCACCCGCGGCCAGCGCGTCGACCGTACGAAATTCCGGAGCGAAACAGCCCACCTCGCGAACCTTGAGTGTGGCGCCGCTCGCGACCATGCGAATGGTATCCCCCGCCCGAACTTGACCGCCTAGAACCCGGACATAAGCCAGAATACCCCGATGGTCGTCGTATTGGGAATCAAAAACCAGAGCGGATAAACCCCGTACCGAGTTTGCTCCGGTGCGGGGCGGCGGTACGCGCACAACCACCGCATCTAAAAGTTCCGGCACGCCCGCGCCGGTTTTACCCGATATCCGGTGAATATCCTGCGGGGCGGCCCCGATCAAGTCGGCCAGCTCCTGGGCGGTCCGATCCACGTTGATGCCGGGCAGGTCCACTTTATTCACCGCTCCGACGACCGCGAGTCCCGCCGCTTGGGCATGCCGATAAACCGCCAGGGTCTGGGCCTGGATGCCTTGGCTGGCATCCACCAAGAGAATGGCTCCCTCCACGGCTTGAAGCGCCCGGGAAACCTCGTAAGAGAAGTCGCTATGCCCCGGTGTGTCTATTAGGTTGAGTACACAATCATCAGCGAATAACGAATCGGTTTCGAATTTTCGAATTCGCAAATTCGGGTTTAATTCGCTATTCGTTGATGGATGGTATTCCATCCGGACAGGCGCCATCTTGATGGTGATCCCCCGTTCCCGTTCCAGCTCTAACTGATCCAAGTACTGCGGCTTCATCCGCCGCGCCTCCACCGTACCCGTGATCTCCAGCAACCGATCCGCCAGTGTGCTCTTGCCGTGATCCACGTGAGCGATGATGACAAAGTTACGAATGTTCATAGAGTAATCGCAAATATCGCAAATCTAGGCAAATAACGCGAATAATTCTGGCGGGTCCAATATGCTTTCGCAATGATTCGCGTTCAGTCTTCGCGTTGATTCGCTTCTATATCTTTTCCAGCGTCAGCGCGAAGACCAGGCGCGCCGGTGGATCATCCGTCTCGAACTCGAAAACTGGCAAACCGTTCTCTTTCCAACGATAGCCGATCGGCGTAGATATTTCGAATCGGTACTTGCTCCGGGCCGCGGATTGCCGATCGAAGACAAGCTGATACACGCGGCCATCCGCCGGAGGCAGATAGGAACGCAACCGGTAGTCCAGTCCGAAAGTGCTGCGTTCGCCGGGTGATACCCGATTCCAAACCCCGAAGACATTGCGGTCGGCCTCGGGGAAACTAACCACGCCCGGGAAGGTCAGAAAATCCTTAAGGCCGGCTTCGCTCTGGGTTACTAGCGGGTCCGCCAGGTAGCCGGGCTCGGAGGCATCCGACTTGCGAGTCAGCCGGCGATCCCACATGCCCTGGGCGCCTTGCAGCTCGACTTCGGGCGGGGTGTATATTTTAAAGTAGGCATTGTTCTCCGCTTTATACCACCACGGATCACTGTTCTTGGGACGGTGGTCACGGCTAATCTCTACCCGATCGGCGATGGTACCATCCTCATTAAGCTGACTTAGAAAGGTCACCGTCTGGTTGATGACCAGATCCGTCTTCCCGCCCTGAAGAGTACTCGCCACCACTGCCAGATAATCCACATTGCCCTCTCGGGGTAGCTCGGCCAAGTCGCCGGAAAGGCCCAGCAGGTCGGCCAATTGTTGGATCTCCGAATTTCGGAGGTACAACATGATATCCTTGTTTTCGATCCACCGCTTAGCGGCGGCCGCCAGTTGCTTTTGCTCCTCGGAGGATAATTCGCGCAATCGATCCAGAACTACCGGCGCCAGCTCGCCTAATACTTGCTTGGGGTAGGGATTCCGTTCGACCCGCTCCGACTGAACCTCGCGCTGGATCTCTCGTAAGAAGTTAGTATGGTCAATGGTCACTTTCGCGGCAGGCAGCTGGATCGGCCCGATCAGGGACAATATATCCGCAACCACCCGGGGCGAGATCGCCATCGCGCCGTCGAAGCTGGTCTTGCTGTTACGGTAGATACTGGAATGCTCCATGCGATCCAAAGCGGCAGATGCGGAATCGGCAAACCGGAAGAACCAGTTCGCATCGGCAATGCGCCAACGCTTGCCCAGCACCTGGAGCGGCAAAGGAGGAACCACATTATCGGTATAGCCCCGATCCACTTCGTTGATGTCGCGCACGGCCAGATTGCGCAGCTCGGCATTTTGGATGTCCAGTTCGGCATAACTACCCCAGAAACCGCCGGTGGGACGGAGTTCGGAAGAATTCTGCAAGAATACCGCCACCCGGCGCGGGGGCTTGAGCCAATCGTACAAGGTCCCGACAAAACGACTGAATTGGTCCAATTCCAGGCGCAGGGAAATATACTCTTCGGGACCGAACGGAAAGACCCCGCTGGGATTATTGATCAGCGGGGACAGCCGGTCGCTTTGGTTCCGCATCTCTTGAAGGATGTCCCGCACCCGGGCCACGTGGGTCAAGAGTTCTGCGCCCCGATGGTCAAATATAAAATTTGCCGCGTTCCGGGTCAGGTAATCCATCTCGCCGCTCAACTCCCCGGCCAGGCTGGCCAGCGAACCGAAAGTTTTAAAAGCGTCGGAGCTCATCCGGAACAAGGACACAAAATCTCCCCAGGCGAGATCCTTCTCGGGGGCGGCGGGCAACTGACCGGTACCGTCCTTCTCTCGAAGGGACAAGCGGTCGCTCAAGGCCTGGAGATTGTGCGCGCCGGAACGAGCAGCGTTCAAAAGGTGCGTCTGGCTGCGGTACCACCCCACGATGTATACTCCCAGGCCGAACAGGGCGAAAAGCAGCGCGGCGGCTACGCCAATTCGAATGGTTCGAGCCAGCGGATGCTTGGCGGGCGAAGCAGTTCGACTCAAGCGGGGCTCGATGGCGGCCGAAGTCAAAAACGGATTGGGGCTGGCCCCGGGATTGGGGGCGGGAGCGGCTCCGGGATTCTCCGGCGTGATGCCAACCGCGCCATTCTCGTTGGCACGAATATCCGACACTCGGTCGGAAATGTTCTTGCGCGGCACTCGGATCGACATGAGGAGTTGCCCCTATCTTAACCTACCGGACGGCCAAAGGGAAACCCGGTGGAGTAATCGCAAATATCGCCCGCCCGACTGAATGACTTCAGTCATTCGGGCAGGCAAATCTAGGCAAATAACGCGAATAATCATTTCGTGCGGATTGGTCAAACGTATTTACATTCGGTGCACCCCATTCGCATGCGTTATTCGTCAAGCGTATCCACGTGGTGTATAATAATTAATATGACTCGAGCTTTGTTGGTCATTTTGTGCGCTCTCTCGCTGGTCTTTCTGTTTTCGGCCGCGCGGGGAGACTCCATGACCATGGACGAACAAGCTCACATCCCTGCGGGCTATGCCTACGCCAAGTATCTCGACTATCGCTTGAATCCGGAACATCCGCCGCTCTTAAAGTTCCTGGCCGGATTTCCGTTGCGCTTTCTGAATCTGAACTTTCCCACCGACCGCAAGGCCTGGACGGAAGAGGTCAATGGCCAGTGGGAAGTGGGCAAACAATTCATATTCGATTCCGGTAACGACGCGGACCTGATCGTCGGCTGGGCGCGCGTCGGGCCAATCCTCTTGACCCTGCTTTTTATCTTGCTCCTGTATCACTGGGCGCGCGAAATTGTCGGCTCGCGCTGGGCCCTTCTGCCAACCCTGCTTTTCGGTCTGTCGCCCAATATTCTGGCGCACGGCCATTACGTTACCACCGATATCGCGGCCGCTTTCGGTATTGTCTTGGGCACTTATTACTTCCTGCGGATTTTTAGCGCGCCCACTGGTCGCAATATCCTTCTGGCTGGCCTAGCGTTCGGCGTAGCCCAAATCGCCAAATTTTCCACCGTTCTGCTGATTCCTTATTTTATCTTCTTGGTCCTGGCATTTATCGCCGCTCGCTGGCTGCTGCGCCGCACGGACCCTCTGGCCGCGCCCAAGACTGATCCCAGCGGCGGGCGGTTGTGGCTCGCGCTTCTTTTAACTTTCGTCATCGGCTACGTTGCAGTGGTCTATCCTGCTTACGCCTTGTTGACCAAGAATTATCCGATGGCCAAGCAGACCTCGGATACCACCTTTATTTTGGCCTCTTTCGGCGGCGGTCCGGCCGTGCCCGGTGCCAGTTGTAATGTCGGCCAGTGTCTCGCCCAAACCAACATTTGGATGACCAGGCATGCTCTGACCAGACCCATCGCCGAGTACGTATTGGGCGTGCTCATGGTACTCCAAAGATCCGCGGGCGGTAATACCGGTTACTTTCTGGGCCAGGTCTCCGCGGCCGGTTCACACCTTTATTTTCCGATCATGTACCTGCTTAAGGAGCCGTTGCCGTCTTTGCTCATCGTACTCACTGCCCTGCTCGGCACGCTTTGGGGGATCGGCCGCAAGTTGCGTAACCGTTTGCCCGCTACTCGCTACTCGCTACTCGCTACTCGCTCTCTAGTTTTATTTATCTACTCCCGCTTCACTGAATTCGCCATGCTGGTTATGATCGGCCTGTACTGGCTCTGGAGTATTACCAGCCCCCTGAACATCGGCTTCCGCCACATCCTGCCGACCCTGCCTTTAATCTACATCCTGGCCACCGTGGCCTGGGAAAAGTGGGCGGCCTTGCGACCGGTACCGACCGGCGATTCGGTTTGGCGTTATTATTGGAACTGGCTCAAATCTGTCGGTCGCAGTTGGTCCCGACATTTACTGCTCCTGGCGCTGATCATCTGGTTCTTACTGGAAACAATTTTTACCGCTCCTTACTTTCTCTCTTATTATAATCAGTTGGGAGGCGGGGTCTGGGGCGGCTATCGGATCGCCACTGATTCCAGCTACGACTGGGGCCAGGATCTCAAACGCTTGACGGCGTGGGTCGAGGAGAGAAACCAGGATCCGGATCCTAGTAAGCACGTGGACGGAATCGCGGTGGATTATTTCGGCGGGGCAATTCCCGGCTACTATCTGAAAGACAAGGTTCAAAAAGTGGAGGGCTGGTGGTCCGCGCGAGGCAATCCCGCCCAGACGCAGATCAACGCGGATACTGAAACGCAGATAAACGCGGATGGAATCGGCGATAATCCGCGTACTTATCCGCGCGAATCCGCGATTAGGTGGCTAGCGGTCTCGATCAATTCTCTAGAGGGAGCGATCCAACCAGGCGCGCCCGGTTTCGTCCGCAAGCCGGAAGACGAGTACCGTTGGTTGACCGCCCTGCGGCCCCCGGCGCCGGGCCTGGGCAACGTCCCCGAACCGGATTACCGGATCGGAACTTCGATCTTTGTGTATAAGTTATAGTGAGTAGCGAGTAGCAAGTGGCGAGTAGAATCGGAAGTCCCCGAGGTCCGTCCTCTTTGGGAGGTCGGACCTCCCAATATTGATCTTCCTCTCCTTGTTTAAGGAGAGGCTAGGTGAGGTTCCCCCCTGCTCCCCGAGGTTCAACCTCCCAATATTATTTCTCGGTTCCCGGAGGTTGAACCTCCAGGTCATCACAATTTTAATGTTACCCCGCTTTTCTTTCTTTTCTCTTCGCTCATCGCTCTTCGCTCTTCCCTTTCCCCCCGCCCTGGCGCTGTTCGAAAACCCCAGGTTTGTCATTCCGGCGAAAGCCGGAATCCAGGTTTTCTTAGTCACTGGATCCCGGGTCAAGCCCGGGATGACACTCGGCAAGCGGTGGAATCAATGTTTTCGAACAGCGCCACTCGGGGCCGTCTTGGACCGTTTTTCGTCTATTCGCATTATTACCTTTTTCATATTAGCATTATTCACGATTACTCTTATGACCCACGTTCTCATCCTGGCCGCCGGTAGGGGTACCCGTATGGGCGGCGACTTACCCAAAGTACTCACGCCCGTTCACGGCCGGCCGATCATCGAGTGCTTACTGGCCAATGTTCAGCCGGTTTGCCCGCGGCCGACCATTGTGGTCGGTTTCAAAGGCGAGGAGGTAATTGCGCGACTGGGAAATAGTTACCAGTATGCTTGGCAGAGGGAACAGCTGGGCACGGCGCACGCGGTTGGTTCCGCGCGGGAAGTAATCCAGCAGATCCCCGGCCTCTCGACTTTAGTGGTGCTCTACGGCGACCACCCGCTTGTAACCGCCGCGACCGTACGCGCCCTAGCGGCGGCGCGAGAGGGGGCCAATGCGGTTGCAGCCATGACTACGGTCCAACTGCCCGATTTCGAAGGCGACCGGTGTATTTTCCGCGACTGGTCGCGGGTGATTCGGGATGCGCAGGGCAAGATCATAAAAGTAGTGGAGGTCCGAGATGCGACCGCCGCCGAGCTTCAAGTAACCGAAGTTAACCCCAGCTTTTACGGTTTTGATCCGGCCTGGCTTTGGGCCACTATCGATCGGGTCGGCAATCAAAATGCAAAAGGGGAGTACTACTTGACCGACATGGTCAGTCTGGCCCTCGCGGATGATCAAAAAATTGTGACCGTGCCCCTGGGGCCGGAGGAAGCCATGGGAGCAAATACGCCAGCCGAGGTTGCCATCGTGGAGGCACACCTTAGGGAGTAGCGAGTAGGGAGTAGGGGAAAGAATAGTGAGTAGCGAGTAGGGAGTAGGGAGTAGGGGGTCAGATACACCCCACCTAACCTCCCCTTGGAAAAGGGGAGGGACTGATTCGTCCTCCCCCTTTCCAAGGGGGAGCGAGAGGGGGTCAGTAGTATAATTAACCAGTGCACCACCTCTTTAACTCTCCAACATCAAAATCTAAACGTCAGCACTTACGTTCTGGCAGTACCGCCCCAGAGCAGAAGTTGTGGTCTAAGCTTAGGGGCAAACAAGTATTAGGACAAAAATTTAGGCGACAATTTGGCGTTGGAAATTTTATTTTGGACTTTTATTCTCCCCAACTCAAACTTGCAATTGAGATTGACGGTGATTCTCACGCAGGAGAAGCAGCGGAACGATACGATGAAAAGCGAGCGAAATATCTAGCAGACGTAGGTATCCAATGTCTACGTTTCACAAATCACGAAGTGATGCAAAATTTGGGCGGTGTGCTCGCGGCGCTGATGCAGTTTATTGAAGAGAATTCCACCCCACCTCACCTCCCCTGGGAAAAGGGGAGGGACTGATTCGTCCTCCCCCTTTCCAAGGGGGAGTGAGAGGGGGTCAAGATTCCTTAATTTCGGGAGGTCGGGCCTTGGGGGGCCTTAAGGCCCGACCTCGAGGGACTGACCCACCCCACCTAACCTCCCCTTAGAAAAGGGGAGGGACTGATTCGTCCTCCCCCTTTCCAAGGGGGAGTTAGAGGGGGTTCTGGAATTTGCGCCCTCCTTCGCTCCGACCTTCCTCATGTGCAACTGCCCCGCCTGGCTGGGTTTTACAGGGTCAATAGGACTAATAAGTCATATTTGTCCTATAAGACCAATAGTCTCGCCCTGCTGGGTGGGGCACAAGTTTTTCTAAACTCGTTCCTCGTTAAGAAAAACTAAGTGTCGGGCCGCCGGGAATCGAACCCGGTCTCTACGCACCCGAAGCGCATGTACTACCGGTATACTACGGCCCGCTGGTTTTCCTGGCCCGTATAGTTTACCCAGTCCGCTTTTTTTGGCAACCAAAGCGAGATAAGGTACAATTCCTTCCACTGTCTATGCCCCACCTGTATTTTTTAGGCGTTGACCTGGTCTGGTTAGTCCAAGCGGTCGGGTATCTCGGCGTGTGGTTCATGGTCTTCGCGGAATCCGGCTTGTTCATCGGTTTTTTCCTGCCCGGAGACTCCCTGCTTTTCACCGCCGGCTTCCTGGCTTCCCAGGGCTATTTAAATATCGCGATCCTGGCGGCCGGTTCTTTTGTCGCGGCTGTCCTGGGCGACAGCGTGGGTTACGCTTTCGGCCGCCGGGTCGGCCCCGCCATATTCCGCAAAGAAGACTCCCTCCTGTTCCACAAGGACCATTTGAATCGCGCCCACGATTTTTATGAAAAGCACGGAGGCATGACCATTATTCTGGCCCGCTTCATGCCGATCGTGCGCACCTTCGCGCCCATCTTGGCCGGCGTGGGCCGTATGAACTACCCGCGCTTCCTGGCCTATAACCTCCTGGGCGGCTTACTTTGGGGAGTGGGGGTCGCGACGGTGGGTTACGGTTTGGGGAGCGCGATCCCGAACATTGACCGGTATCTTCTGCCGATCGTGCTCGGTATAATCTTCTTATCGATTTTGCCGACCGTGCTTCATATCCTGCGCCGCCCGGACGAACGGGCCCAGGTTTGGCGTTTTCTAACCCAACCTTTCCGGCGGGTTAAGTAAATAGTTTCATCGGCGGGCCCCGTTAGACACTTTATTCCTGTGGACCTAGGCGGAATCGAACCGCCGTCTCCACAATGCGAATGTGGCGTTCTACCACTAGACCATAGGCCCTTACCCCATGTGTCTAACGGGGTGAAAATGCGCCGTTATACCACTTAACTACAGACCCCAAATCCGATCCGGCTTTAGTGTATATTGCAGTTCCGGAGTTATCAACTCGGGGCGGCGCTGTTCGAAAACCCCAGGTTTGTCATTCCGGCGAAAGCCGGAATCCAGGTTTTCTTAGTCACTGGATCCCGGGTCAAGCCCGGGATGACACTC